>NZ_JMIO01000007.1 GCF_000691865.1 Methanoculleus sp. MH98A | reverse complement strand
GCAACCGAATCGAAAAGGCCCAGGACATCAGACGTGAGAACGGAGAGGGGCAGCAAGAGATATGCTAAGGCCATCTGCCTTCCGACAACTTCGCTTGATCGCTTTCCCATGTGATATAACGCCCACGTCAGCGCTGCATCACCGATAATGGCAGGGAGTTTTGCTACAAGGATTGTGTCTCCAAGGGTCTTCAGGAGAAATGCCTGAAAATAGGCGTGTAATGGCGGATAAAAAAAGTCCGCATCTACATACAACAATTTTCCTTCGATAAGGCCGTGAGCACCAACCAGGTGGTCGGTAATGTCGCTGCCGTGATGCCCTGATACGATGGCAATGAGAAGACGAAGTAAGTATAAGGCGATACATACGGCGATAAACACCGTATAATCATTCCAAGATTTTGCAATGACGCTTTTCGTTTTTGTCAGTATGTTGCCTTCATAGTTCATTATAACCATGCCCTGGTTCTGAAATATAGAATCTCTTGGCTGAAATCATTTCAAAATTATTCGAAAGCCAAGGATTTACCTCGATTTGAACAGAGTGTCTGCCGTTCTACCGAATAACCTTCAAATGCAAATCCAATCGCGATTTGGCTATACTCTGGTTGCCACCTCATGGATGAGCCCCTGGAATAACGAGAACGCCCTTCTTCACATAATCTCAGGATGAAAGATAATATATATTGTTAATTGCCATTCGGAAACCGTCTTAAACTCCGGTAAGCTCTAAAGATTGTCTGATCGATCCAGGATTTGAGGCTCTCCTGCAGAAATGCCATGATCTCTTCGTTCTGTAACCGAGGACATGGCATGGTGCGAGTAGGCACCGAATACCTCGGAGCCGACCATGTAGTAGGGTGCGGAGGTGGTCTCCTCCCCGACCAGCCGGTAACACAACCCGTCAGGTAGCCCGGTCTCCCCGAAGATTACAACGAGAACGATAGCACGCCCAATCTTGGCGAAATCGATATCTCCGCTGGCGGCAGGCGCCGGCGGGTCGGAATCGGCGCTGTCGAGGGGGTCGAACCTTGTCACGGCACCTGTTTTCGAAGCTGTCCGCAGGCGTCATCGTTCAGGTCTTCTAGTTTCAGGGCCGTGTTCATGACGCTGGTCTGGCCCGAAACAACGGTGACGAACTCCGATGGGGAGTGAATCCCTCTTTCGTGATCGTAACATTGCGGACGCCAGACGTGACGCCGGTCTTCGCGAATTCATCGGAACAGGGTGCCCGGTTGTCCTACCCGGCGCCCGAGCCCGTTAAGGGCCTGTAACACGACTGGAAATGAGTGTGTTACCCCCAGTGGCCCAAACCCCTTGTCCCCTGGCAGTAAATCTCCAACTCCCGGATCAGATAATCCCCATCTCCGACAACCTCGTCGGCAGGTACTCCTTCGTCACGAAGTCGAGCCCCCTGCTCGCGAACGCCTGCTGTTCCGACTTCAGCTTCATCTCGAGCTGCAGGTTGATCTGGCTCCTCCAGTAGTCGGTCGCAAACCTCGGATCGGTCAGTTCCGCTTTCAGGGCGCTGACGTCCTGCTCGGTGAGGTGGTCGGCGGGGAGGTTGTAGTCGGAGATGTCGGAGGGCTGCACGCCGATGAACTGCGCCTGGGGGGTCGCGAGAAGTTCCGACATATGCGCGCTCTTGATCGAGCCGTAGGCGACGCTCGCGTAGATCCGGTAGGACCAGGGGTCGCCGTCGGTGAAGACCACGATGGGGAGATTGAGCGAGTCGTTGAGCTTGCGCAGGACTCTCCGCGTCGAACGTGCCGGCTGCCCCTTGAGGTGGACCAGAACCGCCCCGTACTCCTCGTCGAACCCGTTCTCCATAAGACGGGCGTACATACCGCCGGTCTCGATGGCGATGACGAACTTTGCGTCGTGGTCGACGAATTCGAGGTTGTCGACGTTGTTCGGGATGGGGTAGCCGGCCTCCCCGACATCCTCCTGGCAGTGCATCTCCTTGACGCCCCGGCGGGTGGTCTCCCGGATCCGCAGAGGGCCGAAGATCGAGGCCCCGTCCTCCTCCGGCCGGAGATGGAACGCTTCACGCTGCACCTCGGTGATGATCTCGAGGTCTTCGATGAGATGGTTGCTCTCATCCTGAGCACCGAACTTCGCCTTCTTCCAGCCTTCCGAGATGTAATACAACTCTCTCAGGGTCGAGGACCGGTTCTCCACGAGCTGCTGCTTCAAAAACCCGATGAGGTAGGCCATCTTCAAGAGATGGACCGCCCCTTTCTCGTTCGTCGCCGCCCGGGTGCTCTCCCGCTCGCCGTATTTCCAGACCTCGCTCGCATCGTCGTACTCAATATTCCGCTTCGTCCGTGTCGGCAGCCGGATGAACGGCACGATGCCGTCCCGCATCTGGTCATACCAGGTGCGGGCGATACCGACGAGCCGCTCCTTTGCCAGTGCATCCATCTCTTCCCTAGACATCGAGATCCACCACCACTTTCCTGCCGTCCTCCACACCGCGCAGATCGACCGAACCGTCGCCCGCTCCCGTGTAGACGATCTGCCAGGCCTCACCGGGGTCGAGCGTGCACCGCCAGACCTTGTTGTACTCCCCGTCGATACTGTCCACGAAATCCGGCCGGGGCTTCGCGTCTTCCGCCGCATCGCGGGAGAGGTTGTAGAGGACGAGGGTGACTTCCTTCGCGGTGTAGTTGTTCACGTCGATACGGACCTTCCCGTCGACCGTCCGTTTCTTCGCGACGACCTTGCGCATGATCTTTCCCTCGATCGGAGAGGTGTCCACCAGAGGGAGTTCCACGATCTCGCTCACCTTTGCGGCGATCTCGGGAATGACCGAGCATATCGCCCGGGCCCGGTCGTCCTGCTGCTTCTTCTTGTCCCGCCGGTAGAGGTAGGTCTTGAGCTCCCGGCCGAGTTCCTGGAGGACGAGGACGACCTCCCGCTCGATCTCCGGGATGGACGCGACCGCGTCCTTGCTCTCGCTCGTGAAGGGAACGTTCGTGGACGCCACGTGGACCATGATCAGCACCGGCCCCATGGGAAGGCCCTGCTGCGAGAGCCCGTAGCTCTTCCAGTTCACCTGCGAGGCACAGCTCGTGATCGCGCAGGCGCCCTGCTGGTAGAGGAGCGGGACGCGGTTTGCGAACCGGAAGAGCTGGGCGGTGCCCTCGGCGGGAACCTTGCCGCCATAGCCGATCGCCGCCTCGATGATGAACGAGTGCCCGCCGTAGACGGTGCTCGGGCGGGTGCGGGCCTTGATGAAGTCGAGCTGGATCTCCTTCTCGAGCCCCTTGCAGATCAGGTCCTCGCCGATGGGGGAGAGGCACTGCTGCGCCGGCGGGGCCGGGACCTTCACGGCCTGCATGGCGTCGAGGAGACGTTTGAGTTCGTCCGACTCGAGTTTGTTCACCTTCCGGGAGGGCTTGAGCCCGGCGAGAGCGATCATCTCGTCCGCGGTCTTCTTCCCGACCTTGGAGAAACTGCCGATGAGGAACTCCTCGACGGTCCCGGTGTTCACGGCGGCGATCCTTTTCAAGGCGCCGAACTCGATCCCGTGCGGGTGGGGGAGGATGGGTTTCGGGCACGGCGGGACCTCGCCCGATACCCGCTCGAACGTCGTCACCTCGCCGTCGATATCGGCCGTTATCCGGGCGTGCGGGTTGACGATCGCCGTCAGGCGAAGGTAGTCCACCAGCCGCTTCTTCGCGGCGAGGGTGCTCTTGAACTGGATCTCGATCCGTGTCCCGTGCGTCCGGTCCCAGTCGATCTCCTCGTGGCTGACGATCTCCGGCTCGTTGGTCTCGGTCCTGATCATCAGTTCGAACCGGTGCGCCCTCGCCTTCGCCCCCGTCCGGGAGACGACCTGCGTCGGGATGCCGGTGGTGAGCTGCGCATACAGCACCGCCGCCGATATCCCGATACCCTGCTGCCCGCGGCTCTGCCGGATCTGGTGGAACCGGGAGCCGTAGAGGAGTTTCCCGAAGACCAGGGGGACGTTCTCCGGCACGATGCCGGGGCCGTTGTCCTCGACGGTTATGCGGTAGACCTCGTTGTCGACCTTTTTGATGCCGACGAAGATGTCGGGGAGCACCTCCGCCTCCTCGCAGGCGTCGAGCGCGTTGTCCACCGCTTCCTTGATGGTGGTGATGATGCCCCGCGTCGGGGAATCGAAACCGAGCAGGTGCTTGTTCTTCTCGAAGAACTCCGCGACGCTGATGCTCCGCTGCTGTTTGGCGAGGTCTTCAGCAAGCACCATGCCGTGCCACCTCGGCGATGGCCTCCTCAAGGCTCCTCTCCTGCTGCTCGCCGGAGTGGAGGTTCTTGAGGGTCACCGTGCCCGCCTCGACCTCGCGTTTCCCGAGAACCGCGGCGAAGTCCGCGGTCTTTGCGGCGTGGGAGACCTGGGCGCCCATCCCCCGCTGCATCAGGTCGGCCTCGGCCCGGACTCCTGCCTCCCGGAACGCCCGGGCGACCTCGAGCGCCCGCGCCCGTGCGTCAGGCGTGCAGACGACGCCGACGACGGGTTCGTGCGCGAGTTCGAAGTCCCCGATCGAGACCATGACCCGGTCGAACCCGATGGCAAACCCGCAGGATGCGACGTCGTCGCCGCCGAAGAGGTGGGCGAGCCGGTAGGTGCCGCCGCCGAGGATCTGGTTCTCCGCGCCGAGGTTCTTCGCGAACCCCTCAAAGACCATCCCGGTGTAGTAGTCGAGTCCCCGGGCTATCCCGAAGTCCGGCCGGTAGTCGATGTTCAGGGAGTCGAGGAGCGCGAACGTCTCCTCGATCCGCGCGCGTTCCGGGACGTCGCCCGCGACCTCAAAGACCTCGGAGACGGTGCGGCACTCTCCGAGTGCCGCGAGGGGCTCTGCAAGATGGGTGAGGTTCTTCTCGACAAGCGCCGCCTCGAGCCCTTTCTGGTCGTGCTTGTCGAGGTACGCCATGATCGCCCGCTGGTCGGCGGGATCGAGCCCGGAGAGGAGATGCTTCATCGGCGCGAGGTGGCCGACGTGGAGGTCGAAGGTGACCCCGGTCGACCGAAGGGTATCGTCGGCGAGCATGATCACCTCTGCATCGGCGCTCGCCGTGTCCGCACCGATCAGCTCGACCCCAAACTGCCAGAACTGCCGGTAGCGGCCTTTCTGGGGGCGTTCGTAGCGGAAACAGTCGGCGAAGTAGCACCAGCGGATCGGTTTCGGGAGCACCTTGCCCTCGTTGACGTACATCCGCAGCACCGCCGCGGTCACCTCCGGCCGGAGCGTCATCTTTCTCCCGCCCTTGTCCTCGAAGACGTACATCTCCTGGATGATCCCTTCGCCGGACTTCATCGTGAAGAGTTCGAGGTGCTCGAAGTCGGGCGTGCAGACCTCCCGGTAGCCCCACCGCCGGGCCGCTTCCCGCATCCGCTGCTCGATCAGCCGCCGCCGTTCCATCTCGTCGGGTAAAAAGTCCCGCGTTCCCCGTGGTTTTTGAAGCATTCGGTATTCTCCTGGATTAAAGTCTCTTGCGCGAACCCTTATCTTTTGTGCGCTCCGCACTGCCGAAGAACCGCTCGCGGGCGCCCTCGCCGTGCCAGACGTTCTCCCTCTCGACCCGCCCCTGGAGGTAGAGGGCCAGGAGAACCAGGCCGAGGCCGAGGTACTCCCACGCTTCGGCGTATGCGGTCACGAAAAAGCCCAGCAGGGCGAGCGCCGTGAAGGGAACCCCGAGGTATGCCGCCTTCCGATATCCGGGAAGACCGGTGCGGTAAAAGATCCGCAGGTCCCGGAGCCACAGGAAAGCGGTGACGGCAACGCCGAAGCCTGCGACGTAGGCAAGATAGGACATGAGATGAAGTAATATTATACTTCCACCCCTATTTTTGTTATCGAACTATGCTGCCGAATGCCACCATCAGGGACATCCTCCGGATGTATCGTAACGGCGAGGTATCTGAGGACGAGGCGGCGGGCGCGCTCGAAGGGCTCCGCATCGAGGTTCTCGACGGCATGGCCCGGATCGATGCCGGGAGAAGCGTGCGCTGCGGGATGCCCGAGGTGGTGCTCGCTGAGGGTAAGGAGCCGGAGGCGTTTGCCGGGATCATGCTCGCGCAGGTGAAGGCATCGGGGCGGTGCATCGCGACGAGGCTCTCGCCGGAGCACCTCGACGCCCTGCGCGCCCGGCTGCCGCCGGACGTCCGGATGGAGCACCGGGAGGCGGCACGAGGGGTCATCCTCTCGACGGATAACGAGCCCGCGCCCCGGCGGGGAACCGTCGCCATCCTCACGGCAGGGACGTCCGACATCCCCGTCGCCGAAGAGGCGAGGCTGATTGCCGAGGAGATGGGATGCGAGGTCAGGACGGCCTACGACGTCGGGGTGGCGGGGATCCACCGCCTCTTCTCGGCGCTCAAAGACCTGATCCCGGCCGACGTCTTCATCGTGGCCGCCGGGCGGGAAGGAACGCTCCCCGCGATCGTCGCGGGGCTCGTCGACCGCCCGGTGATCGGCGTTCCCGTGAGCACCGGCTACGGCTACATGGGCGGCGGCGAGGCGGCGCTTGCGAGCATGCTCCAGTCGTGCTCGGTGCTTGCGGTGGTGAACATCGACGCCGGGTTCACGGCAGGCGCGTTTGCCGCGCAGGTCGCGCACGGAGGTAGCCGGGAATGAGCCGCGGGTTCTACATCGGGCGGTTCCAGCCCTACCACAACGGGCACCAGTCGGTGCTGGAGCGGATAGCCTGCACGGCCGACGAGATCGTCATCGGGGTTGGGAGCGCCCAGGTCTCCCATACCGTGGCGAACCCCTTCACGGCAGGCGAACGGGTGCTGATGCTGACCCGGTCGCTCGAAGATCTCGACTGCCCGTTCTACGTCATCCCCATCGAGGACGTCCAGCGCAACGCCCTCTGGGTCGCCCACGTCCGTTCGATGACCCCGCCGTTCGATACGGTCTACTCGTCGAACCCTCTCGTCATGCAGCTCTTCGCCGAGGCCGGGGTCGACGTCCAGTCGCCCGATATGTATGAGCGGCTGACGCACTCCGGAACCGTCATCCGGCAACGGATGCTCGGCGGCGAACCCTGGGAGCATCTGGTTCCCCCCGCCGTGGTGGATGTCATCCGCGAGATCCACGGCGTGGAACGGCTGCAGCGGATCGCGGGGAGCGACTGACGGGCGGAACCCTGATGGGTATGCCCGTCCTAATCGGATGAATCATGTTCAAGCAACTGCGAGACCTTTTCCGGCGAACCGAACCGGAGGAAGAGAGCCTGAAACTCTCGTTCGACGGCCTTCCCGCGTGGCTCGATGCCCGTGAAGAGGAGATCGGGCACGAACTTTTCGGTGCGACGGCTCCGCCGCGCGAGGCGATCTGCGGCACCCTCGAGCGCCTCCGCGAGGCGGTCGGCCGGATGGAGACGGCCGAAGGCGACGGCGAGGTTCACCCCCGGCTCCGCGATATCTCCAGAAAGGCGCTTCCGGGGTTCACGAAGTCTATGGCGCAGATCCTCTCCCGCGAGCCAACCGGTGACCCCGAGGCGTTCTACGCGACCGCCGCCGAGATGCTGAAGGGCTCGCTCAAGGCGCTGAAGGGGCAGGGGAAGTACCTCTCCTCCGTCTACCCGGACGAGATGAAGGAGGTGCGCGCAGCCGTCAAAGATCTGGGCCGGGAGGTGAACACGATGAACGAGCCCCTCGCCCGGGCGCGTGACGGCCGCCGGCAGGTGGGAGACGTGCGGGAGTCGCATGCGTCCCTCGCCCGGATCCGCGAGGAGTATGCCGCCGCCGACGGGCAGGTCCGGGAATACGGGGCGGCGCTCGCGGTGGCGGAGAGTGAGATCCACAAGACGGAAGAGGATCTCGCTGCCCTCAAACGGCACCCGGACTACGCCCGCAAGCAGGAGATCGAGGAGAAGATCCGGGCACTCGATGCCGTGGACGAGGAGGCCGGACGGGAGATGGCGACTCTCCGGACCACCGCCGCCCACGTCTTCCGCAAGGCAGGGAAGGTGGCCGAGAAGGCAGGGGACAGCGCGGCTGCCGCGTCAATCGACCGTGCGCTCGACGCGTATACGGATGACGGGGATGACCCGGTCGGCCCGACCGAAGCGGCTATGCCGGTCGTTCTCGCCATGATCCGGCGGGAGGATCTCCCCCTCAAGAACCAGGACGAGGTCCGCCTCTTCTCCGACGCCGAAACCCTGCCTGCCGCGATGAAGCAGGCGCTGGAGAAGCAGCGGGACGTCCGGGTGAAGCGGGCGGCAGAGCAGGAGGCCCTAGCCGCGCTCCCGGTGGTGGTCGAGGAGCAGCGTCTTGCGACCGCGCTCCCGGGGCTGCGCCGGGAGTCCGAGGCGAAGGCTGCCGCGAAGGCCCGGGCGGAGAGCCAGCGGGAGATGCTGCAGACCTCGTATGCTGCCGAAACCGAGAAGATCCGGTCGCGCACGGCTGCTCTCGCCGGACGGGATGCGGAGGTCGAGATACCCGTTCTTCCGTCCCCCTGATCGGCGAGGCGCCCTTGCCACGGGAGGGGAAACCCTGTTTACCCCCTGCGCGTAATTATGGTACAAGGACGGTCGATGACGAATACCACCACAACACCCGGAACAGAGTCACGCCTCTGGATAGCGGTTCCTGCGGTCTCGTTTTTGGGAATCGGGATCGAGCTGCTGCTCGCATCCGTCGGCTTTCCCTATGCCCTCTGGGCAGGTGTCGCAGGATGCGTGATCGCCTCGTGCATCCTCTGCTACCAGGCCTACCAAAAACCCCGGCGGGATCTCGTCTCGCTCTTCACGCCGCTTTTCGCGTTTCTCATCCTGGTCATACCAAATGAGATTAGTTCGGGCGGCGTACTCGTGCAGACGATCTTTGCGGCAACGATCACCTTCCTTGCAGTCCGGGTAGAAAAAGTGTTTAACGCGCCGAAACTACAGGAGATGACAATGAAGCAGATGTTAAACGAATATATCGGCAGGATTGAACCGCTCCTCGCCGTTATCGACGAGGAGACCGGCCATCTGGTCGCACAGTCGCTGTTGACATATAAGTTCGGGCTGTATGCGAATGCAATGGAGAAGAGCACGGAGGCGCTTGCCCGGCTCGATGCGATCACCCCGCGCCCCGGAGCGCTGGAGCGCGCGCTCCTGATCCTCCGGGAGCGTGCCGGCGGTTTCGCCAAGTCCCGGGTGACGGCGAACCCGGAGCATGTCTTCACCGAGGAGGACTACGACGATCTTGCAATCCAGCTCCGCCCGGATCTGGTCGAAGATCCGGCTGTGCTCGACCTCGACAACGCACTGATCCTGCTCTATGCCGTCGGTATCGAGACCTCCCCCGAAGATGAGCTGCCGCTGGAGGAGCACCAGCGGTTCATCATCCAGATCCTGGAATCGTATAAAGAAAAGCTGACTGCATGAGCGAACTGACCGAGGGCGACCTCTTCCGGGGTCTTATAACAATAGCGGCGCCTATCGTCGCCGGGAACGTGCTGCAGAGCGGCCTCGAACTGGTCGACCTTTTCTTCGTCGGCCGGCTTGGATCGGAGGCTATCGCGGGTGTCGCCATGAGCACCTCCATCGTCATGGTGCTCATGACGATCATCATCGGCATCGTCACCGCGAACACCGCCTTCGTCTCGCGCTACTACGGGGCGAAGAACTACGATATGGTAGCGAAGGGCGTCTCGCACACCCTCATCCTCGGGCTCGTATTCTCGATTCTCCTCAGTGTCGTGGGTATCCTCTACGCTGAGGATATGCTCCTTCTCCTCGGCGCCGAACCGAACGTTGCACTGCTCGGGGCTTCCTACCTGACGGTCCTCTTTACCGGTAGCGTGACGCTGGTCGAGCTCTGGGTGATCAACTCCTCGTTTCAGAGCTGCGGCGACGCCACGACGCCGATGCTCCTCGTGGTTCTCGCGAATATCCTCAATATCGCCCTCGACCCGCTCCTGATCTTCGGCTACGGGGTAGTCCCCGCCTGCGGTGTCGCCGGGGCGGCATACGCCACCATCATATCCCGGAGCGTGGCGTTCGCCATAGCGTTTGCCCTCCTGCTCTCGGGAAGGTCGCCGATCCCCTTCTCGTTCCGGACGAAGTTCGAGTTCTCGCTCGCGTGGAGGCTTATTCGGGTCGCCGTCCCGAACTCCGTTCAGTCCGGGCTCAGGAGCGTGACGTTCCTTGCGATGATGGCGATCGTGGCGGTCTTCGGCACGGCGGCCCTCTCCGCCTACGGCATTGTCGGCCGACTGGAACTCGTCGCGCTCATGCCGGGGTTCGGGATCGCGACCGCAACCGCCGTGATCGTCGGCCAGAACCTCGGCGCGAAGAAACCTGAACGGGCGGAGGCGGGCGTGAGGCTCTCCGCGCTCATGAACGGCGGGTTCATGGCGCTCATGGGAGCGATCTTCTACCTCGCCGCGCCCGCGATCGTCGAGGTCTTCGACCCGAGCGGTGCGAGCACGGAGATCGGCGTCTCCTACCTGCAGACGGTCGCACCGTTCTACGTCTTCATCGCCGTCGCGATCATCCTCGGGTTCGCGCTCAATGGGGCGGGGGACACGAAGAAGCCCATGTACGCCACGCTCTTCTCCATGGTCCTTTTTCAGGTCCCGCTCGCCTGCATCCTTCCAGGTCTCCTCGGGATCGGGATTGCCGGTGTCTGGCTCGCGGTGATCTGCGGGATGATCTTGCAGATGGGTATGCTCTTTGCGATGTACCGGCATGGGGGCTGGAAGTCGACGGTGATATGAGGGGGGAGAACACCCTTGGGTGCTCTTAAGGATGGGAGAGTTTCACGTCTGCGTAGCTCGCACCTAGGAATGCTCAAATTCCGGTTCTGCGAACCGTCGCACAGCGAAGCCTGACAACTTCTCGGATCCCTGTCGTTCCGACGGTCGTCACTCGCACCTGAGGGGGCTCATGCTCCGGAAGTCCTATTCATCAGACTCACAGGTCAGTCGCAATTCGAGACGCTCATATCCTGTACACGGATTTCCACTGAATATCGCCATTGGGGAGTGCGACTGGCCGTAGGGTGCGACGTTCCAACGGAACGGAGCTGGAGCACCGTCAGGTGCGGGGCGGGAGCATGAGCACCGCTAGGTGCGAGGGGCTGACGGGGAGTGCGATGGGCGGAACGCCCGGAGCTCGACCACCGTCAGGTGGGGAGGGGGAGTATTCCCCCCTCCCCTGTCCCCACCCCCCTCCGTGGCGATATCCCCACAGTCCACTGTACAGAATCTTGCCACGTTCATACCCGTTCCGGCAATCGCCCAAA
>NZ_JMIO01000006.1 GCF_000691865.1 Methanoculleus sp. MH98A | reverse complement strand
GCTCAACTGCTTTTGTTGCCTCGTTGGACCCCTTCTTCACCTTACCGGTGTCCCTTGCTATCTCAAGGGCTTCAAGAGCCTTATTCTGGATCTCTTCCGGAATCTCGAATTTTACATATGCCTTTGCCATAACTCACCTCTTTCAGGTGCAGCCCTCTGCTGCTCCGTCATCATTCATCAGTAGCGTAGCTGATCGAATGCGCTCTATTATGTCAATAAGAGGAGAGATAAAGGTTTGTCATTCTCCCCCGTTTTTGGAGGTAGGGTTCCGTCGTTTTCGTGCCTGCCCGCATGGACGTGGCCGCAGACGGTTTACGTGGGGATCCGATAGATCTGGACTCCCTGCGCATCATAGATGAGTTCGAGCGCATCCGTCGGGATCGAGACGGCGTAGCGTTCGCGCTCTTCCGCACCCACGTACAGCAGGGTGGCGTCGTAGGCCTGCGCAAGGTCGACGGTCCGGTCGGGCTGCTCGTATATTGTCCGCACGTCGGCGCTCCGCTCGCCGATGTGGCCTTCGTCGCCCCGCCACATGTACTCGTGGAAGGGCATCCCGATGACGGCCGGGATCCCGGTGAACGAGGAGACCCGTGAATAGTAGGTGTAATCGCCACCCTCCGCCTCGACGATGACGTGGTCGCCGGGGAGGGTCCGGAGGAACGCGATCGCCGCCGCATCCCCCGGGTGCGAGCCTTCGAGGTATGCCGCCCCGTCGAGGGTGTGGCTCCCGTAGCCGAAGTCGACGTTGATCGCGAAGGGCGCGACGAGGAGCAGCACGGCGGCCAGTGCCGGGAGCGCCTTCTCCATCCGGGCGGAGATGTGCCGGTCGACCCCGGCGCCCCGGAGCCATTCGCCGACGACGGCGAGGCTCGCCGTCCCCATCAGGAACCATGCCGGGAGGTAGAACTTGAAGACCGTGTTCATCCGGAAGTAGGTCTCTCCCATGTTGTCCACGAGGTAGATGAGTTCGGTGACGAGGACGATCACAAGCCCGAGCATGGCAAGCGTTTCGACTGCCGTAAAGCGGCGGCGGGCGAGAAGGTAGACCAGCGGGACGGCGGCGATGGCCGCGGCCGGGTAGCCGGCGAGCACGAACGGCACCGCGGCGAGCAGGAGGTAGGGGCGTCTCCGGATATCCGGTGCGCAGTACGCGATCAGCACCGCGAGGAAGAACCCGTGAACCAGCAGGAACTCCACCGGTGCGGAGGGAGCGGGTACGATCGCGACTCCCGCGACGCCGGGGCTGTTGAGCTGCAGGTAGAACGGGAGATATGTCGCGATCGCGAGCGGCGGCACCGCTGCAAGCACCATCCAGGAGTTCAGGCTGTCCAACCGAAGATTCCCGTAGCGCCACCATATCAGGAGGCCGAAGGCCAGCGTGACCGGGGCGTAGACCAGCACGTCCCAGGAGTTGAACCCGGGCATCGACCCGAGGGAGAGGGCGGTAAGCCCGCAGAGGAGTGTTCGCCCCCGCATGGAGACGGTCCCCCACCGCATGTAAGCGAAGACCAGGAGAAAGAGCAGGAACCCCTGATTGAAGAAACTCATGACGTGCGGGTGCACGTCGCCCCAGAGCATCGAGAAGATGGGATACTCGTTGATGGTGTTCTCGATCGTCCGGGTGCTCCCCCAGAGGACGTCGAACCAGGCGTCCCCGATCAGGATATGGTAGATTGCCGAAGGGTTCGGGAGGAAGAGCGCAACCACCGGGAGCCACCGGTAACGATCGAGGACGAGGTGCCCGAGGGCGTAGAGTGAGACGACGGCAAGACCGAGCACCGTCGGGAGTGCGAGGTTGAAGGCGATCGTCGAAGGCACGCCGGATACAAGCCCGAGCACCCCATCCATCCAGTAGCCGAGGTAGTAGTAGACGTCCAGCGTCCCCCCCGCGTACCAGGGATCGAGCGGCGGGACGGTGGGCACCCGCATGATCGATGCGAGGATCGCGTGATCCATGAACTTCTCGGCGTAGGAGATGCTCGGGTTGATCCAGCGCACCTCGAGCATGAAGAGGAAGGGGAGCAGGAAGGCGAGGTCCCAGGTGAGCGCGGACCGCAGCCGCTCCCTCGTGAAGAACCGGCGCGACCCTGCATACGCTACTCCGGCCACAAACGGCAGGAGGCCGAGCACGATCGGAAGGCCTGAGAGGCCCAGGTACCACGTACCGAGCGTGAAGAGGAGAATCGACGCCGGGTATGCCGCGGCTGCCGAGAGGCTGCCGAGGGTGCGGTCGAGCGCCGGCCAGACGGCGAGATGGAGCATTTTGACGACCGCAAGCCAGAGCAGCACGGGAACGAGAAACTCAACCGCCAAACGTATCCTCCGTCTCGATCTCCCTGTTGAATGCTCTCTTCAGGAGGTTCATCGACCAGTCGCCGAAGTAGTAGATCGACCCGACGCCCCCGACGAGCGTGACCAGGTTCTTGATCAGGTGGTCGATGACCGCTATCAGCGTTGTCGTGACCGCCGGGGTTCCCGCGAGCCCGAACGTCAGAGCGAGCGCGAGTTCGTAGGTCCCCACCCCTCCCGGGGTGATTGGAACCGCCTTGACGAGGTTGCCGATGACGATCGCGAGGACGACGACGGCAAACGGGATCGTCTCCTGGAACATCAGGACGACCGCGTAGCAGACCAGCACGTCGACGAGCCATATCAGGAGTGACGAGCCGCTGAGCATGGCGAGGGCCCGGGGATTGAGGGAGGCCCGCTTCACCTCATCAAGCATCCTCTGGATGGCGGCGACGATCCGGTTCCCCGACTCCACCCTGCCCGACCAGAGGAGCACGGCGAAGAAGACGCCCCCTGCGGCGAGGGGGACGACGATGACCGTGATGAACCAGTCGGGGACGTCGAGAACAGCGAGGACGAACGGGAGCGCGACGACACCGAGTACCGCGATCATCAGGATATCGAAGACACGCTCGACGACGAGGGAGGAGAATCCCTGCGAGTAGGTGGCGTCATCTTCGTGCTTTAAGATGAGCATCCGCACGAAATCACCGAGGCGCGCGGGGACGATGAGGTTCGCCGTCTGGGAGATGAATATGCAGGCGGTCGAGAACCAGAGGTCTTTTCTGACGTCGAGCCCCTGCAGGATGAACCGGTACCGGTACCCCCGGAGGATCCAGGCGGTGACGCAGATCCCGACGGCGGCAAAGAGGAAGGGTATTACGGCGTGCTCGAGCGTCAGCAGGAGTTCGTCCCATACTCGGTAGAGCATGTAGGCGACGATTCCGACCGCGATCAGGGTGGGGATGACGACCGCGCTAACTTTTTTCCACATGGAGCCGCCACCAGAGACGAAGAATCGCCGATCCCATCTCAACTACGTCTTTTCTCCGTACCGTCGTCCCCTCTCCCTGCCGCCATTGCACAGGGAACTCCCGTATCCGGTAACCATTCTTCTGTGCCCGAACCAGCACCTCGGTGTCCCAGAACCAGTGATCGGCGGTCACCGACGGGATCAGCGAGAGGAGGCGGTCACGCCGGAACGCCTTGAACCCGCACTGGTGATCGCAGAGCGAACTCCCGAGGATTGTCCTGACAAGCGTGTTATAACCGCGACTCGCAATCTCCCGCCCGCCGCTCCGTACGATGACGCTTTCGGGAAGGAGGCGGGAGCCCGTTGCAATGTCGTTGCCGTCGCGGATGGCCTCGACCAGTTCGGGGAGGTGCTGCATGTCGGTGGCGAGATCGACGTCGTAGTAGCAGACAATAGATCCCGACGCCCCGGCAAACGCGCGGTTGAGCGCCCGTCCCCGCCCGAGCCGCTCGTCGGAGTGGAGCAGGCGGACACGGGGGTCTTTGGCCTCGCACTCCCTGACGAACTCCGTGCTCCCGTCGGTGCTCCCGTCCTCGGCGACGATCAACTCGAACCTCCCCGGAGCGATCGCCTCGAGCGTCTCGAGCGACCGCGGTATCGCGGTCTTGAGCGCTAAAAGATCGTTGTAGACCGGAAGGACGGCGCTCACCTCGACCTCATGCATCCGGATACCTCGCGAGAACCCTCTTCGCCGCTTCCTGACCGGCGACGACCGAACCGTTCATGCTCCGCTCCGGGTAATTCGGAGGGCTGAACATCCCGGCGAGGAAGAGTCCATGCTCTTCGTAGTCGGGCAGTCGGTTCTTGAGCCCGGTCGTGTAGACCGGGCCGGCATACGGGTCGACCGCGAGCCGGTGCCAGTGGACTTCGCGTTCACTGACGGAGAATCGCCGGCAGAAGTCGGCAAGCATCGAATGTTCGAATCCTTCCGGGAGCCGCCCGGTGAAGTAGGATGCAAGGTAGACGATATGCTCGCCGTACCACTCGAGCGGGGCGAAGTTGGTGTGCGAGACCACCGCACCGTAAGGGGCGGCATCCTTCATGTTCAGCCAGTATATTCCGTCGGTCACGTCCCGGTCGAGCGCGAGGGTCATGCAGGCGGCGCCTGGTAGGGAATTCTGGCGATATCGAGACCGGCAAGGTCCGCGGTCACCTGCGGGGGGAGCGTCGATACGACGGCATCGTAAGATTTCCCGTCGACGACCCAGCCGTCGCCCTCCCGCCGGATCTCTTCGACGGGAGTGTCCGGCACGATCGAGGCGCCCCGTCGTGTCGCCTCTTCTTCGAGCCGCGCGACGAAGTGCCGGAACCCCCCTTTCAGGTAGCCCAGGCGCTCGCCCCCGGCACCCCGGTCGGATCGGATGGCGATGCGGGATATGAGCCAGGCAGCGGAAACCTCGCCGGCACGGTCGCCGAACTTGCTTTTTAAGAGCGGCTCGAAAAACGAGGAGTAAACCCCGGAACCGAGGTTATCCAGGATGAAATCCTTCGCGGTGATTCCGTCGAGCGCCTGGACGTCGAACCGGCGGGAGCGCAGGGTCAGCAGGCCGAGACGGGCCTTTTCCATGAGCGTGAGGTGGGGGTAGCGCAGGATCTCGGTCGGGGTGGTGAGCGGGTGGATGGTTCCGTCGACGTAGTAGCCGGTGGATCCTCGAAGCCATACCAGCCGATCGGCCACCTGCAGCGCATCGAAGAGGTCGAGCAGGGCGGCATCACCGGCAAAACAATGGTGGTAATACTCCTCGATCCAGTAATCCCCGATCCGGTACGAACCGAGGCAGCCGCCCGGAACCGGCTTTCGCTCGAAGAGATCCACCTGGTGTGTCCCGGCGAGTTCGAGAGCCGAGACCAGACCGGATAGACCTCCCCCCACAACGCAGATCTTCATTACTCACCCCTACGTATGAAAATTATAAGAACACTTTTGGGTTATAATGTATGTATGGTCTTTATACATAAGCGTGGATATAATTAATTAGTCAATATGAGGGTGTGAAGCTGAATGAGGGTCTTCTTCATAGGATTCGGTCAGGCTGGGGGCAAAATTGTCGATATGTTCATCGAACAGGACAAACGAATGCAGACCCAGAGTTTCAGGGGAATCGCCGTAAATACGGCGCGTACCGACCTGATGGGACTGAAGAACATCGAGCTCAAAGACCGGCTCCTGATCGGCCAGACCGTGGTGAAAGGCCATGGTGTCGGGACCGACAACGTGACCGGTGCGCGGGTGACCGCCGATGAGATTGATGCCATCATCAACGCCGTCGATTCGCGCGGTACGCACGACATCGATGCCTTTGTCATCATCGCCGGTCTCGGCGGCGGAACCGGCTCGGGGGGTTCGCCGGTGCTCGCCCGCCACTTAAAGCGCATCTACCGGGAACCGGTTTACGCGATTGGCATCCTGCCTGCCCCTGAGGAAGGCCGGCTCTATTCGTACAACGCAGCGCGTTCCCTGAGCACCCTGGTGAACGAGGCGGATAATACCTTCATCTTCGATAACAGTGCCTGGAAGAATGAAGGGGAAAGCGTCAAGGATGCCTATAGCCGGCTGAATGACGAGATCGTCCGCCGCTTCGGGGTGCTGTTCCGTGCAGGCGAAGTCGGCAAGGGGGGTGTCGGCGAGATGGTGGTGGACTCGAGCGAGGTCATCAACACTCTCCGGGGTGGCGGCATCAGCACCGTCGGGTACGCCATCAGCGAGAAGATCAGTCCGCGCACGAAGCAGAGCCAGGGGATCTTCTCCAGCCTGGTGCGCAAGAAGGAGAGGACCGAAGAGGTGCTGACCGGGGAGGACAAGTCGGCGAAGATCATCGCTCTCGTCAGGCGTGCCATGCTCGGACGCCTCACCCTGCCGTGCGACTACTCTACTGCCGAGCGGGGCCTCGTTCTCCTCGCGGGCCCGTCGGAGGAGATGGACAGGAAGGGCGTCGAGAAGTCGAAGAGCTGGGTGGAGGAGAACATCGCCGGTGTCGAGGTGCGTGGCGGGGATTACCCGGTGCAGAGCGAGTATGTCGCTGCGGTGGTGGTTCTTGCGACGATCGGGAACGCTCCCCGGATCACCGATCTCCTCGAGATTGCGAAGTCCACGAAGGAAGATGTCCTGAAGTCGAAGGAGAAGCGCTCGACCATGTTCGACGACGGTATCGAGCCGTTGTTCGAGTGAGGAGACGTTATGAAGGGATACATTGGCAGATGGCTTATTCTCCTGCTGGCACTGGTCTGTGTCGCGCAGGCGGCATCGGCATTCGACATCAAGACGGAGACCGTCAACCCCGCGAGCGGCGCTCTCGAACCGGGCCAGCAGGTGAACGCGCGGTACGTGCTCACCTACGATATGATTACCGACACCGGGAATGACGAGACGTTCGAGTTCAGCACCGGACTGCAGAATCCCGTCTGGGACTTCATCGTCTACCGCGACGGAGTCGCCATCTACACCACCAAAAAGACCGGGTACTACCCGGTTCTGACGGAGTTCGAGATCGCTTACGGTGACGGCGATATCGAGCTGGATGCTCAGGTGCGGGGGGTTGTCCCGTCGACCGGGAACACAAAGGTTCTGGTGACCAAGATCGAGCACCTGCGGGATGAGGATGTGAGGGACACTCACTCCTTGACCCGCGACGTCGTGAACGCGGCCCAGGTCGAGGGTTCTCTTGCCACCCAGCAGCAGCGTCTCAAGGACCTGAAGGCCGACATCGATGAGAAAGCTGCAGACGGGGTGGATGTCGCCGCCGTCCAGGCCGAGTACAACGCCGCGAGCCAGGCGCTCACCAGCGCTGCGTCGGCAGGCCCGTCACAGGCATCGAGTTACATCGCCAGCGCCAAGACCGACATAGACGAGGCGATTGCGCTCCTCGATAAGGCATGGGCCGAGAAATCGGTCGCCGACACCGGTGCGGCAATCGAGTCCCTCGACGGGATGATCACCTACTTCGTCGAGAACCGCTCTATGAGTGCCGACCCGCAGGTGGTCGCCATCATGACCAAGCGCGAGAGCGCCGTCCAGTTCTACACCCAGGCCCAGGACAACCTGAACGCCGAGAATTATCCGCTGGCGCGCTCTAAGGCGGGAGACGGCCTGAATAAGGCGAACGAGGCCCTGACCGATGCGAACGCGCTCCGGGAGAAGATCGGTGAGGGGTTCGGCCTTGGAGGTGACCTCCTCCTCTACATCGGCATCGGGGTTGTCATCGTCCTCGTTGTCGCGGGGGTTGTTCTCTACCGGAAGAAGGCCGGCTGGGACGAGCTCGGATAGTCCCTGGCGAAAACCCCTCTCTCTTTTTCCACCCTCGGTGTTTTTCCAATTTACATCAGGTTTCCTTGGACGATGTCTGTATATTCTTGTTGACTTCCGGTGCGCGTTCGATTGTTGCCGGGGAGCCCGTCTCAAAATGCCCCGGTGCAGTGGACCGTGGCCCCCTCCCCAGACGCGATATTCCCTCGAAATCCGTGTCTGGGGCGCAATTGATGACTCTCCCATGAGGTTTTCAACAATGCCCCAGTTTAGAAGAACGATGTCCTGAAGAGACAGTGCTTGAGAAGACCGAAGGTCTTCGATGGTTGCCCCCGGCAGAGGTATTTTCCCGTTTTGATAACTCTGTTTGCAACACAACGAAGGCTTTCGGCCTTCTCGAACTTCTGTCTCGAAACCTTTTGAGTTTCTCAAGCTCCGGTTCTAACAGACCGTCGCACGTTCCGACAGTCGCACCTCGCACCTAACGGTGCTCACGCTCACTGCGTTCGCGCCTCAAAGGCCTTCGGCCTTCTCGTGCTCCGTTCCTGTCGGAACATCGCACCTCGAACCCTCGGTGCTCACGCTCACTGCGTTCGCGCCTCAAAGGCCTTCGGCCTTCTCGTGCTCCGTTCCTGTCGGAACATCGCACCTCGAACCCTCGGTGCTTGAATTCCGGAGGTTGAGAGAACCAAAGGACGCGAAACCGCGAAGAGAGGTGGAGAGGAGCGTGTTGGGGCACACCTGAAATTCGCGCTCTTAACGATTAGGACATGTTACGCCATCAGCACTGACGATGTATGTGACTCACGGGTCAATGACCCGTGAATCCCCCGGCCTCCCGGCGGCCTCATGGGTCTCAGGCGGTCGCGGGAACCCTCGAGAAGACCTCGAGGTTCCTGCTCCCCACCTTTCCGTCCCGCAGGAAGTAATACTCGGGCAGCCTGTCCTTGTTCTCCTCGTATGAGAACCAGTAGTTCAACCGGTAGGTCTCCTTCACGTAGCCGTCGAGAGTCGGGTAGGTGTCCGCGTCGTGGGTGATCACGACGTCGAAATCTCCCCCGTATATCGTCGGCTCGCTCACCTTCTGGCTGTAATAAGCAAGCTTCGAGGCGCTATCCCCGCG
This sequence comes from Methanoculleus sp. MH98A, assembly GCF_000691865.1. Taxonomy (GTDB): domain Archaea; phylum Halobacteriota; class Methanomicrobia; order Methanomicrobiales; family Methanoculleaceae; genus Methanoculleus. The sequence continues at coordinate 126,373 of NZ_JMIO01000006.1, read as the reverse complement.
GTAGTACCAGGGGAGCGGCCAGTAGGAGTCGGTCGCGACCGCCACCTTATCCGCGGCATCGATCTTCGCGAAGACCTCCCGCAGGTCTTCGGAGTTCTGCACCTGCACGATGGGCTCGTTGATATCCGCCGGGGTGTATGCCACGTGGAACGTCATGGCGACCAGGAAGATCCCTGCCACGACTGCGACGACCGCCTTCTTCGTGGTCATCATATAGACCGCGACGAAGATCATGGGCAGGAGCTGGTGGAGGATCAGCCACGGCACCTTCTCGCCGATGTAGGCGTAGACTCCAAGCGAAAGAATCATCCAGAAGATGGCGAACCTCGCGAACTCCTTCTGCCGGTCGATCGGCCGGAGTTCCCCGGTGCCCGAGAGGATCTCGCGGAGCCGGTCTTTGAAGCCCTGAGTATGTTCTATGGGTTGGGCTGCAGCCTCAGGGGGCGCTTCTTCCTCTGTCTCGGCCCCTTCTGTCCCCCCGGGGTTCTCTGCGTGATTTATTCTCCTCTCCCTCCAGCGGGAGACGATGCCGGGGATATCGACGAACTGCAGGACCCCGACCACGGCAAGGATCAGGATCGGCACCTCGTAGAGGAGAAAGAGCAGGATGTAGAAGTACGGTGGCCCTCCGAGGCGCTGGGCCTGGTGCATCGAGGTCCAGTGCTCGATAGCCCGGAGCCACCCGTCCATGAGCACCTCGGGATGGGCGCCGAACGACGAGTAGAGGATCGCCATGATCCCGACCGCGACGAGGGCGCCGAGCGCGAGATCCCGGATCCAGCGTTTCGGGAGCCGGACTTTCCTCGTCCAGACCAGGTAAAGGAGGTACGCCCCGAAGATCAGGACGATGATCGGCATGTTCTCCTTCGCGGTCATCCCGAACCCGATCGCCGCCCCGGCGATGAGCGCGTACTGCACCTTGTGCCGCTCGAAGTAGTAGAGGAGGGCGACGAGGAGCACCATCGTAAAGAAGACGATGAAGACGTCGTTTCGGAGAAACCGTGAGAAGTAGACCATGTTCGGCGATACGGCGAGGAAGAGCGCTGCTACCAGGGTCTGCTTCTTATCGAGATAGCCGAGCCTGTATATCGGGTAGACCAGCGGGACGAGCAGGGTGCCGAGCAGCGCCGGGAAGAGCCGGCCCACCAGATCGGAGTCTCCAAGAAGCGAGAAGATCCCGGCCGTCACGTAGTAGAGGAACGGCCCGTGGTACATGGGATCGTAGGTATACGTCCCTTCGGTTAGGAGCCGATAGGAGAACCACGCGTGGATGGCCTCGTCGTGGTGAAACAACTTTACGTCGAGCGAGTAAAAACGGAGGGCAATTGTGGCCAGAAATATGAGGAGAAAAAGCCCCTCAAATGAGAGCAGTCGTTCACGGAATCCTGCCGCGAACACGGCGGCCTTCACGCCGCACTCACCTCAACTCTCCAGCACAATCTCAATGCCGATGTCTTTTGGAACCTGAATGCGCATCAGCTGGCGCAGCGCACGCTCGTCGGCATCGATGTCGATGAGCCTCTTGTGCACCCGCATCTGCCAGCGATCCCAGGTTGCGGTACCTTCGCCGTCAGGGCTCTTCCTGGTGGGGACCACGAGTTTCTTCGTGGGCAGCGGGATCGGACCTGCCAGATTGACGCCGGTACGCTCTGCTATCTCTTTGATCCGGTCGCAGACCATCTCGATTTTTTCGAAGTCGGTTCCGGAAAGACGTATTCTGGCCTTCTGCATGTTTAACCACCAAAAAATTATAGGTACCTTCTTATCTCATCTGCTTGGGCGTGATGTCCATGCATACGCCTGCCGCAATGGTGGATCCCATATCACGGACGGCGAACCTGCCGAGCTGCGGGATCTCTTTGACCTTCTCGATGACCATGGGCTGGGTGGGCCTGATCTTGACGATTGCAGCGTCGCCGGTCTTGAGGAACGTGGGGTTCTCTTCCTTGACCTGGCCGGTCCGCGGGTCGAGTTTCTTCATGAGCTCGACGAAGGAGCATGCGATCTGGGCGGTGTGGCAGTGGAAGACCGGGGTGTACCCCACGGTCAGGGCGCTCGGGTGGTGGAGCACGACGACCTGCGCGATGAACTCCTCTGCAACGGTCGGCGGGACGTCGGAGGGACCGCAGACGTCGCCACGGCGGATGTCACCCTTGCCGATACCACGGACGTTGAACCCGACGTTGTCGCCGGGGAGTGCCTGCGGGATCTCCTCGTGGTGCATCTCGATGGACTTGACCTCACCTTCCTTGTTCGCGGGCATGAAGCTGACCTTCATTCCCTTCTTCATGATACCGGTTTCGACGCGGCCGACGGGCACGGTTCCGATACCGGAGATGGAGTAGACGTCCTGGATGGGGAGACGCATGGGCAGGTTCGTGGGCTTTTCGGGCTCGCTGAGCGCGTTGAGTGCGTCGAGCACCGTCGGGCCCTTGTACCAGGGAGTGTTCTCGCTCTTCTTCGCGATGTTGTCGCCGACGAACGCGCTCATCGGGATGAAACTGATGTCGTCGGGCTTGTAGCCGACCATCTTGAGCAGCTGGGAGAGCTGTTCCTTGACCTCGTTGTAGCGCTTCTCGTCGTACTTGGCGGCATCCATCTTGTTGATGCCGATGATCAGCTGGTTGATGCCGAGCGTACGGGAAAGGAAGACGTGCTCCTTGGTCTGCTCCATCACGCCGTCGGGTGCGGCGACGACCAGCAGTGCAGCGTCTGCCTGGGATGCGCCCGTGATCATGTTCTTGACGAAGTCACGGTGCCCGGGGCAGTCCACGACGGTGAAGTAGTACTTGTCCGTGTCGAACCGCTTGTGGGCGATATCGATGGTGATACCGCGCTCACGCTCTTCCTTGAGGCTGTCCATGACCCAGGCGAACTCGAACGAGCCCTTACCCTTGGATTCGGCCTCCTTCCTGAACGACTCGATGATGTGGGGCGGTACGGTTCCGGTCTCAAAGAGTAACCGACCGACGGTGGTAGACTTCCCGTGGTCGATGTGTCCGATAACTGCTAAATTCATGTGGGGCTTCTCAGCTGCCATAGTTTGTATCCTCCACTCAAATAGGCCTGTCAGCTCGAACAGCCTGCTTATGCGAGTATCTTATACATATGACGTCTACCATATAAAGCATTTCTATGCGCGTCGATACCGCGCATCCTCCAAAAACCCCCGGCAATCGACAGAATCTTATTCTCGGGAAATCTACGTTCCTCGTACCATGAAGATACTTGAGTTTCACCGTGACGATGCAAGTGACCGGGTGACGGTGACATGCGCAGATCGCGAGGTGTCGGTCCACTCCCACTGTGGTTACTGCAGGCACTGTGCGGGTGTCCGGGTGGGCAAACGGACGATCCCGACGCCGCAGCGCCAGGCTCTCTCCGGTGTCCGGCAGGGCGGCAACCCCGACGAGAATCTGTTAAACGCAGCCATGATGTTCAACACCCTTGTCCGGGACGGCACTGCTATCGAGTGTGAGGACGACGCGGGTGAAGGGTTCTCTTCGATGTACGGCCGCTAGATCCCGGCGCCGGACTCTCCTTTGTTACTCCGCTGCCGGGACTTCCGGCCCGAACTCTTTTCGGATCTCCTCTGCGAACTTATCGTATCCAATCTCGTCCATCTGGTCGGCGAGGGGCCGGCCGCTCCATGCGGTGCGGTAGACCCAGTAGACGATACGGTCGACGACCTCGACGACCTCCTCCTCGGTCTCGACGGTGACGAGTTCCCTTCCTGCGGCGGGAGAGGCTCCGCGCCGGCCCCCGACCGTGATCTGGTAGTGGGCGTACTCGGACTTCAGGAGGTTATAGGGACAGGAGTGGATGCAGATGCCGCACTGGACGCATTTGCTCTCGTCGAGAACCGATATGCCGTTCTTGAGTGCTATGGCGCACTGCTTGCAGTACTCCACGCAGGTGCCGCACCCCGTGCAGAGTCCCTCGATACGCAGCGGCCGGATCCTGCCGATGATCCCGATGTCGTTTAAGAGCGGGCTGTTGCACATGTAGGTGCAGCCGGATATGGCGATGCGGAGCCGTATCGGGAGTTCCTTGCCGAATACCCGCTCGTCGATCTTCCGGGCGAGATCGATCGTCTCGCAGTTGGCGTACTTGCACCGTTCCGTGCCCGGACAGGCCATGATGTTGACGACCTCGTTCTGCTCCGCCCCGATGGGCGTCCCGTTCTTCTCGAGGGCCTTTGCGATTATTACGAGGTTATCGGGGTTCACGTGCGGGATCTCCACCGTCTGGCGCATGGTGAGGTGGAGCGAGCCGTCGCCGTATTTCTCGCTGATTTTTGCGAGTTGCTTGACCTGCGCCGCGGAGAGGACCCCCGCCGGGACCCGCAGCCGTACCGTCGCATAGTCCGCGTTCCGCTCGGTGATAATCCCTCCCCGTGAGTAGAGAGTACGGTCCTGCATCATTCTACAATAGTAGCGGTCGCCGGGGTAAAAAAGGTGATTACGGGAGAACGAGGAGGAGAATGATCCCTGCCCGAACGATCTCGTTTGCGGCGCCGACGACGTCGCCATTGACGCCGCCGAAGAGCCGCCGGGCGAGGGCGAGCATCAGTGCGGCGATGACGGCCGTGGCTGCGAGGGCGAGCGCGATCGTTATCTGCGGCACCGGCAGCAGGAAGAGCGGAAGCGCGAGCAGGATGGCCGGTACCGGGAACCACGGTTTTGCAAACCCATGAAGGTAGGAGTGGATCCCCTCCCGGAACGGCGTGCCGAGCGTGGTGAGCAAGGACATCGCGACCTTCGCGCAGACTTCGGCGATGAGGATGGCCGCCGGGAGGTTTGCAGCGGTCTGGAGTCCGGCGAACAAGAGAAGTGTGACGATGATCCCCGCCGCAACGGCCCCGGCCCCGGTCGTCCGGTCGGTCATGGCCGCGACCCTCTTCTCCCGGCTCCCGTGAGCCATGAGCCCGTCGCCGAAGTCCAGCAGCCCGTCGAAGTGGTTGCACCCGGAGAGGAGAAGCACCACGGCGACGGCGACGGCCGCGCCCACCACGGGGGATGCTATCCAGCAGGTGATGCCTGCCGCTACCCCGCCGATGACGTACCCGGCGAGCGGGTAGAGGTAGGAGCGGCGGGCGAAGTGCTCGAAGTCGACCGGTCTCCCGAGTGGGAGCGAGGTGCAGAACTGCAGGAGGGCAACGACGGACTTCACATCGATCCCATCGACTCGCTGTAGAGGCGCGACGTGCAGCCGGCGATCAGCCCGGCGACGGCGTCGTCGAGGAACGGCCCGAGTTTGCTCAGGATCCCCGGCTTCTTCTGGTCGTAGCGGGTGAACTCGAACCGTGCGTAGGTCCCCCCGATCACCTCGGCGATGGCCGTCCCGATGATCTCGTCGGAGAGGAGGAAGACCGGGTCGTCGGCGATCTCGGAGTCTTTCCGCTTCACGTAGAGTTCGTCCTCGAGCAGGAGGGCCCCGAGGAGGAGCGATGATATGTTTGGATCCTCAAGCGCCTTCACGATCTTTGCGTCAAGCCTGCGCGCGGCCTCATCCGCCCCTATCCCGTGGGGGACGTAGAGTTCCATCGCGGCGCCGACGATATCTCTCCTTACGATGCCCTTCTCTTCCAGCCTGCGCTCTATCTCGAACATTGTTCAGGTATTGGAGCCCTGAGGTATTTCGGCGTTTGGATTTAACGACTGCCGGTGTTCGAGAACCCCGAAGAGTTTCGAGTGGAGCTTGAGTCTGATTCGGCGCGAGGCACAGTGAGAGAGGGGGGCTCAGTCTCACGCGAAGCCGCGAAGAACGCGAAGAGCCTATCAATGCTCTGACTTCGCGGTTTCGCGTGAACTCGTATGACATTGCCATGAGATCACGCTTGTGCAAGGGGCCTCTGGTGTTCGAGCGATCAAAGGGCACGGGCCGGGCCGCTGACCGCAACCTCTTCTATCCCGCGGCGCCTACCCTGTACATAATGTCCAACCCGTTCCTCTCAGAAGACCCCGAGATAAGGCCCGAGCGCCCGATGCTGGCGCTTGTCCTCGGCAACACCATGCTCTCCACCGTCCCCGGCATATCGGGAGCCGGGCCGACCCCCGAAAAGACTCTGCTCACCCCGAACCTGGATGCGGAGCTCGTCACGACCGGCGCGATCACGAGTGTCGCGGCCCGGCCGAACACCCCCACCGGCTGCCCGACGCCCGCGACCATCACCCGCTCCATGGTAGAGCTGACCGGGCTTGCCCCCGTCATCATCAACGCGGGGCTCGCCCATACGCCAACCGTCCCCTGCATCGACGTCTACGGGAGCCCCGGGGGCGATCCGAGGACGGAGGACGCGGTGCCGCAGGCGGCGCTCCTCTTCGAGCGGGGCGAAGCGGTCGGTCGGCTTCTTGCGCAGTACAGTGATTTCTTGATGCTCGGGGAGTGCGTTCCCGGCGGGACGACCACCGCCCTCTGCGTTCTGCGGGCGCTCGGCTACGACGCCTCGGTCAGCAGCGCGTTTGTAGAGAACCCTCTTGGACTGAAAGACGCCGTCTGCCGGGAAGCGCTCGCCCGGATCGATGCGACCGGTGCGAAAGAGCCTCTCGAGATCCTCCGCGCCGCCGGCGATCCCATGATGCCGGTCGCTGCAGGGATCGCGAGCGCCTACTCCGGCAAGATCCTCTTTGCCGGCGGAACCCAGATGCTTGCCGTTGCGGCCGTCCTGAAAGCGCTCGGAAGACGGGTGCCCGGTCTTGCGACGACGGTCTACGTCAGGGACGATCCGTCCGCCGGGTTCGTCCGGTCGGTTGCCGACGTCGGCACCGCCGCGTACTACGTCGACCCGAACTTCGCCGAGCTCGGGCACGTCGGGCTCGCCCGCTACTGCATCGGCGAAGTCAAGGAGGGGATGGGGGCCGGAGGGGCCCTGACGCTCGCGTACCTCATGGGTCACGAGCCCGAAGAGATCTCCCGAAAAGTCTTCGATTTCGTCGGGAAGTATGCCTGAGGGAAGGACTATTACCTTTTTGCATCCATCTATAAGCAATGCTTCCACTCTATGTGGTCAACAATCACGGACAGTTCAACCACCTGATCCTCCGGACGCTCCGTGACATGGATATCGAGGCCACGATGGTCTCGAATGAGACCCCGCCGGCCGAGGTCGCCCGGGGCTGCCGGGGCATCGTCCTCGGTGGCGGTCCGACCCTTGAGCGCGCCGGCGTCGCCTCTGCGTACCTTGACCTCGGTCTTCCTGTTCTCGGCATCTGTCTCGGGCTCCACATCATGGCGACGGCCCGCGGGGGTGCGATCCGCCGGGGTGCGAGCGGCGGGTTCGGTGCGGTCGAGGTTGAGATCCTCGAACAAAGCCCCCTCCTCCAGGGCTACTCCGACCGGATGCAGGTATGGGCATCGCACGCGGATGAGGTCTCGGTTGTGCCGGAAGGGTTTGTCCGGCTTGCAAAATCATCCATCTGCGGCGTGGAAGCGATCGCATCTCCCGATGAACACCTCTACGGCATCCAGTGGCACCCGGAGGTCAGCCATACCGTCAACGGACGGCTTCTCTTTGAGAATTTTGACAGGATATGCTCGGAGTAGATGACGTTGCGGCTCAACTCGGGTCGATTGGATTTCGCTGCAGGGGGTGCGGCGCCTGCTGCCGGCGGGTTGCGGAGGACTCGAACCTCGTGCTGGTGAGCCCTGCCGAGGTCCGGGCAATCATGGCGGCGACCGGTATGGCCTGGGACGAGGTTGCCGAGCCCTATCCCGACTTTATCGATGCCGGGAACGGCGCCGAGTACACCCTTGCATGGTGTCTCAGGCGAACGGCCGATGCCTGCATCTTCCTCCGGGACGGGCGGTGCTCGATCTACGCTCACCGCCCCTGGATCTGCCGCACCTACCCCTTCATGCTGGTGGACGACGACCTTGCGGTATCGGAGTGCCCCGGCCTCGGTGCGCCGCTCACTCCTCTCGATGCGCTCGATGCGGCGGCCGACCTCTGCAGGCGGCAGGCCGCCGAGGCGGTAGAGGAGGCCGGTATCCGCGCCGTCTTCCATGAAGCGACGGTGCCGCCGGGGAAGCGCGCCGTGATCGACAGCGAAGGTGTGAAGGTGCTCGATGACTGAGATCCGCCTTGTCGGGACGGCGCACGTCTCGCGGAAGAGCGTTGAAGAAGTCCGATCCGCCATCGAGGAGTTTCAGCCCGATATCGTCGGCGTCGAGCTCGACCGGGGGAGGTTCATATCGCTCAGAGAGGAGGCGGCCGAACCCTCGGTGGGGGAGATCCTGAAAAGCGGGAACTTCGGCCAGCTCCTCGTTCAGTGGGTGCTCACCTACATCCAGCAGCGGATCGGCGCAGAAACCGGCGTGAAGCCCGGTGCCGAGATGCTCGCCGCCGTCGAGGAGGCCGAGGCGCACCAGAAGCCCGTGGCGCTCATCGACCGGGATATCCGGATCACACTTGCCCGGTTCTGGGGCCGGATGGGTATCTGGGAGAAGATCAAACTCATCGGAGCCCTGATCTATTCGCTCGTGAGTGTCGAGGGGCAGAAGATCGACGTCGACGAGTTCACGGACCAGGACGTCGTGAGCGCCGCCATGGAGGAGTTCAGGAAGTTCTCTCCCCGGGGCGCACAGGCCCTGATCGATGAACGGGACGCCTACCTGGCCCACCAGGTTCTGATGCTCACCGGCCGGTACGAACGGGTGCTCGCCGTCGTCGGCGCCGGGCATATCCAGGGTGTGCAGCGCTATCTGGACGCACCGGAGACGCTGCCGCCGCTCCCGACTCTGACCGCCGGGGTGAAGACCCTGCCGTGGGCGAAGATCATCGGAGTGGGCGTCACCATTCTCTTCCTCCTCCTGATCGCCGCGATAGCCTTCTCGGGCGTGGGGCTCGACGTCCTGCTGACCGCTCTCCTCTACTGGGTTCTGATCAACGGGGTTTTGTGTGCTGTGTTCACCCTGGTTGCCGGCGGGCATCCCCTCTCGGCCGCCACGGCGTTTGCGGTCTCCTGGATGACGTCGCTCAACCCCCTGCTTGCGGCGGGATGGTTTGCCGCCATCGTCGAGGCGAAGATACGCAAGCCCGCCGCCGGAGAATTCCGGCAGATCATCGAGGCGGAGACTCTTGCGGAGATGCGGCGGATCCCGCTCTTCCGCGTGGTGCTGGTTGCAGCTCTCGCGAACGTCGGGAGCACGCTCGGGACAATCATCTACTTCCTCTTCATCTTCCCGGTCCTCGGGATCGATCCGACCGTGGTCATCGTCGAGGGGTTCTCGAACATGGTGGAGATGATACGGGGCCTCTTCTAGGCCGGCCTTTCTGCCGGAGTCCTTCCTTCCTCCATTTCCCCAAGGTATTTAGGCCAGGAGTGCCCACCATCGTTGCATGAGTCCGATTGGTGGAACGGTTAATCTCGGTGTCACCGTGATACGGAGCAGGCACAGCGTGCGGAAGTACAAGGACAGCCCTATCGAGGATAAGATTGTAAAAGACGCCCTCGACTGTGCACGACTTTCCCCGACCGCGCGAAACGAGCAGCCCTGGCTCTTCGGGACGATCCAGAACCGCGATACGCTGAAGGCGATTGCCGGTCTCGCCGAGAACGCCCGGTTCATCGCCGATGCGCCCATCTGTTTCGCCGTCTTCGGGAAGCGGGATGCGAAATACTACCTCGAAGACTGCTGTGCGGCGACGATGCAGCTCCTCCTCGCGCTCCAGGCGTGGGGTGTCGGAACCTGCTGGGTTGCGGGGGAGAAGAAGGACTATGCCGAGGATGTCCGGAAACTCCTCAACGTCCCGGAGGAGTACACGCTTGTCTCGCTCGTGCCTGCAGGATACCCCGAGGAAATCCAGATCAAGGAGAAAAAGGTCCTCGATGAGGTCACGTTCTTCGAGCGTTACGAGGAAGAAGAATAAAACCGTATATCGCAAATCTCTTTTTTTGCTGCGCCTTCTTCATCCGTCGCTCTGTTTTGCCGGGCAGTAGGGGCAGAGGGCGTTCTCGACGTCGTCGGCTTTCTCCCTGACCGGGCAGAGGTATTCCCCGTTCCTGACCTCGACCTCGAGCCCGCCGGGAAACGGCGTGCCCACCGGGTGAGCGGGGCGGTCGAGGACGAAGATGTTGAAAGCGGCAAGGAGGAAGTAGAGGAGTTCGAGGTGCTGCTCCCCTTCGTCCTCGCGGAGGCACGTCTTCTCGACCATATCGCAGAAGTCCCGGAATTCGCCCGGGAGCGGCCTGTCCTGCACCTCCGGGTCTCCCCGGCGGGCGGCGGCAATGAGGGTATGATGCGTCTTGAAGATCTGCTCCATCACGCTCGGGTAGAGGCGTCGCCGGTATCCGGCGGGGACGGACCGGAGGTCGCGCTCCACCCTCCCCCGCATCTCCTGGAGGTCGAAGAGCGAGTAGCCGGACACCTCACGGTAGAGGATCTCCGCGAGTTCCCTTTGGGTCTTCGCCGACCGCAGGCGGGCGCAGACCCGCCGGACATCGCCCTTCGTGCTCATCGCATCACGCAGATATGATTTGTACCTCCAGATGCATCAGTCCTTCCGTTGCGCACACAAACAGAAAAATTTATATTTGTAAGAAGGAAACTTCCTTCCGATGAATGGTGAGAACACGTTGTGGGTGAGCCGGGAGGCCGGGGCATGATAGACTCCGGCGCCACGGCGTTTATCCTGGTCTGTACGGCACTGGTCATGCTGATGACCCCGGGAGTGGGACTCTTCTACGGAGGCTCGTGCGCCGGAAGAACTTCATCTCGATGATCGCACTCTCGTTCATCGCGTTCGCGCTCGTCAGCATCCAGTGGGTCGTCTGCGGCTACAGCCTCTCCTTCGGCGCCGACATCAACGGGCTGATCGGGGGCCTGGAGTACGCCTTCCTGCAGGGTGTCGGGATGGACGGCGGCGGTATCCCGGATCTGCTCTTTATGGCCTTCCAGATGGTCTTTGCGGGCCTCACGCTTGCAATCGTGACGTCCGGGGTTGCGGAACGGATAAAGATCAGCTCGTTCGTCGTCTTCGGTCTGCTCTGGACGACGCTGGTCTACGACCCGCTTGCCCACTGGGCCTGGGGCGGCGGATGGGCGGCTCAGTTCGGTGCGCTCGACTTCGCCGGCGGTACGGTCGTCCACATCAGCTCCGGTTTCTCTGCGCTGGCGCTTGCGCTCGTCATCGGGAAGCGTCTCGGGTTCGGCGGCCACGGCATGGAGCCGAACAACATCCCGATGGTTCTCCTCGGCGGGGCGCTCCTCTGGTTCGGGTGGTTCGGGTTCAATGCCGGGAGCGCTCTTGCCGCGGACGGCCTTGCGGCGAACGCGTTCGTCGCGACGAACATCGCCGCCGCTGCCGGGGCACTCGCCTGGCTCTGTGCCGCCTGGGTTCGCGGCAGACCCGGATCGGTCGGGATCATCAGCGGAGCGATTGCCGGGCTCGTTGCCATCACGCCGGCGGCGGGGTTCGTCACGCCCATGGCCGCGATTCCCATCGGAGCCGTTGCCGGGCTTGTCTGCTACGGCGCGCTGCTCTTCCGGGTTCGCGAGGGACTCGACGAGAGCCTCGATGCGTGGGCGATCCACGGTATGGGCGGGATCTTCGGCGCTCTCGCAACCGGGATCTTTGCGGTCGCGGCTATCGGCGGCGTGGACGGTCTGCTGTATGGAAATCCGGGCCAGTTCCTCATCCAGATGCTGGATGTGGCCGTCGTCGTGGCCTACTCGTTCGGCGTGACCTACGTCATCGCAAAGGTCGTCGATCTGGCGATGGGCCTGCGGGTCACCGAGGAGGAAGAGTATGTCGGCCTGGACATCGCCCAGCACGGCGAGTCCGTGCGGGTTTGAGGTGGTGCGGATGAAGATGGTTACCGCAGTCATCAGGCCCGAGATGTTCGATGCCGTGAGGGCGGCGCTCGAGGCCGACGGCATCTACGGGATGACCGTGAGCGAGGTGATGGGGCGGGGGGCGCAGAAGGGTATCGCCCTCCGGTTCAGGGGAAAGACGGTGCCGGTCGAACTCATCCCGAAGGTGAAGATCGATATGGTCGTCAGGGACGGCGATGTCGAGCGGATCGTCGGGATCGTCCGGGCGAACGGCCGTACCGGCAGGCCGGGCGACGGCAGGATCTTCGTCCTGCCGGTCGAGAGCATCTGCCGGGTGCGGACGGATCAGGAGGATCCGGAGGAATTGTAACTTTTTTTTTGGGCTGGCTCGAAGGAGGGGTTTTGCTCTGAGAGCGGTTAGTTGGACAGGATGTTTGGACTCTGAACATTCAGTTTGCTGCTACTCGCGCCTGCGACACTCTATTCCTACCACTTGTGATCGCACAACTCTTGCACGGCTTTTCGGTGGGTATCGCCCTTTGGGGAGGGGCTGACGGGGAGTGCGATGGGCGGAACGCCCGGAGCTCGACCACCGTCAGGTGGGGAGGGGGGCACGCCCCCCTCCCCTGTCTCTTCGCATCAGACAGTGTTCAAATACGTGCTTCGAAGATCTTCGGCCATCTCAAGCCTCGAACACTATCCGTCGGCCCTTTCATGATAGGAGCGCTCCCCCTATGTGGGCGCCCGCAAATTTCTCATCAACCCCCCACCACCCGCGCTTCGCGCTCCTCCCGCCCCCCCGCAGGGGGGCGGGCAGTGCGTGGCGATGCTCCCATAGTCCACTGTATCGAATTCTTCTTTGGTTGAAGTTGCTAGTTGTCACGACTCCACTGTCTCCGTACTCGCCTCCCCGGCCCTCACCTTCGCTACAGTGCTCCGGTGCATGGAGGGTGACGGCAGGGCATGGAGTGAATATGAACCGGTGTCTCTACTCCCCTCCCCTACTTTCCAAAATGCGGCAGAACCTCCTTCGCGTAAAACTCCATGAACTCCTGTTGCTGCTGCCCGATCTGGTGGATGCAGACGTGGTCGAACCCCTTCCCGATGCTCTCCTCAATCTTCTTGATATGCGCCTCCGGGTCTGGGCCGCAGACGACGTGCTCCGCCACGTCTTCCGGCGTCACCATCTTCGCCGCCTGCTCGTAGTGAACCGGCGTGGGGAGGAGCCGATTGAGTTCTCCCGTGTTTGCGGGGATCGGCCAATGCTCGTATGCGGTTCTGCGCCCGACCTCCTCGGTCCGGGCCCAGCAGACGGAGTTCTCGATGTATGCCGGTTTATCCCCGCCCCCGGAGTCGCGGAAGATGACGAGGTTCTCCTCGGCGTTGCTGCCCGGGTTGATGAACCCGTCGCCGACCCGCGCGGCCATGGACGCGCTGATCGGGCCTTCCGACGCAATGTAGATCGGGGGGAGTTCATCCGGGAGCGAGAAGACCTGCGCGTTCTCGAGCGTGTAGAAAGCGCCGTAATAGTTCTTCATCCCGCCCTTCCAGAGCAGCCGTATCACCTCCACCGCCTCCTCGAGCATCTCGATCCTGACCGGCGCCGGGGGCCAGCGGTCGCCGAAGACGTGCTCGTTGAGGTTCTCTCCCGACCCGAGACCAAGGGCAAACCGCCCCGGCATCATCATGGCGGTGGTTGCGGCGGCCTGGGCGATGATGCCGGGGTGAATCCGTATCGTCGGGCAGGTGACGCCCGTCACCAGCGGAAGAGCCGCCGTCACCTGCGAGATGCCGCCGATGACGCCCCAGACAAACGGGCTCTGTCCCTGCCTGCTCGTCCAGGGGTGGTAGTGATCCGATATCATGGCAAACGCAAAGCCGGCGTCTTCCGCCTGGCGGGCGTTGCAGACCAGATCAAGCGGACCGTGCTCCTCGCACGCCAGTTTATAACCAATCTCGACCATCCGTCATCACATCCGTGCCGGCGCCCCCCTCAAGCATCTCACGGCATATAGGTTTCCCCGGCCCGGCACCAGATAAATAGAACCCTCGCCATACTGTACTGCATGGCAACGCCTACTCTCCAGGTGGCGCTCGATCTCCTTGAGCTCGATCGTGCGGTTGAGATCGCAGATGAGGCGGTCCGTGGCGGTGCGGACTGGATTGAGGTCGGGACGCCCCTGATCAAGAGCGAGGGGATGCAGGCCGTGCGGACGCTCCGGGAACGCTTCCCCGGTCACGAGATCGTCGCGGACATGAAGATCGCCGATACCGGGGCGATTGAGGTTGAGATGGCGGCGAAGTCCGGCGCCGGTGTCGTCTGCATCCTCGCGGACGCCGACGATGCCGTGATCGTCGAGGCGGTCCGCTCCGCCCGCAAGTACGGCGTCCGGCTCATGGCCGACCTCATCAACGTCGCCGATCCCGTCTCCCGGTCACGGGAACTTGCCGCGCTCGGCGTCGACTACATCAACGCCCACGTCGGCATCGACCAGCAGATGATCGGCAGGTCGTCGCTCGACCTCCTCCGCCGCCTTGCCGGGGAAGTGGGCACGCCCGTCGCCGTTGCGGGCGGGCTCGATGCAGAGACCGCATCCGAGGCGGTCGCCGCCGGGGCTTCGATCGTCATTGTCGGTGGAAACATCGTCAAGGCCGCCGACGTGACCGGGGCGGCGCGGCGGGTGCGGGAGGCCATCGACCGGCCCGAGATCCGGCCGCGGGAGGAGGAGAGCCCGGACGCTGTTATCCGCCGCCTCTTCGAAGCGGTCTCCGCACCGAACGTCACCGATGCCATGCACCGGAAGGGCGCGATGGCAGGCATCGTCTCGATCTGCGGCAGGGTCAAGGCGGTCGGCCGGGCGGTGACGGTCCGGACCCTCGCCGGCGACTGGGCAAAACCCGTCGAGGCGATCGACGTCGCCGGGCCGGGAGATGTTCTCGTCGTCAGGAACGAAGGGAGGACGGACGTCGCCCCCTGGGGTGAACTTGCCACTCACTCCGCGAAGAACCGGGGGGTTGCCGGCGTCGTGATCGACGGAGCGGTGCGGGACGTGGACGATATCCGGGAGATGAAGTTCCCCGTCTTCGCCACGGCGACCGTCCCGAACGCCGGGGAACCCAAAGGTCTCGGGGAGATCAACACCGAGATCGCCTGCTGCGGACAGGAGGTGCGGTCGGGCGACTGGATCGTCGCCGACGAGAGCGGGGTCGTGGTGGTTCCCCGGGAACGCGCGTACGAGGTCGCACGGAGAGCAATGGAGGTCAGGAAGAACGAGGAGCGGATCCGCGAGGAGATCCGGCGCGGCCGGACGCTCTCGGAGGTCTCCGAACTCCTGAAATGGGAGAAACGGCACTGACCGGCGGCGGGCACCGCTTTTATCTCTTTTTGCGATAGAATACCTGATCACCGGCATCGGGGAGGAACGGCAGCGTGATGCGAGATATCAGGGAGTCGGTCTTTGAGGTTCTCCGGGCAGTCCTACCCATCATTCTTGTCATCATCATCTTCAAGGCCGCTCTGCTCCGGGTGCCGCCGTCGGATCTCCTCCAGTTCCTGCTCGGTAGCGGCATGGTCGTTCTCGGGATCGCGCTCTTTCTCACCGGTGTCAAGGCGGGCCTCCTCCCCGTCGGCGAGGCGATTGGGTCTGAACTGCCCGCCCGGGGTTCGCTTATGCTGGTCGTCGCAGGCTCGTTTCTCTTTGGCTTCCTGACGATCATCGCGGAGCCGAACCTCCGTGTCCTCGTAGATATGCTTGATGCCGTTCCGGGAACCGGCATCCCCGCGGTTCCCCTGCTCCTCGCGATCGCGGTCAGTGTGGGTTTCGTCATCACCGCCGGCGTCCTCCGGATCATCTTCGGGTTTCCTCTCGCGTACCTCTTCGTTGCGGGATACGGTGCAATTCTCCTCCTTGCGCCGTTCTCGTCGCCCGAGTTTCTCGCCGTGGCGGTCGATGCGGGAGGGATAACCACCGGACTCCTGACGATCCCGATCATCCTGGCGCTCGGCGCCGGTGTCAGTGCGGTTCTTGCCGGACGTTCGGCTCTCACGGACGGCTTTGGGTTGATCGGGCTCGCCTCGATCGCTCCCATCCTCGGTGTAATGGCGATGGGGTTGGTCTACCCATGATCACAGCGGCGGTTCTCGCCGGCATCGACCGGGTTGCCCTCGAGGTTGTCCAGGCGCTCCTCCCCCTGCTCATCTTCTTCGGGATTTTTCAGGCGCTCTACCTGAAACTTCCGCGAGTCTACGTCGTGAACCTCGCCAAAGGCGTCCTGCTCGCTTCCATTGGCATGGTTCTTTTTCTTCAGGGCGTCAATGTCGCGTTCCTCCCGGCGGGCAGGGAGATCGGCGAGGCCGTAGCCGCGTTCGACCAGCGGTGGCTGCTCATCCCGTTCGGGTTCTTCCTCGGTTTTCTCGCTACCTATGCGGAGCCTGCAGTCAGAGTTCTCGGCTATCAGGTTGAGGAGTCGTCGAGCGGTTACATCGGGGAGTCCCTGATCCTCTACACCCTCTCCTTCGCGGTCGCCGTCTCCGTAGCGCTCGGGATGGCCCGCCTCGTCTACGGCATCCCGCTGCTGTGGCTCCTTATTCCCGGCTACCTCCTCGTCATCATCCTTCTTCTCTTCACTGAAAAGGAGTTTGTCGGGATTGCATTCGACTCGGGGAGTGTCGCCACCGGCCCGATGGCGGTCACCTTCCTCCTCTCCCTTGCCGTCGGGGTTGCGGCGGGGATCGAGGGCCGCAACCCCGTCGTGGACGGGTTCGGGCTGATTGCGCTGATCGCGCTTGCACCCATCCTCTCGGTGCTGATGCTCGGCATCCTCTACCGGAGAACACGAGGTGAAGATACGTGAGCAACGATTACGGTAACGAACTGATCGTCACGATCGTAAAACGGGGCTGGTCCGAGCCGGTGCTCGCGGCGGCCCGCGGCGCCGGGGCCGAGGGAGGAACCATCCTCCTCGGCCGCGGAACCGGTATTCATGAGGTAAAGACGCTTCTCGGGATCGCCATCGAGCCCGAGAAGGAGATCATCTTAACGGCCGTCGCCGCCGACCGGACGGATGCGGTGCTCGATGCAATCGTCGCCGCCGCAGAACTGGACCAGCCCGGGATGGGCCTTGCGTTCGTCCTCCCGATCAGGCGCATCGCGGGAAGGGTTCATATGTTCCGCAAGGACGAGGCCGAGGGGCCGGGAGCGCCCCGGACTCCCATGTGATCCGGGGTTACCTCGAGAGGGATGCCTTGAGGAGTTCCCCGCCGCGGGCGAGGATCTGCCGGACGGCGTCCTCGACCTGGTCCACGCGCAGGATCAGGACGGCCGCATCTTTTCCTGAGTAGGCGTAGGCGTACTCGATGTTGATCCCGGCGTCCCCGAGGATCGACGCGATATCCGAGAGGCCGCCGGGCTCGTCGCGCATCTTTACGCCGATGACGTCGGTGAACGAGACGCGGAACCCGAGATCGGTCAGCGTCCGGTATGCGTCCTCCGGCCGGTCGACGAGCGCGCGGACGACCCCGAACCCGTCCGCCTCGGCGATGCTGAACGCAAGGATGTTGATCCCCGCATCACGCAGCGCGCCGGCGATAGCCGCGAGGCGCCCCGGGCGATTCTCCGAAAAGATTGAGATCTGTTTGACGATATACGACTTCTCCATTACAATGACCTCCTGTCAACAACCTTCTTCGACTTGCCTTCGAACCGCGGAAGAGTTCCCGGTTCGACCAGTTCGACGTCCACGCCCACGTTCAGCGAGCTCCGCAGGCGGTGTTCCACGGCCTTCTTGATCACCATCAGTTCGGTGATCTTGTCGGAGAACGCCTCCTCGCTCACCTCCACCCGCACGAGCATGGAGTCGAGCGCACCTTTCCGGTCGACGACGATCTGGAAATGCCTGCCGACCTCGGGGATCTCGAGCAGCGCGTGCTCCACCTGTGAGGGGAAGACGTTGATGCCCCGGACGATCAGCATATCGTCCACCCTCCCGCGGATTCGGCCGATGCGCGGATGGGTCCGCCCGCAGGCGCAGGTTCCTTCCTCGATTGCCGTGAGGTCGCCGATCCGGTACCTGACCATGGGAAGCGCCTCTTTCTGCAGCATGGTGATGGTCAGCTCGCCCTGCTCTCCGGGCTGGAGCACCTCGCCGGTCGCGGGATCGATAATCTCGATGAGAGCGAGGTCGCCCCAGATGTGGATCCCCTGCTGCTCGGCGCACTCGGTGAACATCGGGCCGGAGAGTTCGCTCGTCCCGTATATGTCGTAGGCGCGGATCCCGAGCCAGTCCTCGATCCTGCCCCGCATCTGCTCCGACCAGGGTTCGGCGCCGAGGAAGCCCATGCGAAGGTCGGTGTCGTTCTTGATCGAGACGCCCATCTTCTCCGCCACCTCTCCGATGTGGAGGAGATAGGAGGGGGTGCAGGCGATGGCGGTGACGCGGAGATCCTGCATGAGTTCGATCTGCCGCTCGGTGTTCCCGACGCTCGTCGGAAGGACGGTCGCGCCGACCCGTTCGGCGCCGTAGTGGGCCCCGAGGCCGCCGGTGAAGAGGCCGTAGCCGTAACTCACCTGCATAACGTCGCCCCGCCCGAGGCCGCAGGAGGAGAACGCCCGTGCGAGCGACTCGCTCCAGTTCTCGATATCGCGCTCCGTGTAGCCGACGACCGTCGGTTTCCCCGTCGTCCCGGAGGAGACGTGGTACCTGACCAGTTCGTTCTGTTCGGCGGAAAAGATCCTGTCCGGGTAGCCGTCCCGCAGGTCGCTCTTGTACATGAACGGGAGTTTCGCGACATCTTCGAGCGCCCTGATGTCGTCGGGGTGAACCTGCTGCTCCTTCATCCGGCGCCGGTAGAAGTCGTTGAAGCTGTAGAGCCGGTACACCAGGGATTTTAAGAGCTTGAACTGGAGCCGTCGCAGTTCGTCGAGCGGCATCTCTTCCGTCCGCGGGTTCCAGGGTGCCATCAGATCGCCCCCCGGCGGTCGACGACCCGTTTTGCCTTCCCCTCGAACCGGGGGAGCGTTTCCGGCTCCACCAGTTTCACCGCGGTCCGAAGGCCGAGCGTATTGTGGAGTTCGCCGGAGATCTTCTTCTGCATGCGGGCAAGATCCTGCAGTTCGCCGGAGAACCCCGCCCTGCTCATCTCTACCTCGATAGTCATCTCGTCAAGATGTTTGACGCGATCAATATATACGATGAACTGCTCCCCGACCTCCGGGAGGGCGCGCAGCACGTGCTCGATCTGGGACGGGAAGACGTTGATCCCCCGGATGACCAGCATATCGTCGCTCCGGCCCGTGATCCGTTCGATCTTCTGCCCGCGCCCGCAGGCGCACCCGTCATCCATCAGCCGGGTCACGTCGCCGGTGCGGTAGCGGACGAGCGGCAGAGCGTTCTTGACGAGCGGTGTGATGACGAGTTCGCCGCGCTCCCCGGGAGCGAGCCGCTCGCCACTCTCCGGATCGATGATCTCGACAAGGTAGCAGTCGTGCCATATGTGAAGCCCGTCCCTCTCCGGGCACTCGAACGCTACGCCGGGACCGTACATCTCCGAGAGCCCGTAACTGTCGTAGGCCTTCACCCCGAGACGCCGTTCGAGCTCTGCCCGCATGCTCTCCGACCAGGGTTCGGCCCCGAATATCCCCGTTTTCAGGGTATCCAGCGTCTTTCCCATCGACTCGGCCACCTCGGCGAGGTGAAGGGCATAACTCGGCGTGCAGTGGATGGCGGTCACCCCGAAGTCCTCGATCATCTCGATCTGGCGGCGGGTGTTTCCGGTCGCGCTCGGGATCACGGTCATCCCGATCTTCTCGGCGCCGTAGTGGAACCCGAGCCCCCCGGTGAAGAGGCCGTAGTTGACGGCGTTCTGAAAGACGTCGTCCTCGGAAAGACCGATCATCGTCATGTTCCGTGCGATCAGTTCCGACCAGTTATCCAGGTCCTGCCGGGTGTAGCCGACAACGGTCGGCTTGCCCGTCGTGCCGGAGGTGGTGTGAATTCGGACGATCTCTTTTAAGGGAACCGCGAAGAGGCCGAACGGGTATCCGGCCTGGAGCTCCTTTTTGTAGGTAAAAGGGAGTTTCTCCACGTCGTCGAGCGTCCTGATGTCGTCGGGCGAGATGCCGGCATCTTTCAGTTTTCTCTGGTACAGCCCTACTTTCTGTGCCTGGGCTAGCGACCATTTCAGCCGCTTCAGTTGCAGATCCGCGAGTTCGCTAGATCGGATCGTCTCCATCTCTCTATTCCAGAACATAGTATCCCATCGGTTGTTCGCCGGTTGGAGAGATCGTGCTCCATCCGGCTATATTGCCCGGTATCTGGTTGCGATACTCCTGACGGTCCCGCTCCGGCAGGCCGTCGGGCATACTTTACCGTTATATGAGCCGGCGGTGCGGAAAAGGTTTGTCAATGCGTGGCATGGTACGCCGTGACACTCCACTGCTCCGGCTCCACTGTCCCGTGCCGTCAGGGTGTTTCTCCCCGAACCGTCTCCGGAGCAGCCCCCGCGGGCACCCGCACCGGACGGCGGCGGCACAGGCGGCCGGCCGGTCGATCCACTCTTCTTACACTGAGATTGCGTTCTCTCTGTATCCGGGAGATTCGATGCATTAATCATCGAAAACAGCCCAATAGTCATTTCCAGAGTGATCAGATGGCAGCGACGGAACCCTGGCTCCCCGTCTTCGGCTACGGGGGGCACATCAAGGCGACGACACGGGAGCTCATCATCGCGCGCGGGAGCGATACCCGGCGTTATCCCATACAGGCGGTGAAGCACCTTCTGGTCGTCGGCGGGCATACCCTGCACACCTCGGCGGTGACGAATCTCCTCAAAGCCGGCGCTGCCATCACTATCTTCGATATCGACGGCACGCCCGTCGGGTATCTCTACCCTTACGGCTACCGGCCGGACGAGTCGGTGCGCCTCGCCCAGGAGCGGGCCGGCCCCCACCGGTTCGCTCAGCCGCTCGCGCGGGCCGCTCTCCAGTCGAGGCTTCTCCTCCTCGAGGAACTCTACGACCACACCGGGCACGACATCTTCTACGCCGGAGAACTCGACTTCCTCCACCAGGCCCGGGAAGAACTCTCGGCCTCGGTCACGATGGAGAATCTGCGGCGGCTCTCCCGCCTGACCACCGATATGTACTACGAGATTCTCTCCCGCACGCTCCCGCCGGAACTCGGGTTCCGCCGCAGGACGAGCCGTCCTTACCTCGACCCCGTCAACGCAATGTTCTCGCTCGGGTACGCGATGCTTTACGGCAACTGTTGCGTCTCGGTGATCGGGGCTCACCTCGATCCCGATCTCGGCATGCTTCACGAAGGGGCGGGGAGTTTCGTCCACGACCTCATCGAACCGCAGAAGGCCTCGATGGTGGATCGCGCCGTTATCCGGTTTGCCCGCGAAGAGATCTCAAGCGGGGATTACGAATGCGGAGAAAAGCGGTGTTATCTTGGCGGTGATCTCTCGTCCCGGCTGGCCACGGCGCTCCGCGACTCCATCGATCAGGACCGTATCGACGCGCAGGTGCGCATCGTGCGGGATGCGCTCCTTGCGAACGCCGAGTTTCACGTGCTGTACTGGTAACTGCCCCGCTGGATGGTGAACTCGGGGTAAGGGGCGTGGGGAACCTCCTGCTGGATGATATCCCTGATGACGACCCGGGGACACCCGTACAGCATGGAGACAAACTTGTCGAGGACGACCGGGTCGGCGGTTGCGGTGATGAGCACCCGCCCGTCGGGCAGATTCATCGCCTCGCCGCCGACACCGAGATTGGTGGCGATCCTCTTGATGCACGCGCGGAACCCGACGCCCTGCACTCTTCCCGAGACTTTGATCTCGACTGTCTTCACAGCCAGTGCTCCTGGATGATCCGCATGGACATATCCAGCTCGTCGTATACCTCGTCCCGGATCATCGAGTCGCGGATGTTGAGCGCCTCGCTCACGGCCAGATCGAGGATCTCTCTCGAGCGGTCTTCGTAACGCTCCGCGTAGATCCGGCACGCCATATCGCCGAGCACGAATGCCCGCCGTGAGAGCGGCCTGATGATTCGGGCCTCTTCGAGAGCGCAGAGCAGCATCCTGTCCGCAACCTCATGCTGCCCTGCGCCCCGGGCAATGAGGTAGAGTTCCGTGTAGTAGGCCGCCCGCTTTGCCCTGTCGGGCGCCGCACGTATCGCCCGATCGAGCGTGACCATGTCCTTTGTGGTGTACTCGCCGTTCCGGATTTTGTCCCGGCAGTCGAGGATCCTGGCATAGACGGTGTTCTTCCATGACTGGGGCATGGTCTGCTCGAGCTGGACCGTCAGGTTGTACCGGATCCTGTCGTCATCGATGGCGGAGACAATTTCGGCGGCACGCTCTCGGGCGGCAGGTTTCCCGCTCGCCCGGTAGAACGAGAAGAGCATCTGGGCCATCCGCTGCTTCGTCATGGCGGTGATGAACGGGATCTGAATGTAGCCGGCGGTCTGCTCCATGCCGTTTAACAGTTCCTCGATCTCCTCCTGGTCGCCGTACGTCTCGGCGAACTGCGCCACGTCAAAGAGCATCGAGAGCCGGACGTAGGGGGAGGGGATGTTCACGACGGTGTGGCACATCGAAGAGAGGATCTCCTTTCTCTGTGCGGGTTCGCTGACCATGTCGAAGACTGCCGCGAGAGCGTCGACGTATTCGACCGGATCCTCGATCCTGCCGACCTGCCCCATCGCCCACTCGACGTCTTTTTCCTGCCGGTTGACGGCACTGAGGTTTCTTGCGGCGTAGATCAGGTTCTTCCTGACGAACGCCTCCCGCTCGCTCCCTATGGCATCGAGCGTCTTCTGCGCCTCGGCAAGATACTCCCTGGCTGCATCGTGATCGATCCCGGCCATGAGTCCGGCGAGGTCGGAGAGCATGATCGCGCGGACGGACGGATCGGAGAGGTCGCCGATGGTCTCGTGGAGCCTCCGGATGATCGTCTCGGCCTGCTCAACGTTTTCGAGAGCCGAGTAGGCGCTCACGATCCGGTACATCCCGGTGTAGCGTGCGTAGACGTCGCCGGTGTGCTCGAAGAGCCGGTACATCAGTTCGAGCACCGGCTGCGCTGCCGCCCCTCCTTCGATCCCTTCGAGCAGGTAAGCCGTCACCTCATAGGGATCGGCCGAGTCGAATTCTTTCGTGTAATCGGTAAAGAACGTGAGGATCCGCTGGATCATGGCGGTTCGCTCGTAGTCGCCGTCGATCTCCAGGGAGAAGAGCGACATGGGTGCCGCAAAGATCGGGCTCGCGTAGATCTGTGTGTACTCGAGCATGATATCGACGTAACTTGCTATCTTGATCGATACCTCCTCGTGCGGGGTGCTGGTCTTGAGGAGATCGAGCGCTATTTCGAACGGCTCCATCATGCCGTCGAAGATCTGCGCCTTCCTCCGGGTGAGCTGGTCTGCCACCTGCAGGCTCCCGACCCGGACGTAGCCCTCGATGAGGGGATCGGCCAGTTGCCGCTGCAGGGACGGGTCGGCGATCTGGGAGAGGATCTGGCCCGCCTCGTCCAGCGCCTGGAGCGAGAGCTGCTCGATCCCGTACATGATCAGGCCGTGGACGACCTTGCCCATCGCAAAGAGGCAGTAGTCCCGCTCCAAGAGGGACGTGGAGAGAACCCGCATCCCGTGGAGCAGGTCGAGGTCGGCGTCCTCAACGGCGAGCACGGCAGCCTGGTCCACGATGCCCCCCATCGCCTCGGCCCGTGCCCGCTGATCCACGATCTCGCAGGTGAGTCCGGTCGCGTTCCGGAGGAGATCCCGGTCTTTCCGGACGACGCCGATCCTTGCCATCTCGACCGCGATGGTCGAGATTGCCTGCTCGCGGAGATCCTGTTCTCCAATCTGGCTAACCAGATCCACGAGGGCCGAAGGCTCTTTCTGGCGAACGAATCCTCGCTCGATCAGGATGGTGTTGCACTCGAGAAGCAGGGTGTCCTGTCCGCGGTGCGAGCTGGTGAGTTCCTTTATGGCTGGTATATGCCTGACGACCTCGTCAAAGTCGTACTCCTTGCAGAAGTCGGTCACCGCCTGGTGAACCAGCGAATCGGCGATCTCGATATCCAGTGTGGCGAGGATGTTCTCGCGGACGAGCCCGATCTCGTCGCGCCGGACACCCTCCTTGATCAGGCGGACACTGGTGTCGAAAAATTGGGCGTTGATCCTCTGTGCACTGCTGCTGGCCTTTTTCATGACCTCGATTGCGTGATAGAAGTCGCCCATGCGGGAGAGTGCGTCGGTGATCTGCCGGTAGAGCTGGGCGGCTTTCGTAGCGTCGCAGGACTCGTCGATCAGCGGCGTGATGTCGAGGAGGATGGTCGGGTTGCCGCTCTTCTCGACGACCGCGATCCCGGAGAGGACGATCTCTTCGATGGGGAGCTGGGTCTCTGCGCCCCGGGCGTTGAACTCGAACGCCTTCTCGAGGAACCAGCGCTCCCCGCTCCGCTCGGCTTTCTTCAGGAGTTCGAGGACGAGGGTCTGCCCTGCCCACGGTTTTTCGTCGTCGATCCTGAGCAGTTTGGTGTATACCTGTTTCTTGTCCCGCTGGCGGTCGAGGAGCTGCTCGGTCAGGATCGCGAGAACCTCCGTGAGCCGCTCTTCGGGGATGTCCGGGAGGGAATCGATGATCTGTTCGACATCGGAGATCTCCTTCTTTAGCGAGGATTTCCAGGTCGCGTCCACGATGTCGGCGATCGAGTTGGTGCGCCGGATCTTCTGGTTGATCTCGGTGGCGCTTGAAAGCCCGCCGATCACGAGGTTGATGTCGCCGGCCTCGATGCCTGCCCCCGCAATCGCCCGGGCCACGTCGGCGTGGAGCTGGGACTGCCGCGATATGTCGCCGATCTCGGGAAGCATCTGGAGAGCATACTGCATGATGTCGACGTTCTGGTGCTTCTGCCCGTACTGGATGAAGAGCGGGATGATCTCGGAGAGGATTGCAGAACGGTATTTGCGGATGCTGATCTTATCGAAGGCCTCTCCGCCTTTCTCGATGTAGTGGATGTCGCCGGAATCAACCCCGGCCTCGACAAGGTCACGGGAGATCCTGGCGAGGATATCGGATTGATGGCTTTTACGATCGAGTTTATCGACCAGGGTGAATATTGCCGAGAACCACGCTTCGTCCTTTTTCTCGCTATAGGTGACGGCGGCACGCCTGGCGAGTTCGAATATCTCTTCTCTGGTCGGTTCGACGAGCTGGCTCAAGAGTTCCGGCTGGCCTTCGTTGAACGCCGCTTCGACCAGGGCGGTATTCATCTGCTCGTAGAGCGATCTCTTCTCCTTCCTCGTCTGGGTCTCCGATATGTCCGAAACCACCTTTTCAAGCTCACGCAGATCGCCAGAAGAGATAGCGGAGTTGATCTTCTGTTTTATCTGTAGTTTTCCATCCATTTTGATCAGCGCTCTCCCGTGGGTTCTGCATCATGCATGTCCATTATCAGATATATAGATTGCCCCCCTCTCACAAGAATGTTTTTCAATGGATTCGGAGAGTTCCTCAAAAATATCAGGGATAAGGTGGAGTATAGCAGTCATCCCGGGCACCCCGGGCGGAACTGATTCATGGGGCTCCCGATCCCGCGGGTGAGGGGTCGGCGCGGTGAGGCGATCGTGCCAGACAGACTGCGTGCACCTGGTGCTCGCGCTCTGGCTCTGCGACCCGTCGCGCTTCGAAAACGCTTCGCGTTTTCTCATGCTCCGGACGTCCCGTCCGTCGCGCTTCGAAACCCTTCGGGTTTTCTCACGCTCTGGCCCTTCGGCCCGTCGCGGCCATCATTATCTCCCGGTACATGGCGTCCGCGACGGCCGGGTCCTTTGCCTCGATCATGATCCTGATCATCGGTTCCGTGCCCGATGCCCGCACCAGCGCCCAGACGTTGTCCCTGATGATCTTGATGCCGTCGATCTTCTCGACGGTCTCTCCCGTGAATGCCTCTTCGACGGTGCGGACCAGCGCCGCCGGGTCGGCGGTATGGTATTTCTCCTTGACCAGGTGATACGCCGGGAGTTCGTCGACGATATCCGAGAGTTTCCTGTCCTGATGGCTCGCGAGCACCGCCACCATCATGGCGGCGGTCATGCCCCCGTCCCGGCAGAACTGGTGGTCGGGGTATATCAGCCCGCCGTTTCCTTCGCCCCCGAACGAGACTTTCCTGCCCTCGCCGATCAGCTCGATCATCCTCCTCGCGACGTAGATGCTCCCGACGGGTGTGTAGTCGACGGTGCAGTTGTGTTTCTCCGCGATATCCCGGATCAGCCGGGAGGTGGCGACCGGGGTGACGACGAGTCCGCCGCCGTTTCTACCGCAGACATAGTCCTCGACCAGACCGAACTCGTAGTTCTCTTCTATATAGCGTCCTTTGGTATCGACGAAGACCGCCCGGTCTGCGTCGCCGTCGTGCGCCACCCCGAAGTCGGCGCCCGTAGCGAGTACCATCTCCGAGAGGGGCTGCAATCCTTCGGGGGTCGGTTCGGGCATCCGGCCCGGGAAGGTGCCGTCGAGCCTGCCGTTGATGGTATGGACCCGGCACCCCATCCTCGAGAGGATGATCGGGGTCGTGAGCGCTGCGGGCCCGGAGCCGGGGTCGACGACGACGGTCATGCCCTTGCCGATGCCTTCCGGGAAGTGGTTCACGACGGCCTCGATGTACTCCTCCAGCCGGACGGGTGCGGCGCTCTCCTTGCCGACACCGTCCCACTCGACCACATCGAACTCCTCTGCAAAGAACCGGCCTTCGAGCCGGATGATCTCCTCATCGGACATCTCGGTACCGTCGGCCTCGACGATCTTCACGCCGTTATACTCGGGCGGGTTGTGGGATGCGGTGATCATCGCGCCGCCGCCAAACCGGTTGGTCTTGATGATGTACTGCAGGGCCGGGGTGGGGAGGACGCCCATGTCCACCACGTCGCACCCCGTCATCAGGAGTCCGGCCTTGAGGGCATGGGTCAGGGCTTCGCCGGATGTTCGCGTGTCTCTGCCGACTGCGATGGTGCCTCTCCTCATCGATCCGAGCGCTGCGCCGATCTTGAGGACGAGGGCCGGCGACATCGTCTCTCCGATCACACCCCGCACGCCGTTCGTTCCAAACATCTGTTTTCCATTTCGCATCCCATCACTTCTCCACGTCGTGTAGTTCTCGTTTTAGCCTGTCAATTGCGTTGGCGGCGGCGGCGAACGCCTCCTGCCGGTGTTCCGCAAGTATAGCAAGATATGTTATATCCTCTCCAGCATAGAGGCGCCCTTTCCGGTGGTAGAACCGGGCACCGATGATTCCCGGGACGGTTTCCATCTCTTTTCGGATGCTCTCCGTCACGGCGTCGACGGTCTCGTCGAAGTCCATGTATTCGGTCCGGTCGTCCCCCGACCATTCCCTGACGATCCCGTTGAAGGTGAGGATGGCCCCGGCGTGCGGGACGTCGCACTCGCGCTTCAGTTCCCTGACCAGCCCCTCGACGGTATGGTAGTCCTCGAACCGGTCGAGTGCGGCGATCGCCTCCTCGATAGTGGGGTTGCGGAGCACGACGTTCTCGCTTTCGAGATCGCCGATCACTATCCGCGGAAACGATCTCGACTTGAACCCCTCGAGTATAGCATACTCAACCCCGGCGTTGCAGAGGATCTCCAGTGTGGAGTTAAGATCGTTCTCCCGCCTGACGATGACCGACTTCTCCTCGTCGACACCGCCGGATATAGCAGCATACGATTCATAATACAGGGTCGTGTCCTTTCCGGGCTCGAGCGAAAAGCCGTGGTGTCCCAGGTGTTTGACTGCTCCGACGGTCCCTTGTTTGGAAAGCGCCCCGATCAGGCTCTTTATGAACGTGGTCTTCCCGGTGTTCGAGCGGCCGACGATCTGTATGATCTTCATATCTCCTCCTTTTCTTCTTGACTCTGTACTTCCGGCTCTCCCGGCTCCTGTACTTCCTGGCTCTCGCCTTCCTGGCCTGGCCGGGTCTTCAGGATGACCGAAGCCGCCTCGGCCACGCCACGCATCACCTCGGTGATCCGGTCCTCGACGTCGATCTCGTCGTCGAGGTTCAGGCTCGTTCCTTCCACCTCCAGCAGGAACCGGGCGACTTCGCTCGCCTCAAAGAGGATCTCGTCGAGTTCCTCTGCGGTGAAAAAGCCGCACATGGCCCCGTAAAAGAACGTGGCACCTGCTTTCTTCACCTTCTTCTTGAACGAGCTCCTTGCCTGGTTGACCGCCTGCGGGGAGTAGGAGTCGACCATGAACGGGCAGAGTTCGGGGAGGTTCTCCCCGATGAACGTCATCTCCGAGCCGCTGGTGGTCTTGAAGTCTGCGCAGAGGCGTGCGATCGCCCACTCGCGGGCGGTGATGTGGGTGTGTTTGCGCAGGAACTGGTTGACCCGCTGGTAGGTGGCGCCATCCACCTTCTTGAATTTCTGGTACTTGTTCGGGTCTTTGATGCTGTCAGGTTCTTCCATTTTACCTACCTCTTGTTGGTTTTGCTATTTCAATAATAAGGCTGGTTGAACGGTGACGGTTCAAAAGAAACCGGATGCGCCGCCGGGATCGGTCTGTCGTGCGGGTGCTGCCGGTGTCACGATCACTCTCTGTCAAGATATAGCATCATAGGGTTTATGTCTGTCTCTTTGCTCCCGGGTTCGGGGCGGTGATCCGGTCATCGGAGTGGGCTATTCTCCTGTTTGCGGCACAATAATCGGTTCGAGTGCTCGATAACGGCTGGCGGGTGAGATCGTATCGGGCTTCGGAGATGGTTCTGATCGTGGTGGGGGGCATACGGAAACCCATTTGGGTTTCGGACTGCTTTGAACTCACAAACCCTGTGTTCGCAGCCCTCGCCGGTGCCCGAACGGTCCGGGGGCATATGGGCTTTGAGGGTGCGGCACCCGGGTAAATGTCCGGCAGTACGGATCTTCATCAAATTGGTTTTGTCCTGCCCGATCTCCCGGAGCGCGCCGTTGCCCCGATTTTCGGGTGGTCGTCCGGATCCGGCGCCCTCATATCGCGATTCTGAGCCGGGATCGTGATCCTTCTGATGCAAGGGGTTGTCGGAGGGGGCGGTCGGGCGTCTGTGCTCGCATATGGAGGTCATTTATATATGGGCGCCAGGCAGGGGTCGCGTGGCGCCTGTGCTGCTCCCGGTCCGTTCACTTTCTCCCCGCGCGGTAAGGGGTTCATATACCTGAACGGGGACGTATTCAGTAGGGTTTGCTGCCCCGCCCCCACCTGGGGTGCAGCCCCTCATACCTCCGAACTCCGAACCAATCTGCATCACCTTCCATCCATTTTTTAAGGATCCGGGTCTGCCCGGCCTTTCTGCAACTTTCTGGCGCGTTTTAGGTGTGTTCCGGGAACTGTGGTTCGTCTTCCGCGGCGGCATGGTTCCGGGGGCGGGTGCTCTCGTTTCCCGGGTGTTCGCCCGTCTCCCGGGAGATCGGCGGGTTCCTGCGGCCGGGACGTGTCTCTCTCCGTAACGGCTCTCCCGGTGCGGGTACCGTGTGGTTGGGCTGGCGGGTCTTCTCTGCGCCGGGCCCGCGTTCTCTGGCGGCATAATGCGTTGCGGGGAATAGGCATTTACCGCAATCTTGATATGCTCGGTTATTTAATTTATTGTACAATGGAAAACGCCTGTTTCTCGGAATGGCTGGATCGCTTCAGCAGTTACCTCCGGATGCGGAACTATTCGCCCCGGACCATCGAAAAATACCTGCAGACTATTCGGCGTTTCGCCCGATACGCCTGGCTGCGGCAGAACTCGGACGGGGTCTCGTTTGATGGGGCTGCGTTCGAGAACGCTCCGCTGGATGCCGACGTCAACGTTTCTTCGGCTCTCGTCACCGATTTCTTCTCTTATCTTGCGGAACAGCAGGACTACAAGCCCAAGACTCTCCACCGGATGATCTCGACGCTCTCTTCGTTTTACAAGTATCTCTACGTGCAGGGCGCCGTGGTCGCCGACCCGATGCTCGGGGTGGAGCGGCCCCGGATCAAGAATCAGGAACTGAAATACCTCAAACACAGCCAGGTTCTCCGCCTGATCAACACCATCGAGAGCGAGCGCGACCGGCTGATTGTCCGCCTTATCTATGCCACCGGCGTCCGTGTTTCGGAGCTCTGTGCGATATGCGTTGAGGACATCGATTTCGAGGAGCAGACGATACGGGTGAAGGGTAAAGGTGACAAAATAAGAACTGTTTTCATCGACGAAGAGACTCTCGAAGAGATTAACCGGTTTATCGGCAACACGATCGAGGGGCCGCTCTTTTCAGGCCAGCAGGGCAATCACATCTCCCCGCGAACCGTCCAGCATCTCTTCAAGCAATACGCCCCTTCCGGGATTACGCCGCATAAAATCCGGCATTCCTATGCGAGTGAACTCTATCGCCGTTCAAAGAACCTCCGTGTCGTGCAGGAGAACCTGGGGCACTCCTCCATCAAGACGACCGAGATCTACCTGCACACCGACATCGACGAGCGGAAACGCGTCTATCAGCAGTATTTCCCGCTCTCGAACGGAAAAAAGGAGGAGTGATCGGGCACGTCGGGCGATCCGGATGAACTGCATGATGCTATATAGGTTCGGCTTGGCATGGGATCTCGGGGTGCAGCCGTATCGGGGCCGGGAACACGCTGTCTGAACTGGTATAT
Organism: Methanoculleus sp. MH98A; assembly: GCF_000691865.1. GTDB lineage: Archaea > Halobacteriota > Methanomicrobia > Methanomicrobiales > Methanoculleaceae > Methanoculleus. The sequence continues at coordinate 95,940 of NZ_JMIO01000006.1, read as the reverse complement.
TGCCCCTGTTCTTGCGTCGGCGGCGTAGATACCGGGGCCGCGTCCGCGTCTTCGCGGAAAAAACCCGTCTTGTCTCCTCCCCCCGGGAAGCGTTCCCGTGCCTTTGCCCTTTTCTCTCTCCCGGCAACGCTCAAATCACTGGAGCGCCTATCAATCCATATGCGTTACATCGTCACGGGCGGGGCGGGATTTATCGGGTCCAATCTTGCAGAACAACTGGCACGTGACGGCCACGAAGTCGTGATCGTCGACGACCTCTCCGCCGGGCGGCGGGAGAACATCGAGCATCTCCTGGTTCATCCCCGGGTGACGTTCGTCGAGGGGAGCGTCACCGATCTCGCCCTGCTCGTCGATGCCTGTGCCGGAGCGGACGGCATCTTCCACCAGGCGGCCATTGCTTCGGTTCCCCGATCCGTAGCAAACCCCCTGGAGACGAACGAGGTGAACGTGGCCGGAACCCTGAACGTTCTCTGGGCCGCAAAGGAGTGCGGCGTCCCGGCGGTCGTGGCGGCTTCCACCTCGGCGATCTACGGCGACGATCCGGTCTTCCCGAAATGCGAGACGATGGCGCCGGGACCGCTCTCCCCCTATGCGGTCTCGAAACTTGCGGGCGAACACTACGGAAACGTGTTTGCCGACCTCTATGGTATCCGGACGGTATTCCTGCGTTACTTCAACGTCTTCGGTCCCCGGCAGGACCCGAACTCCGAGTACGCGGCGGTGATCCCGAAGTTCATCACCCGGATGCTTGAGGATAAGCCGCCGATCATCTACGGCGACGGGGAGCAGACCCGCGACTTCATCTTTGTCGGCGACGTGGTGCGGGCGAACATCCGGGCGATGGAAGGCAATGCCTCCGGCGTCTTCAACATCGCCGGGGGCAGCAGGATCAGTTTGAACCGGCTTGCGTCCGTTCTCGCGGAGATCGCCGGCATACACCGCCGGCCGGTTTATGAGCCGCCGCGGCCGGGGGACATACGCGACTCGCTCGCCGAGATCGCCCGGGCACGCGACGCCTTCGGGTTCTCTCCCCGCTGCACGCTTGAGGCGGGGCTCCGCGAAACAGTAGCGTGGTTCCGCGACGGCGGCCGATAACGGTTCCCGGAGCCCGGTTAGTTGATCCGGGGTTGCCACGCTCCCGGGCACGGCAGGTGCAGGAACCTATATATCGTTACTCCACAGTAAAGGGGGGCGAGGTGCAGACGTATGCCCCAATTGGTTACACCGGAGATGCCCCGCAAGGGTAATGACAGAGATTCGTCACGGGCGTACAGCGACGTCGCCACGGAGGGTCTGTACGACCCGGGAGCCCTGAACAACAGGGGGGTGGCGCTTGAGAGGCAGGGCCGCTACGAGGAAGCGCTCGCTGCATTCAGTGCGGCGATACTCTGCGACAACGACGATGTCTACGCCTGGAACAACCGGGCGGTGATCCTCACCCGGCTCGACCGCCCCCAGGAAGCGGCGCTTGCGTGCAGGCAGGCGCTCGCGATCGACCGGTCGTGCATCTTTGCCCTGGTGACGTACGGCATGGTGCTCGGCAGGCTCGGGAACTACCCTGAGGCCGAGCATGTTCTTGCGGTGGCCGAAGACCTCGACCCGCAGGCCCGGGCGCTCTACCCGGGGAACTCGACGATGACCCGGGCCTGACCGGGCAGGTTCACTCATTTTTCCGGGCCCCCGGGGCCGATACACTGTCGGGTGCGATACGGTTTGCCGTATGGTGCAACCCCGCATGCACCCATGGTCCGGCCCGTCACATCGCGAGACCGCCGCGTTCGTCCGAACTCACGGAGAACCTTACGTTTTTATCCTCCCTGCCGCATAGAGTACACAATCGAGTGCCTCCGGCACGGAGTCGATCCCATGAAGACGCTCATACTTGCAGGCGGGAGCGGCACCCGCCTCTTCCCCCTCTCAAGGGAACACTACCCGAAACAGTTCATCCCGCTGATCGACGACGAGTCTCTCTTCCAGAAGACCGTGAAGAGGGCGCTCCTCTTCTCCTCGCCGCAGGAGATCGCCATCGTCACGAACACCGATCACCGGTTCCTGGTCCGGGACCAGCTCGCCGCCATTGGGTGCGACTGCCGCGTCCTCGTGGAGCCGGTGGGCAAGAACACCCTGCCGGCGATCTACTACGGTGCCCGCGAGATCACCCGGGACGGGCCGGACACGGTCGCGGTTCTCCCCTCGGATCACCTGATCACCACGCCCGGTCCGTTCCAGGACGCGTTCCGCCGGGCGGAGCGGCTTAGCAAGGACTACCTGGTGGCCTTCGGGGTGCGGCCGACCTCGCCACACACCGGATACGGCTATATCCGCCCCGGCGATCCTCTCGGAGACGGCTCAACCGTGGACGCCTTCGTCGAGAAGCCCGATCTCGAGACCGCCGGCCGGTACGTCGCCGACGGCTACCTCTGGAACTCCGGCATGTTCTGCTTCGATGCCGGTCTCTTCCTTGCCGAGTGCGAGGATTGCGCACCGGAGGTGGCCCAAGCGTTCGAACAGCCCCTCGAGGAGGCGTACAACACAACTCCCGCCCTCTCCATCGACTACGGGATCATGGAGAAGACCCGGCGGGCGGCGGTCGTGCCGCTTGAATGCGACTGGAGCGACGTGGGGAATTTCGACGCACTTTACGCTGCCCTTCAGAAGAATGGAGACGCAAACGCGGTCCGGGGCGAGCATATCGGGATCGACTCCTCCGAGAACCTGATCATTGCCGACCGTCTGGTCGCCACCGTCGGGGTCCGCGACCTCGCCATCGTCGAGACGAAAGACGCGATCCTGGTCGCCGCCCGGGACGAGGCCCAGCGGGTGGGTGAGATCGCAAAGGCCCTCCGCGAGAAGGGGGACTCCCGTGCGCTCTTCCACACGCAGGTCCACCGGCCCTGGGGCTCCTACACGAACCTGGAGGAGGGGCAATCCTACAAGATCAAGCGGGTCACCGTCCCCCCGAAACGGCGGCTGTCGCTGCAGATGCACCATCACCGCTCCGAGCACTGGGTGGTCGTCACCGGGTGCGCCGAGGTGACGATCGGGGACGAGGTCTCTCTTCTGCGGAACGGCGAGTCCACCTTCGTCCCGGCGGGAACGCTCCACCGGCTCGCGAACCCCGGCCTCCTGCCGCTCGAACTGATCGAGGTCCAGATCGGGGAGTACACCGGCGAGGACGATATCATCAGGTTCGAGGACGACTTCGAGCGGACGTGAGCCGCCGGGCGGGACCCCCTCCCTCCCCCCGCCTGCCCGCGACCAAACCGATATAATCCCGCGGTACATAGAATATAGGAGCCGATGCCGCGGGTATCGGCGGTTTAGATTTCTCGTACCCCCGTAGTGTAGTGGTCAATCATGCAGGACTTTGGATCCGGCGACGGCGGTTCGAATCCGCCCGGGGGTATCAGGGCGTGAAGTTCGATACCCACGCCACTTTTTTATGTTCCGCCCGGGAGTATTGTCCATTCACATAAGATGATACACGTGAGTATTTCGCAGCCACTCTCATCTTGTTCGGCGGCGAAACCGGAAGGGATTTTTTGGCGTACGGCGAGCATACGAGAATGAGCCATCTCTCTCCTGTCCTGATCGCCCCCTGCGGCATAAACTGCGGGCTCTGCATCGCCTACCTGCGGGAGAAGAACAGATGCCCGGGCTGCCGGACGGAGGATGCAGCCAGCCTGAACGCGTATTGCGCCCGGTGCAGGCTCCGGCAGTGCGAAGACCGTACGGGGGAGTACTGCTACGAATGCGCCGGATATCCCTGCACGCGGCTGAAACGCCTGGACAGGCGCTATGCAAAATACCGGACGAGCGTCCTCGACAACCTGCGCGAGATACGGGAGCGGGGAGTCACGGAGTTCGTCGAACAGGAGAAGGTCCGCTGGAGGTGCCCGCAGTGCGGGAATATCCTCAGCATGCACAGGGATCGCTGCCTGCACTGCGGCCGGACATGGTGATGGGGGAGCATCACCCGCACCGTCGCCGGCTCTGTTTGTATCTCGCCGGAACTTTGCATACCTGCCTGTGCCTCAATAACCTCCGGCGACGAACAAAAACGGGAAATCGGGTTCAGCGCAAACGGCAATACGGTATCGGACCGTACTGCCGCCGTCGCCCGGACGGATCCGGCGCCGTCGATACCTTTTTTGCGCTCGATACCCTCCCGCCCCACGGTGCCATCGAGTATGACCGAGGTTGACACGAGGATACGATCTATCCATGCCCGCGAGATACTGGACTCAAGGGGGAACCCGACCGTCGAAGCGGATGTCACGCTCGCCGGCGGGGCGTCCGGGCGTGCCGCGACCCCGTCCGGCGCATCGACCGGGAAGCACGAAGCCGTCGAGTTCCGGGACGGTGTAAAAGAGCGTTACGGCGGCAAAGGAGTGCAGAGACCCGTCAGCCAGATCAACGGCGAGATCGCCGTTACCCTGCAGGGCATGGACGCCCGCGACCAGGCGGCGGTGGACGGGGCGCTCATCGATCTCGACGGAACACCGAACAAACGGAACCTGGGTGCCAATGCCACGCTTGCGGTCTCCATGGCCGTAGCCAGGGCCGCCGCCGCCGCAGAGGGTCTCTGGCTCTGGGAGTACCTGGGAGACCCGCTAAAGCCGCTCCTTCCCGTCCCCATGATGAACATCCTCAACGGCGGCGTTCACGCCAACTGGCAGGGCCCGGATTTCCAGGAGTACATGATCGCTCCCTACGGCGCTCCGGGCGTCGCGGAAGCGGTCCGGTGGGGGAGCGAGACCTACCATGCGCTCAAAGATATCCTCAAGGCACGGGGTTACACGACCGGCGTCGGCGACGAAGGCGGGTTTGCCCCTGCGGTCTCCACGAACACCGAGCCGCTCGACCTGATCGTGGAGGCAATCGAACGTGCCGGGTATGCGCCCGGCGAGGAGATCGGGATTGCTCTCGATCCGGCGTCGAGCGCGTTCTACAGCGACGATGTCTATACGCTCAGGACCGAAGGGCTGACCCTGACCGCTGCCGAGATGGTGGACCGGTATCGCGACCTTGTGGCGGCATACCCGATCATCGTCATCGAGGACGGGCTTGCCGAGGACGACTGGGACGGCTGGCGGCTGCTGACCAAAACGATCGGCGATCGGGTGGAACTCGTCGGCGACGATCTCTTTGTTACGAACGTCGATCGGATCGATCTGGGTATCCGGAAGGGGGCCGCCAACGCCGTCCTGATTAAGCCCAACCAGATCGGGACGGTGACCGAGACGATTGCCGCGGTGCATCTCGCGCAGCAGCAGCACTGGGGTGCGATGGTCTCCCACCGGAGCGGCGAGACCGTCGACACGTTCATCGCCGACTTCACCGTCGCCATGCAGGCGGGCCACCTCAAGACGGGAGCGCCTGCCCGGGGCGAGCGGGTGGAGAAGTACAACCAGCTCATCAGGATCGAAGAGGCGGCCGGGGATACGGCCCGGTATGCCGGAAGGGCCGGGTTCGTCCGGTAGTGCCGGGGTGATGCCGTAGCCCCGTATCGCCAGCGGAATCTCCGGCGCGGGGGAGAGGCGGTTCCGGATCGCGCTGCAACTCTCCGGTGTTCCACATATTTCTTAAGGCCTCTCTCCCAGATCATGGGTGACCATGGAAAGCGCTGCCCTAGCAATTGAGATTCAAATGAGCCTCCTCCTCTTCCTCGCGCTCGCCGGCTACCTTGTGGCATCCCGCATCAATCAGTCGGCGACGATCGGGGCGATTCTTGTGGGGGTTCTGGTCGGACCGAGCGTTCTCGGCCTGATCACTTACACGGACTTCGTCGCGACCCTGGCGCATCTCGGAGCAATCATCCTCCTCTTCGTCATCGGTTTCGAATTTAACATCAGGGATATCCTCGATCCGCGCTACGGCGTCATCGGCCTTCTCGGCGTGATCCTCCCATGGATAGGCGGCTATGCCACCGCCGTCTTCTTCGGGTTCGACTTCGCGAGCGCGGTCTTCGTCGGCACGGCGCTGACAGCGACGAGTATCGCCATAACCGCAAACGTTCTCAAGGAGATCGGCGTGCTCCAGACCCCGGCAGCGAAGGCAATCATCGGCGCTGCGGTCATCGACGACGTCCTCTCCCTCCTGGTGCTTGCCGTCTCCACCGATCTGGTGGTGAGCGGGGATATCTCGGTGGTATCGGTCGGCGTGATGCTCGGCAAAGCCGTTGGATTCATCGTCGTCGCCGGTGCCGTCGGGTACTTCGGCATCAGAAAGGTCATCGAGCGAATGGACGCAACTCCCCTGGCGCGGAAGTATCCTGAGTTTGTCTTCATCTTCGCCATGATGGTGGCGTTCCTGTATGCGATGCTTGCCGACCTGGTGGGCTTATCGGGCATCATCGGCGCGTTCCTTGCCGGGGTCGCTTTTGCCGGTGTCGAGCTCCGGCAGAGTAAGGGCGTCCACGAGGGTGCCGAGTACTTCCAGATCGTCTTCGCCTCGATCTTCTTCGTATCGCTCGGGATCCTCGCAGATGTCCGCGCGCTCACATCCGACATGGTCCTCTTCCTGGTGGCGCTGACCCTGATCGCCATCGTTACCAAGGTCGTCGGGTGCGCTCTCCCTGCCCGGGCGATGGGGATGTGCCGTGAGGACTCCCTCATCATCGGGTTCGGGATGGCGCCGCGAGGCGAGGTGGCGATGATCGTCGCCCTGATCGGGCTGGAATCGGGCTGATCGGCCAGAGTATCTTCGTGGTGATCGTCCTGATGAGCCTGCTGACCACGCTCATCACTCCGATTGTCTACCGGAACTGGTTCTACAAAGGTGCATACTGCCCTGTCGACTGATGCAGGGGGAGAGCCTGCACCCTTTTCTCAAAATCTCCTCTCCCCTCCCCGTGCGAAAAAAGAATAGCGGAACCGCGAGGCCTCGCCTTCACCAGACCTCCGGGAACGCCATGTTGGTGTAGATATCCTCGAGGCGCGCCTTGTGGCCCCGCTCCATCGCGGCAAGGCTCTCGAACAACTCGATCTGCTCCGGGTCCACGCTGAGGCTCGCGAGCTGGGTGTACATCTGCATCGCGTCGAGCTCTTTTCTGATTGCGATGACGAGGCCGTCGAGCGGCTTTAAGTCGGCCGAGAGCGGGGGTGTCTCCAGGGTTTGGGCAACTTTGTAGTCCCGCTTCGTGTCAAACCCGAGTTTCGCAGGTTCCTTCGTGAGAAAGCCCTCAAGGGTCTTCCGATGTTGGCTCTCCTCCCCGGCAAGTTCGTTGAAGAGGTTCTTTAAGTTCTCGTCCGTGACCTTCTCCCTGACCGTGCGGTAGAAGGTGTATGCCTCGATCTCGCGGTCGATGGCATTCGATATGATGGAACGGTATTCTTCGGTGTCCATGACTTTATGCACCGGTGGGACAGTAGCGTCCGGGGCTTTTAAACCTTGTCAGGGGCGGGGTTTGGTAGGGTGTTGGCAGGCATGTCTGTGGTGTGGCGGGGGGGTGGTTTGGGGATGGGAGGATGAGTGGCCAAACTGACGATGTCAAACATTGGGTTCCCGTCCTACTGTTGTCAGAAGCGTCACAAACCGTACACGGCTTTCCACCGGCTTCGCACCTTCGGTGCTCTAGCTCCGGTTCTCCGAACCATCGCCTATCGCCATGGACTGCCCCCGCCCCCTGGGGCGGGGTGCGACGGGCCATGGGGCCGGAGCATGAGCACCGCAGGTGCGGAGGAGGAGGCCGGAGACCGGGCGGGGTGCGACGGACGGGACGTCCGGAGCTTGAGAAGACCGAAGGTCTTCGAGTGGGGGTTACAGGAATTCCCTCGTATGTGGAGACAGGGGAGGGGGGATGCTCCCCCCTCCCCGTCAGCCCCACCCCCAGGGGCGATATCCTCATGAAATCCGTGCTAGGTGTCGTTCGACCGCTTCGTCTGCTGCCACTTCCGCGTGGCTGTCCGAAGGACGCGATGGCGGGCACATCCATCGCAAGTCACACCTGCGGTGCTCGCGCTCCGGTTCCTACGAACCATCACAAGTCGCACCTGCGGTGCTCCCACTCCGACCCCGAAAACGCTTCGCGTTTTCTCAAGCTCCGGTCCTTCACACCTCCGGTGCTCACGCTCCCGCCCCGCACCTTCGGTGCTCCTGCTCCGTTCCTACGGAACATCGCACCCTTCGGCCGGTCGCGCTTCGGACCATCGCACCCATCGGGTCGTCGCGCCCCGAAAATTCGCACAAAAAAAAGAGTGATTAAATAAACCGGGGCTTCCGCGAGAGAAGCTTCGGCGTGTAGAGCGGCCGGAAGGGCTTTCCGGCGGTCTCCAACTTCACCGCCTGGACGAGTTCGTTCTCGGTCATCGACTCCTTGAAAGGCTTCTTCTTCTCCGAGAGCTTCCGGATGGTGACCATGAGCCGGCCGGTCTCGGCCTCCTGGTCGCCGATCACCGCGACGTAGGGCACCCAGTCCATCCCGGCCTCGCGGACTTTCTTGTTCACGCTCTCGTCCCGGTCGTCGACGTCCGCTCTGATGCCGGCCGCGTTCAGCCGGGTGCCGATCTCTTCCGCGAAACAGACGTGCCGCTCCGCCACCGGCACCAGCCTGACCTGGGTCGGGGCGAGCCAGGTCGGGAACGAGGGGACCTCCTGTGCCGCGGTGCCCTCGAGCATCGCGCAGATCACCCGCTCGATCGAGCCCGTCGGCGAACAGTGGAGGATCGGGGGGTGGACCTCCCGTCCCGTCCGGGGCGTAGTACTTGATATCGAACCGGTCGGCGCTCTCCACGTCGATCTGGACGGTCGGGTTCTCGATGGGCCTCCCCTGTGCATCGATCGCCGCAAGATCGACTTTAGCGATCCAGTAGTGGGTCCGCTCCGAGAGGACCTCGATCAGCATCGGGACGCCCGACTTCGCGACGATCCCCTTCACCCAGAGTTCGTACTGCTCGAAGAAGTCGCGGGTGCACCGGAAGACCCCGACAAGCGGGGTCTCGAGATCCTCGCCGGTCTTCCAGCCTATCGCGAGCTGCTCCTCGAACGCCGTGAGCGCGCCGTCCATGTCCCGGCAGAGGGTGTGCATATCGGGCATCGTGAAGGCGCGCAGACGCTTCAGCCCGATCACCTCGCCCTTCTGCTCGTGGCGGAACGAGTAGGTCGAGAGCTCGTAGAGTTTCATCGGGAGGGTGTTCGGGGAGATGTGCATGTCGTGCATGATCGAGAACATCCCGAAACACGCCGCGAACCGGAGCATCATGTCGCGGTTGCCGCTCTTGAACCGGTACTGCCGCTCCCCGAACTTGGCCGCGTGCTCCGCGATCGCCGCATCACCGAGGTCGTACATCACCGGGGTCTCGACCGGCATCCCGCCGTAGTCAAGCACCTGTGTAAGGACGTAATCGGAGAGAAGGTCCCGGATCAGCTTGCCCCGGGGCATCCAGCGGTGGTTTCCAACATCCGCACGTGGTTCGTACTCCACGAGTTCCTTCGCACGCATCAGGTCGACGTGCACCGGCTCGGCCCCTTCCGGCCCCGGATACCCGAGTTCCTTCCGGATCAGGGCGGCGAAGGGCGTTTCCTCCTTCGCGTAATCGGCCGCGTCTTTGCGGTCCCCCTCGGGGGTGATGACGAAGAACTCGTGCTCGATCTCCTTCTTGGGCGCGGCAGCCCCTTCGCCCGGGACGATCGTCCGCGAGAGCTCGGAGAGCGGATGGCCCTTGCAGGAGAGCGAGAATGCCTTGTACCAGCCGAACGGCGCGCGTTTCACGACGAAGCCGTCCGTACCGACGAGGGCCCCCTCGATGCCCTTAAGAACACTCACCGCCGCCCCCGGCGATGCAAGGTCGGAGGAGAGGTGGGCATAGGGGTAGATCATGATATTGGTGGTGCCGAGCTGCCGGGCGGTGGCGACGATCTCGTCCGCCGCCTGCCTGACGGCGTCCTCAATGTTCTCTTCGTCGACAGACTCAACCGCGCAGAAGACGGCAAGCGCCTCGTCGAGGGCGTCCTTTGGGACGGCGTCCTCTTCGGCGACCTTCGTCTTCTTCCGGGCCTCGTATTCGATGTGATCAGAGTGGATTAGAAGAAGTCGCATTGGTATCCCCAGTTGAATCGTTCAATATCTGTTTTCCTGCTATATAGTGCATGACGCTCGGCGGGCGGGGAGCATGTGCCCCGGGCCGCCGCTCTCGCCGGATTCCCGGCATCAGTCCTGCGCGCGGCGCGCGTTCTCGTGGTAGCGTGAGAGGGTCGCCTGCCGCTGGTCCATGTACTTCGCGTCCTGCTTCATGTTGTAGGGGCGCGCGGCGCGATCTGTTCTGTAGAAGACCAGTTGCCCGATCGGCATCCCCGCGTAGACCTTGACCGGCCGGGAGTTCACGTTGCACATCTCGAGCGTGATCGTCCCCCGAAACCCGGCGTCGATCCAGCCTCCCGTCTGGTGGAGTTCGACACCGAGGCGCGCGATGCTGCTCTTCCCCTCGATGCTCGCAACGACGTCGTCGGGGAGTTCGATCGCCTCGAGCGTCTCGGCGAGGAGGAACCGGCCCGGTGCGAGGACGATCGAGTCGGCCACCGTCTCTTCGGTGTCTCTGCAGACGGTCTCGCTGTCGTAGGGGTCGATCACGGTCTTTCCCGGGACGTACCAGACAAAGTGCGAACCGAGCCTGATATCCAGGGAATTTGGCTGAATCAGGCCGGGTTCAAAGGGATCAACCCTGATATGCCCGCGCCTGATGCGGTCTTCTATCTGCCAGTCGACAAGAATCATTCCACTCTATTTCTCCCGCAAACTATTCTTTGTTTTCGAGATGCCACTCCGTCCGGCGCATCAGCCGTGAAGCGTGCTCGCCTCGCGGATGGTCAGTTTCGTCCGGCCGAGCACCCGACAGATCAGGGTCATCGTGTTCTCCCGCTTGAAGTCCGGGTGGTCGATCCGGTTGAGGAACGCGTCGATGTGCCGGTAGAGCGAATCCATCTCGACGGGGCTCGCGAGGGGATAGGTCCCGCGCGGCAGGTTCGCGAGCTCGTAGCAGAGGATGCCCACCGCGTGGGAGAGGTTGAGGATCGGGTAGATCTCCGAGGTCGGGATGGTGCAGATGAGGTTTGCGCGCGCGAGTTCGGTGTTCGCGAGCCCCCAGTTCTCCCGCCCGAAGAGGATCGCGACCGTCCCGTCGATGTCGGCGACGATCTCCCTGACCTCCGCCGGCGCGTAGTAGGGCATCCGCATCGGGGTGCAGACCGACTTGCTCACCTCGCCGGTCGTCGCGACCACGAAGTCGAACTCGTTATAGACCTCCTTGATCGTCATCCGCCGGGCATTATCGAGGACGTCGCGGGCGTGGGAGGCGCGCATGATCGCGTCGTCGCCGAGCGTGCAGGGGTTGACGAGAACCAGCCGGGTGAACCCGAAGTTCTTCATCACCCGTGCGGTAAACCCGACGTTCCCCTCGTAGAGGGGCTCGATCAGGACGATTGAGATCTCAGGCATGCCTCACTGTACCGCCCGGACCGTCGCCCGGAGCACGTCGATCCCTTCCTCGTAGACCGCGTTCCCCACGACAATAGTATCGGCATAGCGGCCCATCTCCGCCGCCTGCTCGGCCGAACGGATCCCGCCGCCGTAGTAGAGGGTGGCGTTCTCGACAGCCTCGGACGCCGCCTGCACGATTGCGGGATCCCCGTAGGTTCCGCTGTACTCGATGTAGACGATCGGGAACCGGAAGTAGCGGTCCGCGACCTGTGCGAACGCGGCAACGTCCCCGGTCGAGAGGCTGCAGTCCGCCCCCGTCACCCGGCCGACGGCGGAGTTCGGGTTGAGGACGATGTAGGCCTCGGGCACCACCATCTCCCAGTCGATGCCGCTCGCCTGGCGCAGCCAGGCGTAGTGCTTCCCGACGATCCAGCGGACGTCGTTCGTGTTCAACACGCTCGGCACGAAGAGGTGATCGATACCCCCGTCGAAGATGGCGCAGTCGGGGCTCGCCGGTTCCACCACCAGCGGCAGCCCATAGGCGGAGACCAGATCCAGGAGTTCCTGGAGGTTCTCCCGCGTCACGTTCAGGGTGCCCGAGAGCATCAGGGCATCGGTCCCGCTCGTTGCGATCTCCTCGACGGCTCCTCTCGGGAGGCGTTTATCGGGGTCAAGTTTCGTTACATGTGCCCAGGTCTTCCAGTTCGCGTGCATGGTGTCACTTCAGGTGGCCGATGTAGTCGCGGAGTCTGGCCTTCGGGATGCCGGTGACGGAGGAGACCTCCTCCGGGTCGGCAACACGGAGCGTTGCGGCGTCGTAGATGCCTGCAAGGTAGAGCCTGTCCACGGTCGCCTCACCGAGTCCGGGGACCTCCAGGAGTTCTTTTCGCCCGCGCTCAAAGGCTGCCTTGGTGATCTTTTGCGGGGCAGGGTGCCCGCGGTGCCTGCAGACCAGATCCACATGTTTATGTACGGTTTCCGGGTTAATGCCGGTTTTGCTTGCAAGGTAGGGGATGGGGAGGTAACAGAAATCGTCGGGAGTCGCGACGCCGCCTGCCTGGTACTTCTTCAGGCTGACCGCGGGAACCCCGGCCTCCCGGAGGGCGCGTTCGTTGCAGAGCCCGCGGGCCGCCTCAAGGAGTTCGGTTCCGGCAGCCTCCGGGATCCCGGCCTTCTTGAGCGCGGCGGGTTCGGCCACCGAGAGCGCGTGGATATCGCCGATCCCCTGTTCGAGGAGGTTTTTGATGATCTTCGCGTGACTGCGACCCCTTCTCGGGGGGACAATCTTGCGGACGAACTTCCTGAGTTCCGAACGGCGGCGGAGAACCTCAAGTGCATCCTCTGCCTCTCTCGCGAGCTCTACGGCCTCTTTTGTGCCGACGTCGACGGTGTTTGCGAGATCTTCAGGCTGCATGCCCGCGATCTCGGAGACCGTGTAGATGTGGTGCGCGTGCAGGCGCTGCATGAGGTCGTCGGTCATCGAGGGCATCATCCGGAGCGCCTCGACGTTCGAGGCGATATGGCTGCAGAGCGGGCAGCCGATGTCCCACGGCCGTGCGCCCTTCCGGATCAGGCGGACGTGGGAGAGGTTGTGCTCCGGGCATGTCGCTTCGACCCGGATTGCCTTGCCCCAGGTGCTGCCGGGCAGGCTGATGTTGAACCGGCACTCGGGGTAGCCGGTGCAGCCGATGAACTGGGAGACGCCGATGTGCCGGATCCGGAGATCGTGGCCGCAGGCAGGGCAGGGGCCGACGGTATGCTCCTCGGCGGTCTGCTCCATGATCTCGGTGCCGATCTCCGACCTGTGCGCCTCGAGTTTGTCGAAGACCCGGTGCAGCATCTCGCGGGACTCGGTGACGACGTCTTCGCGGGAGCGCCGGCTCTGCTTGATGAACTCCATGTGCTCCTCAAGCGTCCGGGTCATCTCCGGCTCCGTGATCGTCTCGGCGTGGTTGTCGAGGGCGTCGATGACGGCTCTCCCGACGAGTGTCGGGCGGAGGGGGTTGCCTTCCACGTAGCGGCGGGAGACGAGTTTGCCGATCACCTCGTGCCGGGTGCTCTTCGTGCCGAGACCGTGTTCCTCCATCACCTGGATGAGCCGGCTCTGGGAGTAGCGCGCCGGCGGCTGCGTCTCCTTCTCCTCGAGGTTCACGTTCCTGATCGGCAGCCGTTCACCCTGGGCGAGCACCGGGAGGATGTTCTCCTTGGCCTCCGAGTAGGGGTAGATCCGGCGCCACCCGGCGTAGAGGAGCCTGCCGCCCGTGGCCTTGTAAGACTCTCCGGACGCATCGAAGGTGCACCTTGTGGTCGCCCACTTCGCATCGGGGGAGAGGGTCGCGAGGAACCGCCGCACGACGAGTTCGTAGACCTTCCACCGGTCCTGCCCGAGGGCCTCGCGGGTCGCGGAGCCCGTCGGGTGAATCGGCGGGTGGTCGGTGCTCTCCTTCTTGCCCCGGGTCGGGACGGGCCGCCGGTTCTGCTGCACCCAGGCGACGTCCTTATCGAAGACGCCTCCTTTGAGGGTATTGAGGATCGCGTTCAGGTTCAGCGATTTCGGGTAGACCGTGTTGTCGGTCCTCGGGTAGGAGATGTACCCGTTCATGTAGAGGTCTTCGGCAAGCCGCATCGCGTTCGCCGCCGAGAGGCCCAGGCGGCTCGCCGCGACGATGAAGGTCGTGGTGTCGAACGGCGTCGGCGCCCGGTCGTTCTTCTGCCCCTCTTTCACGTCCGTGACGACGAGCGGCTCCTTTGTCCCCGCTTCCGCGGCGAGGGCCGCTTCGTGGTCGGTGAACCGCCCGGCGGTATGCCGCGCCTCGATCGGTACGCCGTCCTTCTCGGTTTCAAGCGAGAGCATCCAGTAGGTCTGGGGAACGAAACTCTCGATCTCACGCTCCCGCTCGACGATCATGGCGAGCGTCGGGCTCTGCACCCGCCCGACGGAGAGGATGTTCGTGCCGCCCCGGCGTGCCGCGAGGCTGATGAACCGGGTCAGCGCCGCTCCCCACATCAGGTCGACCGTCTGGCGGGCCTCGCCGGCAGCCGCGAGGTCGAAGTCGAGGTCGGTCAGGTTCTCAAACGCGGTGCGGATCTCCGCCGGGGTTATCGCGGAGAACCGGGCACGGTTGATCCTGACGTTGGGGTTCACCGCACGGACGAGTTCGTAGGCCTCCTTTCCGATCAGTTCTCCCTCGGTATCATAATCGGTCGCGATGGTGACGAGATCCGCTTTCCTCGAGAGTTTCTGGATGAGGTTGACGATCTTCTTCTCGGTCGGCTTCTTGACGATGCCTGCATCGATGAGGGTTCGCGGCGTGTGGGTCTCGCTTCGCCAGTTCGTGTAGCCGGGCTCGAAGTCTACCTCCACCACGTGCCCTTTGAGGCCGACCACCGTCTTCGTGTCGAAGGAATACGTGGATACGCTTCCGTCCTTCTTTGCTCTCACTTTCTCGGTACCGGCGAGGATCTGCGCGATCCTGTTTGCGAGATGTTCTTTTCTGCGATGATCAGATGCACTGCGGATTACACCCCGCCTGTATCAATATACCCGGATACGATCTTCCCGAGTTCCCTCGGGTCCGCCCGCCCGCGGGTTTCTTTCATCACCTGCCCCACGAGGAAGTTCAGGGCGCCTTTCTTTCCGGCCCGATAGTCCTCCACCGCCTGTGGGTTTGCGGCGACCACCTTCTCGACGACCTGCGCGAACTCGTCTCCCGTGGCCCTGGCGAGCCCTTCGCGCTCCACGATCACGGCGGGAGGCTCGCAGGGCTTGCCGGCGGCGCAGGCATCGAGCATCTCCCGCAGAACCTGGACGCCGACCGTATCGGTGATGGTCTCCGTCCGCAGAAGCGCGAGGAGTTCCACGATGCGTTCGGCCGGGACGGCGGCGATGCCCATGTCGCGGTAGTTGAGTTCCCCGAGGAGCGTGTCGGCAACCCAGGTGGCGGCGAGGACGGGATCGGCGGACGCAACGCGTTCGTAGAAGTCGGCGAGTTTCGGGTCGCCGGTCAGCGTCCGGGCGTGATTGAGCGAGATGCCGTACTGCGCCATGAACCGGTTCTTACGGGCGGTGGGAAGTTCGGGAAGGTCGATTGCCGCGACCCGGTCCGCGACCCGGAGCGGTCGGAGGTCGGGCTCGGGGAAGTAGCGGTAGTCGTGCTCCTCCTCCTTGCTGCGCGAAGAGGTGGTGATCCCGCGCCCTTCCATGAAGTGGCGGGTCTCTCTCGTCACCTTCTGGCCGCGCCGGAGCAGGTTCTTCTGCCGGGTCACCTCGAAGGTGAGGGCCTTCTCGACGCCCTTGTAGGAGGAGATGTTCTTGACCTCGACCCGCTCGGAGCCTTCAAGGGAGATGTTTGCGTCCACCCGGAGGCCGCCCTCCCGCTCGCCGTCGAAGACGCCGAGGTACTCGAGGACCGTCCGGAGTTTGTTGAGGAACCGGCGGGCCTCCTGCGGGGAGCGCATGTCCGGTTCGGTGACGATCTCAAGAAGCGGGATACCCGACCGGTTGTAGTCGACGAGCGAGTACTTCGAACCGCCCGCGACGTGGACGAGCCTCCCCGGGTCCTCTTCGAGGTGCACACGGGTGATCCGGACGATCTTCTCGTGCCCCTCGTCGTCCTCGATCTCGACCGTCCCTTCGACCGCGAGGGGTTTATCGTACTGTGTGATCTGGTAGGCCTTCGGGAGGTCGGGGTAGAAGTAGTTCTTCCGGGCGAACTCCGACTCTTCCAGGACTTTCATGTCGAGGGCTTTTGCCACCTTCAGGCCGTAATCGACCGCTCTTCTATTCAGGCGCGGGAGCGCCCCGGGGAGGCCGAGACAGACCGGACAGCAGTGGGTGTTCGGCTCGTCGTCGCGGTAGTCCGTCGAGCACCCGCAGAAGAGCTTCGTTGCGGTCGAGAGCTGGACGTGGATCTCGAGCCCGACGATTGTCTTCATGCCCTCACCTCCTGCTCGTAGGCATAAGCGGTATCGACGACGCGTTCGTCCTCGAACTGCCTTCCCATGATCTGGAGCCCCACGGGGAGGCCGTCAACTCTGCCGCACGGGACGGATATCGCCGGGATGCCGGCGAGGTTCGCCGGCACCGTGAGGATGTCGGAGAGGTACATCGAGAGCGGGTCGGACTTCTCGCCGAGGCGGAAGGCCGTCGTCGGCATCGTCGGACCGGCGATGACGTCCGCTTCGCGGAAGGCCCGCTCGAAGTCCTGGTGTATGTTGCGGCGGGCCACCTGCGCCTTCGCGTAGTACCGGCCGGCGTAGCCCGCCGAGAGGGCGAAGGTCCCGAGCATGATCCGGCGCCTGACCTCGGCGCCGAACAACTCCAGCCGCAGGTCCTGGTAGGCCTCGTGCCAGGACTTCCTGGTATCGACCGCCGGGCCGTAGCGGACGCCGTCGAACCTCGCGAGGTTTGAGGAGGCTTCGCTCGTGCAGATGACGTAGTAGGCCGCGAGCGCGTGCCGCATCCCGGGGATGCTCACCGGGACGGTCTCTGCCCCGAGCCCTTCGAGAACCCCGATTGCGTCCCGGACGGTCTCTCCCACACGGGGGTCGACGCCTTCGCCGAAGTATTCCTCCGGTATCCCGACCCGGAGCCCTTTGATCTCGGCCGAGGGCTGGTGGTCGTACGGACGGTCGAGCATCGTCGAGTCGCGGGGGTCGTACCGCGCGATCACCGACATCAGCCTTGAAACGTCCTCCACGGTTCGTGCCATCGGCCCGATCTGTTCGAGGGAGTTTGCGTAGGCGATGAGGCCGTAGCGGGAGACCCGGCCGTAGGTGGGTTTGAGGCCTGCGATCCCGCAGAACGCCGCGGGGCACCGGATCGAGCCGCCGGTATCGGTGCCGAGCGCCATCGGGACGAGGCCCGCGGCGACGGCGGCGGCGCTCCCTCCGGACGATCCGCCGGGCACCCTTGACAGGTCCGCCGGGTTTTGGGTGGGGCCGAACGCGCTCGTCTCGGTGGTGGTGCCCATCCCGAACTCGTCCATGTTGGTCTTGCCGACGATAGCGGCGCCCGCCTTTCTGAGGAGTTCGACGACGTAGGCGTCATACGGCGGGACGTAGCCTTCGAGGATCTTCGATCCGCAGGTGGTCTGTATCCCTGCCGTCGAGATGTTGTCCTTGATCGCGACGGCGGTACCGGCGAGCGCCCCGTCGGTGAACGGCGCTGTGCTGCAGGTAGTGATGAAGGCGTTGTACCGGTCGTCCGGCGAGAATTCGAGGGTTCCCGCCACTCACATCACCCTCGGCGCCTTAACAAACCCGTTCTCGGTCGACCCTGCGTTCGCGAGTGCTTCTTCCTGCGTGAGGCAGGGGCGGGGCTCGTCGTCCCTAAAGACGTTCACGATCCCGGCGTCCGGGGCGCTTTCTCCCTCGACGGTGTCGAGAACCTCGAAGTAGTCCAGGATTGCATTGAACTGGGTGGTGAACTCCGGCACCTCGTCTTTTGAAATGCCGATATCCGCAAGTTCTGCTATATGCTCAATATCGCTCTCAGTAATCATGTTCCGCCCTACTGATATCCGTTAAGTACCCTTGTACCGACTTTTTATAACCATTGTTACGTGCGAGCCGTTGCATCGCTCTCCAGATCCCGCTCCCGTATTGCATCGCTTTCTTCTCGGCCCGGGCGATTTCGACGGGAATGTGGCGTTCTGCGATCTCGCGCAGGGGGTGTTTTCTCACCCCGCCGCGCACCCGCTCGGCGGCCGGGATTGCCCGGGCGGCGCGCACCACCCGGACGTCGAGGTAGGGCATCGAGAAGTATGCCCCGTGAAGCCCCGCCACCGCCTGATCCCGCGTTCTCTGGCGTCCGAGGTCGGCGAAGTCCCGTTCGAGCTCCGCCGTGAGGTCGGGGGAGGTGAGGTAGCGGGCGTAGCCGCCGAAGAGTTCGTCCGCTCCCTGCCCGGCGAGGATCCGGGTATGGCCGTGCTCTTTTGCCCACGCGGCGACGAAGGAGAGGGTCGTTGCAATCGAGGCCTCGAGGGGATTCGTCGGGTCGGGGATGACCCGGACGACCCGGGCGAGCGCCTCCGCGACCTCTTCCTCGGTCGGCGTGACGATCTCGAGGTCGAGCCCCATCATCCGGGCGGCTACGGCGGCCCGCCTGACGTCGTGCGACCCTTCGAGCCCCACGGCCACGCAGGGGAGGCGGGCGAGGTGGGCGACGAGAGCAGAGTCTACGCCGCCGGAGAACGCCACCGCGCCCTTGCCGCTCCTGAGGTTGACCGCGGTGACGATCGCCTCCTCAAGGGTGCAGGAGGGCGGATCGGGGTTTATCCGGGCAACCTCGCGCCCCCCGCAACAGATGGTCCCGGGCGGGACCGGGCCGGGCATGATCCCGAGTGCGTCGCGGGCGGTGCAGTCACCGTAGGTAAGCAGGAACTCGCCGCCGCACCCATTGAGTGCCTCCGGTCCCACTTCGAGCAGCTGCTCCACATCGGCGGGGGTGAGGCGCACTCCGTCACGTTCTATCCAGCCCTTCAGGTTCATGGTCGGCATATTCCGTAATCCGGCAGGTATCGCCATGAGGCTCACGCGGTACGCGGACGCCTCAAAAAACGGATCTGTGTCAGTGTTTGCACTGTTAAATTATAAATGTGCGTACACCGGTCGGCGCGAGATGCGGGCTGTTCGGGCGGTTTCGGCCTGAATATATCACCCCCGGGCGGATATGGCGATCCTGACCGGACGCAGCGTCACCTCGGGCGCGTGGCCCTCGGCAAAGGTGAGCGTCACCCGGCCGTCTCCGGAGGAGGACGTGCAGTTAACGACATCGGCATATATCCTTGTCTCGTGCAGCGTCTCGTTGCACGCCTCCCAGAGTGGCGTGTTCAGCGGAACCGGGAGGCCTGTATTGACCACGATTTCGATCGTGGGCGGTGATTGGGAAGTCAGGTTGATCTTCATCGTCTCCACCGACGTATCGAGCGAAAGCGTCCCCCCACGCCGTTTCCGCTCGCGAACGTCTGCTCCCACGAGAATCCCTGGGGGCTGGAGGAGATCGGGAGACGGCTGCTTGAAGCGCACGAACGCGGCCTCTGGGATGCCGATCCGGATGTTCTCGAAGGGTTGCGGGCGGCGTACCTGGAGATGGAGGGCTGGATCGAGGACAGGATGGGCGATGCCGGAGGCGACGTCCAGGGCGGTGCGGTTCGCGTGGTGACCGTGGGGGATGTAAAAGCACTGCGGGGAGCACGGGAGAAGGAGTGAGCGGCGTGAAGACGGCGATGGCGATAAGCGACGTTTCGGCAGAAACGGAGCTCGAGCACCGTCAGGTGCGCTACTCGTTAACGCGTCGCGCTCCACTGGTAATCGTCTTCGTGCGGCACGTTCCCGCTCCCCCTCATTTCTGTTTTCGCAGTCTGAACAGACATGCCGTGAGAAACAGTGCACCCGCTGCAGAAACTACCTCAAATCCCGGCGATGCGGGTGCCGCCGGATCTTCGAGCGGGATCGCATAAAGGTTGTTTCCATCGCTCACGACGATCGTTCTGCCGTCGGGAGACCACTGGTGCATCATGTATGCCGGATTATCAGGACCGAGGGGTGCGAGGCCGGAGCCGTCGCTCTTCATCACCCAGAGCGCCCGGTCCCGCGATTCCGACCGGAAGGCGATCCTGGTACCGTCCGGCGACCAGATCGGTGATCTGTCCCGGTTTCCGGTTGTCAATTGCTCCGAACCCGATCCGTCGCTATTGATAATTCGGAGAGAGAACTCCGGCAATGTCCCCGGCGGTGACGCGACTACGTAGGCGATCCTGGTGCCGTCCGGGGACCAGGAATACCCGGATACGCTCCCCTCGCTGAACGTCACCTGTGTCTCGCCCGCTCCGTCGCTCTGCATGGCCCAGATCTCCCGGTTCCCGGATCTGTCTGCGAGGTATGCGATCCTGTCCCCCTGCGGCTGCCACAGGGGCAGGCGCGCATCTCCGCCGCTCGTCAGTTGTTTCTTGTTGCCGCCGTCCGCGTCCATGATCCAGATGTCCGCTTCCGTGCGGATGGCCGAGAGGTTCACTTCCTGGATGGCTGCATCATCGAAGAGGCAGGAGGTATAGACGATCCGCTTTCCATCGGCGCTCCAGTCCGCCCCGTAGCCGGAGAGCCCCGGAATGGGGACGATGCGGCCGCCTTCGGTCAGGCGCACCCTCCCGGTCCCGTCCGGGTTCATTGTCCAGAGGTCGAGCCCTCTTCCACCGTCGGAGAGGAAGAGGAGTTTCTTCCCGTCCGGTGACCAGGGATCGAACTCGGTGAAAAGATTCCACGAACGGT
This sequence comes from Methanoculleus sp. MH98A, assembly GCF_000691865.1. Taxonomy (GTDB): domain Archaea; phylum Halobacteriota; class Methanomicrobia; order Methanomicrobiales; family Methanoculleaceae; genus Methanoculleus. The sequence goes on along the minus strand of NZ_JMIO01000006.1, from coordinate 75,254 downwards.
CGTCCGTCACCGGTACCGGGTTTTGGCCGTCGCGCTCTATCACCCGGATGCCGGCATGAACTCCGTCGGATGAGACGAAGGCGATCCTGGCGCCGTCCGGTGACCAGAAGGGGTACGAATCGAATGCCGAATCGTTTGTCAGCTGGACGACGGGTGCGGCCGCTGCCGGGAGAGCGGACGCGATCAGCAGCAGGACGATACATATCGTTTTTCGGTTCATACAGGCCTCTCCTGTGCGTCTCATGGATATATTTCGGCACATTTCCTTCCCATTGCGATACTATGTCACTCGAAATTCCGTAACAGTGCCTGGAGGGACACGGAACCGCAACGGCTATCCCCTGGCAGCCAGCAGCCCTATTGCCCTCCGGGCACGTATTTGGGGGCCGGGATACGACGGCAATCGGGGTTCCCGGCCCCCGCGGGATACCGTACACGGTGTCACCGTTCAAGGCGTCAACGTTCCCCCATATACCTTTTCTGTGACAAACATCGAACTGTCGTGGCTGTACCCGGGCCGTCGCATTCTCCTGATACGCGCTCGTTGTTCCATCTCCCGGCAGTACTGCCGATATCCAGTGGAAATATACCTCGATCCCCGGATCGCGGGTATGAGTGCATACCGCGGTAAGAATCCTGCATACCTTCCCCGAATATCGAAACCCGACGGAATAATCGGTTTGCCTACGATGTAGCCCCTCCCCGGGAGCGAAAGTGCGCGCCCGTCTATCATCGGATATCCGTCCGCACGAACTGCGTGTATGCGACGGCAAAGAAGACGACGGGCTAGAGGATCAGCGCCACCACGCTCGACCATATCCCGCCGGGTGTATCTTCAGGGGTCGCCCTCGGGAGGCGTGAATCCTCAGGATCAGGATGCTCCTCAGGGAGCGTCCTTTGAGCATCGTCAGGTGCGCGTCCGGTGAACCGTCGCGCCGCGGGGTGGTGACGCAGGCGGGGCATTCGGGCGCGGAAGGGATCTCTACCTGCACGAAGAGGAGGGGCTGCCGGATATCTATTACATCCACATCTGGTCGATGGAGCCCGGCGAAGACGAACAGATCCAACCTATCTCCATCGTATCCGCCGAGGAGTTCCTGGAGTCGCGGGGGCTCGTGCTTGCCGCATACCCGGAGCAGCGGGGGAGCGAGGTATTGCGGTCGTACGGCTACGGCATCGCGGAAGAGTTCTGAACATGCCGGCGGGGGCACTACCCGATCGCCGACCTTTCGGGCTCCTGCGGGAGATCGCGGCGACCGAACGGGATGCGATGGTGCATCCCGCCTGAATCGCTGCCAGCCTCTTTCTCCGGCGGGGTGCCGCGCTCTGTTCTGATCCGACTCCCGTCTCGTTATTCTATTTTGGGCAAGGGGTCGGCCGGTATCGGCTGTTCGCGTCGGATATCCCTGCGAAACACCGATACGTATCTTAGTTTCATTCTCTTTACTTGCAGAACGCAAATAGATAGATAGACCGGTGAAAACCTCCATGCACGAATCAGCACTCGCCCGGTTCAGAAGCGAGATCCGGCACTTCTATGTAATCACCATCGCGAACATCGTCTTTGCCGCCCTCGTGATGGCGTTCGGCATCAGCGTGATCGTCGGAGAGGCGGTTTCCATGTACGAGACCTTCTCTACCGCGCAGTATGTGATCTATTCCCCGGTCGTCCTGTTCATCGCACTTGTTGCCGCCCTTACGGGCTTCCGCTGGCTTCTCACCAGCGTCCGGGTTTTCGAAGGGATCGAGATGATCAAGGGCGACCTCGATGGGATGGGAGGCGAGGTCCCGGACGAGGCTCTCACCCGCCTCATCGTAAGCATGCTCTCCCACTACCGCGACAACCGCGCGACCATCCGCACCATGATCCTGGTCTGCACGCTCGGCGGCATCTGCTCGTTTCTTCTCGGGCTCGCTGTCAGCCTGGAGCACCTCTCCGTCTCACCGGACGGTATCTCCTTCACCATCAACAACTACCTGGTCATCCCGTTCATGCTCCTCACGCTCGGGGTTGCCCTCGTCAGCCTTGCCTCCTCGTACTACTTCTCCCGGTTCGCAAACGTCTGGGACGAGCGGCTCGACGAGATCGAGGAGTCCGAGGCTCTCCTGAAAGAAACGCTGGAGACGGATCGGCGATGAGCGGGCGCAGGACGGCGTTTGAGATCTACTGGGAAATCCTGGTCTTCTGCAGAACGCCGCAGTCGTTTACCGCCATCATCAACCGGTGCGACCTGAACTCAAAGACCGGGCAGGAGTATCTCCGGTTCCTCGTGGAAAAAGGGTATCTTGCTGAAGTGACCGAGGAGGACAGGACCCGTTACCTCGCCACCGAGAAGGCCGGGGAGTACACCGCGCTCTTCAGCTCGCTCTATCGAAAACTCTTCGATGCCCCTCCCCGGTTCAAACTATGAAGGGCGTCCGAAACCCTTTCACCGGCAGAGCGGCGTGAGTTTCTCGATCAGCCGCTCCACCTGCCGGACGGCCGTCCCGATGTAGGCGTCGGGGTCGAGGAGAGCGTCGAGTTCCTCGCGGGTGACGAACGCCGTGACCTCGGGCCGCTCGCCGAGCACCTCGGCGAGGTCGCGGTCTTCGGCGAGGGCCTGCATGCTCGCCGTCCGCATCGCCTCGTGGGCCTCCTGCCGGCTCATGCCCCGCCTGGTGAGGTCGATCATCACCGACTCGGCGAGGTTCACGCCCCTGAGCAGCATCAGGTTCTTCCGGATGTTCGGTTTATTGAACTCAAGGCCATCCATCACGTTGATCATCACGTTGAGGATGTGGTCGGCGAGCACCGACGCTCGGGGAAGAGGGCCCGCTCGGGGGAGGAGTTCGTCAGGTCGCGCTCGTCCCAGAGGACGTTGTTCTGCAGTGCCGGCTCGACCGCGGAGCGCACGATCCGGGCAAGGCCGCAAACCTGCTCGCTCTTTATTGGGTTTCTCTTGTGAGGCATCGTGCTCGAGCCCACCTGCTTCTTCCCGAACGCCTCCGCAAGCTCCCCGATCTCGGAGCGCTGCATCAGCCGGAGTTCAAGGCCGATCTTGTCGAGCGTCGTCGCGACGTTCGCAAGGAACATGAAGTACTCCGCGTAGCGGTCCCTTGCGATGAGCTGGTTGGAGACGTCCACGGCCCGGATTCCGAGGAACTCCATCATCGTCTCCTGGATCTCGATACCGGCATCCCCGAGGGCTGCCTGGGTGCCCACCGCTCCGGTGAGCTGCCCGACGACGACCCGGGGTCGCATCTGGCGGAGCCGCTCGATGTGGCGGGAGACTTCGCTCGCCCAGATCGCGAACCGCAGCCCGTAGGTGGTGGGCACACCGATCTGCCCGTGGGTGCGGCCGGCGCAGACCAGGGTCTTCGTCTCGGCGCTCCGGGCAAGAAGCACGCAGAGGAGTTTACCGAGTTTCTCCTCGATGAGCATGAGGCTCTCGCGGACCTGCAGGGCGGTCGCCGTATCCAGGATGTCGTTCGAGGTCGCGCCGTAGTGAATCCACCTGCCCGCATCGCCGCAGACCTCGGTGACGGCCTTGACGATCGCCATCATGTCGTGGTTGATCTCGGCCTCGATCTCCTTCGCCCGCTCGAGGCGCGCTTCCGGCGCGCGTGTCGCGATCGTCTCCGCATCCTCGCGGGGGATCATCCCGTGCGCCGCCTCCGCTCGTGCCAGCGCCACTTCGGCCGTGACGATAGCCCGGAAGCGGTTCTCCTCACTCCAGACGGCACGCATTTCCGGGGTGCCGTACCGGTAGTCGATGGGATGGATTGCCATAATAGAGAAGTGTTGGCATTCTCGCTACAAAAAGGGGGTTGCCGCCCCTCTCCCCGCGCCGCAGGGCTCGCCGTCATATCCACTCTTTCTTTTTAAAGTAGAGAAGCATCGCGAGCGCGACACCCAGCATGAGGAGGAGAACGAGCAGGTAGCCCCAGGGCGAGTCTTCGAGCGGTATGTCCCTGAGATTCATCCCGTAAAACCCGGTGATAAAGCTCAAAGGGATGAAGATGCTCGCGACGATGGTGAGGATCGTCGTGATCTCGGCGAGCTTGTTGTTCTGGTTCGAGGTATGGAGATCCATCACGCCGGAGAGGGTATCCCTGGTATACTCCGCAACCTCTGCCGCCTGGATGCACCGATCGTAAATATCCCGGAAGTACGGGATCGTCTCCTTCCGGACAAGGCTCAACTCCCGGCTTGCAAGCGCCCCGAGAACCTCGCGTGCCGGGACGGCCGCTCTCCGGATGGTCAGGAGATCTTCCTTGAGTTCGTAGATCTGTTTTAAGGCAAGCGGGTCCGCGGCAGCCAGAACCCTGCCCTGGAGGTCTTCCACCCGGTCGTCGACCGCGTCGAGGATGGCGAGGTAGACACTCACCATGGCGTCGAGGAGCGTATAGGCGAGAAAATCCGGCCCCGATCCCCGGGTGACGCTCAGCTCGTTCCTGAGCCGCTCCCTGACCTGCTCGAAGACCTGGAAGGGCTGCTCCCGGAACGTTATGACGTAGTTCTCCCCGAAGATCAGGCTGACCTGCTCGCTTGTGACTCTGCCGTCTCTCTCCGAGAGCATCCTCGCGATGACGGCGACGTAGCTCCCGAACTCCTCCACCTTCGGCCGCTGGTCCGGGGCCGTGATATCCCCCATCGTGAGCGGGTGGATCCCCGCCTGCCTGCCGAGGATCACGAGTTCGTCGCGCTCCGGCACCCCGACGACGTCGATCCAGGTGACCGTCTCCCGGCCGATCCACGACCATGCCTCGGTGAGTTCGATGCACTCGTGCTCCTCGATGCGATCCTCCGTGTAGTCGATCACCCGGATCGAGAGTATCCCACAGGTTTTTTCCGGCCGCATCACCACCTCCCGACTCCCTGCTCCCCGGGGGAGAGGCGGATACGCCTTGCCGGTCCCGGCAAATCACCCGGCGAGCCGCCCGGCAGGGGCCACGGATACCATCCCCGGGAGGGGGCATCCATCCCATGGTATAAAACATCACTGTCGGGTCGATTATGCCTCCTCGACCGGCCCGCCGTCGTAGACGATGATGTTCTCGGTCGCGATGGTGATATCGTCGGCCGCTTCGACCGCCTCGAGGAGTTTGCGGGAGAGGTCGTCTTTCGTGGCCCGCTTCCTCCGGACATCGGTCACGTACCGGATAGAAAAGTCGATCCAGTTGTCGGTGAGGGTCAGGTAGACGGACGGCTCCACCTCTCTCCTCGGCAGGTAGTAACGCATGCCGATCCTCTCGATCTCCTGCTCGGCCCGTCCGGACGTCGCCGCTGTCTCCCGGCGAACGATATCGAGAAAGAGGGAGACCGCCCGCCGCCAGTCCGACCCGTAGGTGATGGGGATGGAGATCTCGTCCCAGACGAAGGTGTGATCCATCGTGTAGTTGAAGACCCTTGATGACAGGACGGCACCGTTCGGGACGACGGCGATCCTGCCCGTTGCCTGATCCCCCTTCACGTCGCGGGCGTGGATCTCCAGGATCTTCGTCGCGAGGATCCCGATATCGATCACGTCGCCCATCGTCTCGCTGATCTCGATACGGTCGCCGATCTGGTAGGTGCGCGAGACGATGATCAGGATCCCGCCGACGAAGTTCTTGAAGAGATCCTGGAGCGCGACGGCGATCCCGGCACCGATGATCCCGTAGGCGACGAAGATGTAGTTGGTGTCGATCCAGACCCGGAGGAGGATGACGGCGACGACGACGAACTTTAAGATGGACACCGTTCTCCGAAACGAGTAGCGCTCCCGCTCGTCCTTGATGCGCCGGAGGGTGAGCGACTCGACGACGAGGAAGAAGAAGTAGACGAGGCTGATCGTGAGGGACGTGTAGAAGACGCGTTCGAGGAAGATGTCCGGGTAGAGGAGTGCTGCAAGCAGGAACAGGGCCGTGGCGGTGCCGGAGATCACGATGACGGCGACGGTTCTCAGCGTCGCCCGTCTCTCTTCCTGCCTCTCCGGTTGCCGTCGGTCCGCCTGCATACTCCTCGCCCTGCTTCTCCTCGCAGCAAGATGGCGCGGGTTTTGACGTTGCGGGATATAATGATATCCTGGTTACGGGCGGGAAGGGGTGGCGGCCGCGGTTCAGATCCAGCCTTTCTTCCTGAAGTAGAGGAGCATCGCGGCCGCGACGACCGTCATCGAGGCGAGGGCCGCCGGGTATCCCCAGGGATGGCTGATCTCCGGCATGTAGGCGAAGTTCATGCCGTAGACCCCGGCGATGAAGGTGAGCGGGATGAAGATGGTGGCGATGACGGTGAGGACCTTCATGATCTCGTTCATCTTGCTGCTCTGGCTCGAGAGGTAGACGTCGAGGGTTCCGGACATTGTATCCCGGTAGGTCTCCACGGTCTCGGCGACCTCTATGGTGTGGTCGTAGACATCCCGGAGGTAGACGAGCGTCGGTTCCTGGATAAGGGGCGACTCGCCCCGTTCGAGTTCCGCCACCACGTCGCGGAGCGGCCAGACCGACCGCCGGAGGGCAACAAGGGACCGTTTTAAGGCGTAGATCGCCTGCAGGGTCTCCCGGTCGGGGTCTGCCACCACCTCCTCCTCGACCACCTCGATACGCTCCCCGAAGACCTCGATCACAGAGAAGTAGCCGTCGACAATCGCGTCGAGCAGGGCATAGAAGAGGTAATCGGCCCCCTCGCTTCGGAGCCGCCCGGCTCCTGCACGCAGCCGCTCCCGGATGCGCTCGAAGACGTCGCCCGGGTGTTCCTGGAAGGATACGACGTAACCTCTCCCGAGCACCAGGCTGACCTGCTCGCTGTGGAACTCGCCGTCTCCGGGAGCGAGCATCCGGACTGCAACGTAGAGGTAATCGCCGTAATCCTCGATCTTCGGCCGCTGGCGGGTGTTCGCGATGTCCTCCAGGGTCAGGGGGTGAATCCCGACGGCATCCCCGACCGCCTGGATCACCCCGGTATCGTGGACGCCGTCGACGTCGATCCAGATGACCGCCGGACGGCGAGCCGGGAGCCGGAGCTCTGGCAGCGTATACGTTCGCTCGCCGAGGCGGGACTCATCGTAATCGATGACCGTGACGGTGACCGGTCGTGAGCGGGGGGCCGCTCCACCCGTCACCCGGTCGTCGTGCAGGCTCATAGGATATCCGGGTGGTTCAGGTGGGTTTATCGAAAATGAAGGGATTTTTGGGCTTCACCTTCTTGTTGCCGCTATCTCATCCTCTCTCTTCGCCTTCGCTGCAGCGCGGCCGATCAGGATGACCGCGATCACCGCGATGATCGTCACGACGATGGCATACACGAACATGGCGACAAGCGAGCTCTGATCTCCAAAAATCTCCGCGAAAAGCTCCTGAATGGCTCCGTTCCATGCGAGAGCGGCGATCAGGCCGAATGCAGCCGCGAGAAGAGCCGATACCTTTTCAATGACCTCAGCCTTGAGTGACATACAGTCTCACCGGCGAGCGGTAAGCGGGCTAATATATAATACTTCCGCAAGGGCGTCCCGGTCTGCGCCCTCCCTCCCTTCCGCCGTTCGGGCAGTACCGCCACCGTTCACTTTCGCCCCGGGCACCCAAACTACATTGATGTCAGCCGTCGAACTGTATGCAATGGATAGCCTCGACGACTGGTTCCCGTACCGGGAGTACCGGCCCCATCAGCGGGAGATGCTTGAAGCGGCCGCTTCCATCGCACGCGACGGCGGCATCGCCATGATCGATGCGCCGACCGGGAGCGGCAAGTCGAGCGTGGTCTCCGCGCTCCTCGCGGAGAGCCGGGGCCGGAAAGTGCTCGTCGCCGTCCGGACCATCAGCCAGCTCGCCACGTTCATGCGCGAGCTCGAGCTCATCCGGAAGAAGCGCGGCAACCTCAAGTTCGCCTACCTCATCGGCAAGTCCAGCATGTGCCCGCTCGGCGGCGAGGGCGATATCTACCGGCGGTGCGAGGGCGTCAAGTCTTTCTCGACGGCGCTGATGCGGGAGCGGGCGCAGAAGGGCTCGCTCGTCCCGGCGAACGACCGGCAGATCAAGCAGCAGATCCGCAAGATGGACCCGGAGCACCCGCTCATCTGCCCCTACTTCATCCACGGTAAATCGTTCGTGGAGCCCGAGGATGGGGGATTGAAGATGATCCCGTCGGCGGCCCTGCGTGTCCGGGCCGAGCGGGTGAGCACCGAGCTGATCTGGCCTGACCAGCTCGCCGGGTTCTGCGGCGACATCTGCCCCTACGACACGATGATGCATGCCGCCCGGGACGCCGACGTTGTGCTCGTGAACTTCTACCACCTCTTCGACGACGCCATCCGGGAACAGCTCTACCAGTCGCTCGGGATCGAGGGGCACGACGCCATGCTGCTCATCGACGAGGCTCATAACTGCGGGGACGTCGTCCAGAGCATCGAGAGCGTGACGATCGAGGAGCGGGATATCGTGCAGGCCGGTCACGAACTCTCCGGACGGCGGCGATCGCCGCAGGCGGACGCCATCGTCCAGATCCTGCCGCAGATCAACCGGTTCATGGAGGCGCTCAAGGGTTCGCACGAGGCCGAGGACTGGTTCGACCCCGCCATCTTCCAGCGGATGATCCTCTCCGGCACGCTCTACCGGAGCGTGGAGGAGATCGTGGACGACCTCCTCAAGATCAGCGAGGGGATTCGCGAGAAGAACATGCAGGCGGGCGAGTTCCGGGAGAGCGCAATCGAGCGGCTGACCGAGTTCTTCTACCGGATCTTCCGCTCCGCCGCCGACCCGGCATACCTCACGGTCTACCGCAAAGAGGACGACGGGGCGGTGGCGCTCGAGGTCCGAAACATCGACCCGAGCACCAAACTCCAGGACATCGCCCGGGCGCACGCCTGCTGCGTTTTGATCTCGGGGACGCTCTCCCCCATCGAGAGTTACCGGCGCTACTACTTCGGCGACCTTCCCGTCACGGCGATGTCGCTCCCGAACTCCTTCCCCCCGGAGAACCGCCGCATCTTCTGCGCAAACGACATCACCACCGCCTACTCGATGCGCCGGGACAGAGAGAACCTCGCACGGACCGAGGACTACATCACCACGTTTGCCCGCCTCCCCGGGAACCTTGCGGTCTATTTTCCCTCCTACGACCTCCTGAACACCTTCGCGGAGCGTTGCGCACCCCGCATCAGAAAGAAGCAGATCTACATCGAGTCCAAGGATACCGCGGCCTCGGCCACGATGCTCCGGGAGTTCATGGCCCTCCCGGGAACCGGCCGCTCGGGCATCCTCTTTGCGGTCTGCGGCGGCAAGTGGAGCGAGGGCCTGGACTACCGCGGCGAGATGCTTGCAGGAGCGCTCGTCATCGGTCTCCCGCTCGCGCCGTTCAACCGCGTCCGCAAGATGGTGATCGACTACTTCCGGATGAAGTTCGGCGAGGAGGGGGAGTTCATCAGTTACACCCTCCCGGCGGTCAACCGCGCTCTGCAGGCGCTCGGCCGGGTGCTCCGTACGCCCGATGATCGGGGTATGCTCATCCTCGGGGAGAAGAGGTTCCTGGAGCGCCGGGTTCACGCGGGGCTGCCGCCGTGGATGCAGGAGGAGATGACGGCATGCACCGTAGATGCTTTCAAAAAGGAGGCCGAGAGATGGCGATCCTGACCGGTTCGTGCCGGTTCGGCCTCTGGCACGTCCACGTCGCGTGGCAGGACGACCTCGTCTACCGGGTGCGGTTCGCTCGTGACGGCATCCCCGGCCGGGTCCCGGAAGAGATCCTGCGCTATTGTGCCGGGCGGCCGGCGGACCTCACCTCCCTCCGGAGCGTCGCGACCGAGGGCGATACGACCTTTGCGAAGATCTACCGTGCTGTCCGGGCAATCCCCTGCGGGGAGACCGTCACCTACGGCGAGGTTGCCCGGATGGTCGGAACCGCGCCCCGGGCGGTCGGGGCGGCGATGGCCCGGAACCCGACCCCGATCGTGGTACCCTGCCACCGGGTCGTCGCGAAGACCGGCATGGGCGGGTTCTCCCCTGATCTCGCGATCAAAGAGATCCTGCTTGGTATGGAGCGCCGGGGAGATGTCTGCACGCCGAAAAAGCGAGAAGTTAACAGGTAACTTCGCCATAGTTATATCGAAATGAAGATCGTGGTCCTGGGCGCCGGGGCGGTCGGGCTGACCGTTGCCGCAAAATTGTCCCGCGTTGCGGACGTTCACGCCGTAGCGAGGACGCGGCACGCGGATGCGGTACGGAAACAGGGTTTTCTGATGACCGGCATATGGGGAGAGGGCGCATACCGGTTCAGCTGCTCCGAGGATCTCCCCGGCGCGTGGCGGGATGCCGACTACTACATCGTCGCCGCAAAGTCCACCGGCACGGAGGCGATCTGCCGCCAGTTCGCCGACGCCATCAGGGGGCGCGAGGTGGTGAGTCTCCAGAACGGTATCGGAAACGAGGAGATCATCACGCGGTTCACCGATCGGGTCATCGGCGCCATGATCATCACCGGGTTCGAGTGGCGGGGCGATGCGTCGGTCCACGTCTCCGTGGAGGCGGCGCCCATGAAACTCGGGCGGTTCCCGTCCGGTACGGACGACGCGGTCGAGCGTCTCGCCGCCCTCATCCGGGAGGCTGGTATCCGGGCGGAGGCGACCGCTGGCATCAGGACGGACATCTGGGGCAAGACCCTCTACAACTGCGCATTAAACCCGCTCGGCGCCCTCATGAACGTTCCTTACGGCGCGCTCACCGATCCGCACGCATGGGGGGTCGTCGCCGCAATCGTAGAGGAGGCTTACCGGGTGGCGGAGGCCGAGGCCGTCCCCCTCCCCTGGGAGACGGCGGAGGCGTACCTGGAGTATCTCCGGGCGACCCAGCTCCCCGCGACGGCCGCCCACCACTCGTCGATGCTCCAGGATATCGCCGGCGGGAGGAAGACCGAGATCGACTTCATGAACGGTGCGGTGGCGGCACTCGCCGAACAGCACGGCATCGATGCGGCTTACAACACCTGTATCGCCGAACTGATCCGCTTCCGGGAGCGGATCTGACGCCGGGAGAGAAGAGCATGCGATCTGCAATAGTCCTCGTTGGCGGGGCGGCACGGCGTGCCGGCGGGCGGGAGAAGTACTTCTTTACGTTCCGGGGCAAGACCTTCATCGACCGTCTCATCGACACCCTGAAGGAGGTGGCGGACGAGATCGTGGTGGTCGCGCGTGACCCCGAACAGTGCGAGCGGTTCGGCCATATTGGGGATGTCAGGTGCATATCGGACGTCCGGAGAGGTCTTGGCCCCATCGGCGGGCTGCACGCGGGGACATTCGCGGTGCACGGTGAGTACGTCTTCGTTGCAGCCTGCGACATGCCCTGTATTCACCCGGGTGTGGTGAGAATGCTCTTTGATGCCGCCGTCGGCTACGATGCCGCTATTCCCTGCTGGAATGCCGATATGCTCGAACCGCTCCACGCGGTCTACCGGAGGAGCGCACTGCTCGGCTACCTGGAGAAGCACGAGTCGCTCTCGCTCCGGCCGATGATCTGGAGTCTCAATACCCGGTACGTGCCTGTAGAAAAGATTCGCGAGATCGATCCGGGTCTGTTGACGTTTACGAATATCAACAATCTCGAAGACCTGGAGTCGATCGATCCTGTGGCAGGGCACGATACCGACGACCCGCGTGACCCCTGCTGAACGTTTGGAGCCCTGGCCCGTAAGCGGGCGGGAGACCGCCCTCCGCACCGTCCTTGCGAGCATTCCGGTCGTGAACCGCCCTTTTCTCGCGACCCGGCCGGTGAGTTCCCGAGGCCGCCCCTCTCGAATCCTCAAAAAGTTCTACCGGTATTCCCGAAACCGCGGCGGCCTCCGGCCGTCCCTGATTGAGGCCGGGCAGGAGCCGGAGAACCGTCCCGGAACCCTGATGCGGAACGTTGCCCGAAAGGTATATATGTTATCTCCGTGGATCAGGGCCTGATGTCATCGGGGGAAGTGACTTCATCCAGTTCTACCGTCAGGGTCCGGGCTTGTTCCGGGCTTGTGGATTCCGGGCGTATCAAGAGGGTGCTCCTTCTGTTATGCTGCCTTACCGCTGCCCTGTGTGGGGTTGCCTCCGCGGACGAGGGGGAGTACGTTCCCGTCTGGGGACAGGGGGCCAACGGCCCTGTTAGTTCCGTGGCGGTCACGCACGACGGTTCCACGATCGTCGCCTCTGCAGGCTCCGCGGTGTACGTTCTCGACCGGCAGGGAGACGTCCTCTGGAAGGCCAATGTCGGCGGAAGGGTGAACAGCGTCGGGATATCGCCCGAAGGGTCGGGGATAGGGGTTGCTGCAGACAAGCTCTATCTCTACGACGGGGACGGAGACCTGCTCTGGACCGAGAAGACGACGTTCGTCTACCGGAGTGTGGATCTCTCGTCGAACGGCATGTACGTTGCCGCCGGATGCGACAACGGTGCGGTCTACATCTTCGACCGGAACAAGAAACAGCTCTGGGACTACGACATGGGAACCGACAGCTACGATCTCGCGATATCGGAGAACGGCCGCAGGATCGCTATCGGCTGCGATAACCAGGGGGTCTACCTCCTCAACAGCAGGGAGGGAGAGTCCTGGAGTTACGGGACCGGCAAAATGGTGAGGGGGATTGACCTCACCCCCGACGGACGGTTCGTGACGGCCGGGTCGGTCGACCGGTGCCTCTACCTCTCCACGGGGGAGGGGGAACACCTCTGGAAATACCCCGTGGGGGATGCCGTCATCTCGACGGCCCTGACGAACGAGGCAAGGAGGATTTTTGCTGCAGCCGGCAGGACAATCCATGTCCTCGACTACACGGGAGCCGAGGTCCAGAAGATCGCCCTCAAGGGCCGTGCGGAGTCCGTCGCGGTGACCCCCGACGGTTCGTTCCTCGTCGTCGGGGGCGGCGAAGGCGATCGGTCAATCCGTCTCTTCACAAACGATCCGGACCTGATCGAGGCCTGGAATCAGCCGGAGACAGCGATCAACGAGACCGAACCGTCGGACAACGTGACGGTCGGCGTGACCGTTCCTCCGGCCCCCGAGAACACCGGCACGGATACGGCGGCGGAAGTAAGCGCCGGGGCCCGGGAAGTCCCGATAACCTCAAGGGTGTTCGGGTGGGTGGAGAACATCCTCTCCCTTCTCTTTGAACCCCAGGAAGACTTCCTGGCCTGACCCTCTGTATTTCAGCCAGAGAGGGCGCTAAACGTGGCGTCTGCTCCCGCTTGCGTCGCGCGCATAGTGCCCGAACTCGCTGTCGAGCAGGACGTCGCCGGAGAAGACGGGGCCGTCCCTGCAGACCCGCAGGCCGTGCGGGTCGGTGCAGCACGACCCGCAGAGGCCGACCCCGCATTTCATGTAGCGGTGGAGGGAGAAGAGCCCCCGCCCGGCACACCCTTCCCGGTCGAGGACGGCGAGCACCGCCGCCATCATGACCTCGGGCCCGCAGACGCAGATGTGCTCGAAGTCGGCAAGATCCACCCTTGATAAGAGCTGGGTCACGAACCCGTGGTGGCCGGCGGTGCCGTCGTCGGTCGCGACCATCAGCGTCGCCGCATCGCGTATCCTCTCCGCGAAGAGGAGTTCGGAGGCCGTCCTGGCGCCGAGGAGGAAGGTGTCCACCTGCCCTGCCGTGACAAGCGGCAGCAGCGGGGAGGCCCCGACACCGCCGCCGACGGCAAGCGTTCTGCCGGAGACGGCAAACCCGTTCCCGTACGGACCCCGTATCCCGATCCGGTCGCCTTCGTGCATCGCAAAGAGAGCGGCGGTTGCGTCGCCGACGTTCTGGACGGTGATCGAGGACGGGGAGGAGAGGGCCATCGGGACCTCGTCCACGTCCGGCACCCAGATCATCGCGAACTGGCCCGGCCGTGCTGCAATCTCGCGGTCGAAGACGAACGTCCTGATCGACGGTGTCTCCTCAACGATCTGTGTTATCGTAACCCCTGCGGGCATCTGCTCATGCATGGGCGCACCCCACGATCTCGCCCGCGTCGATGCCGTCGAGGCTATAGAGGTCGTCTGCAATTGCAGCAAAGATCCCGATGTCGTCGATGATCGCGCTCCCGATCTCGACGGCGCTCGCGCCCGCCATCATCATCTCGACGACGTTGTCGGCGGTGGAGACTCCGCCGCACCCGACGATCGGGATGGAGCACGCCTCGTAGAGGTCGTAGACGCACCGGACCGCAACGGGGAAGATGGCTTTACCCGAGAGCCCGCCGAACCGGTTCCCGAGCACCGGCCGACGGAGTGCAGTCGATATCCGCATCGCCTTCACGGTATTGGCCGCGACGATCGCGTCCGCCCCGCCGCGCTCCGCTGCCGCCCCGATCTCGGCGATATCGGCGACGTTCGGGGTGAGTTTCACCCAGGTCGGAACCCCGAGGGAGGCTACGGCCCGGGTGCACTCCTCCACGAGAGCCGGGTCGCTCCCGATGGCCGCCCCGTAGCCCTCCGCGTGGGGGCAGGAGAGGTTCAACTCGAGCCCGGAGGCCGTGCCGGCGAACCACCCGGCGACCGTCCGGAACTCCTCAGGCGTCCCGCCGAAGATGCTCACGATCACCGGCTCCCCTTGAAGAGCGGCCAGTTCGTCCTTGAACGCGGCCGAGGGGTTCGGCAGGCCCATGGCGTTGATGATGCCGCCGTCGACCACGACCAGGCAGGGGCCGGGGTGCCCCTCTTTCGGGCTCGGGCCGATGGATTTCGTGACCACGCCGCCCGCGCCGTTCGCGAGAATACGGGCGAGCGACGCCCCGGTGGTACCGAGGACGCCGGCCGCGAGCAGCAGGTGGTTCCTCAGTCGGACGCCGCCGACCTCGATGGGGCCTGGATAAAGCGCAACCATTGAAAAAAGGTAGGAGTAGAGTATTATTATACTCTCGCGCCAAGTGTACTAACAGGAAAACATGTGCTCCGCTCTCCGGAGCCCGGGTACCGGCACGGGAGACGGTAAGATGGCTCTTTTCCCCGCCGGATCGTTATTCTCCGTGCAGTCAAGGGCCTCTTTGCGCGCATACCATATACCATTACCGAGAATCAGGACCGATACTATGACCTCGCTTGCAATCTTGGGCGTCGGAAAGGTGGGGGGCGAGACGGCGTTCCTCTCCGCCGCGCTCGGTCTCGTAGACGAGATCGTCGTCTACGATGTATACGAGCCCCTCCTCCGGGCACAGGTGCTCGACCTGCAGCACACGGGTATCGACGTCACGGTCTCCACCGAAACGGCGGCGATGCGGGATGCCGATATATTCGTCTTTGCGGCGGGCACCCCGAGGACACCGGATATCAGGACCCGGGCCGACCTTCTCGAGGCCAATATCCCGGTGGCGAAGCGGTGCAGCGAGCTCCTGGAGGGGTTCCCCGGTGTCGTCATCTCCGTCACGAACCCGATGGACGCGAACAACTACGGCCTCTGGAAGATGATGGGCATCGACCGGCAGCGGTGCATCGGTTTCGGCGGCCAGCTCGACAGCGCACGGTTTGGCGGGTTCCTCCGCGAGGTAGGGATCGGCGGGCCTGCGTGGGTGCTCGGGGAGCACGGCGATCGCCAGGTACCGATCTTCTCGAAGACCGGCAGCGATCTTGATGCCGGTGAGCGCGAAGCAACCCTCTCCCGGATGCGGGGGGCGAGCATGGAGGTGATCCGCGGCAAAGGAGGGACGGTCTTTGGGCCGGCGTATCACATCGCCATGCTGATCCGGGCGATCCTCCACGACCGGCGCGAGGTGCTGCCCTGCTCGTGCGTGCTGGACGGTGAATACGGCCTCTCCGGCTGCTCCCTCGGCGTCCCCGCCCGGATAGGCCGCGAGGGCATCCTCGGCATCGAGGAGTGGGACCTCGATCCCTGGGAGTCCGCGAAGATGGCGGAGGCGGGAGCGTTCGTGCGGGAACTCTGCAGGAGGTTCGATGGCTGACCGGGTGCTCGAGTCCGGCATGAGCGTTCCGGCAACGCTGGGGGACTTCGGGAAAGCGCGGATCGGCATCCATCAAGTAGAGTACGGTAACGTCGGTGCCGATACCCCGGTCGTTTATATCTTCGGCCGGGACGCATCCGGGAAGGCCATTCAAGTCAGGGTGCGCGGTTTTCGGCCCTACTTCTATGCGCCTGCCGATCAGGTGGATGGCAGATCTCTCCCGCAGGAGATCGTCGGCGTTGAAGAAAATACAACCTATCGCTCTATCCAGGGCGTTCCCCTCCGGCGGCTCTACACCCGGCGTCCCGGCGATGTCCGTGCCGTCCGCGATGTATTTTCGCAGCACTATGAGGCCGATATCCCGTTTACCACCCGATTCATGATAGACTGCGGTCTTACCGCCGGTGTCGAATTGCCTGCCGGTGCAGTTGAATCGCCCGATGGTGCCTTTGAGATAGAGTGTCGTGAACTCGCGCCGGCCGAGATCAAAGCCCCGGCCCGCACCTGCATCATGGATATCGAGTGCGTGGACGAGCAGGGGTTCCCCGAGCCCGAGCGCGACCCGATCATCTGCGTCACCTGCTGGGACTCGTTCGACGACGACTACACGACCCTCCTCTGGCAACCCGGCGAGGCGGCGGGCGACGCGCCGGATCTTTGCGTCCAAGAGCGGCACCGGGTTGTCCGGTACCCGGACGAGATCGCGATGCTCAAGGGGCTCCTCGACTACGTCAAAAAACGCGACCCCGATATCCTCTCGGGCTGGAACTTCGTAGAGTTCGATATCCCCTACATCGTGAAACGGATGGGGGCGCTCGGTCTCAAGGCCGAGGATCTCGCCCGTATCCCGGGACAGACCGAGCGAAACGCCGTCCGGGGCCGCTCGATCTTCGATCTCCTCGCTGCCTACCGGAAGATGCACCAGGCCCAGAAGGAGTCCTACCGGCTCGATGCGATCGCCGGGGAGGAACTCGGGGTGACGAAGGTCCGCTACACCGGGACGATCACCGACCTCTGGCGTACCGACCCGAAGCGGCTTGTGGAGTACAACTACCGCGACGTCGAGCTCTGCGTCGGGATCGATCAAAAGAACAACATCATCGAGTTCTACCGGGAGATCGCCCGGTACGTCGGGTGCCCGCTCGACCGGACGCTGAACTCCTCGAACGTCATCGACATCTTCGTTCTCCGGAAGGCGTCGGGCGCGTTCGTCCTCCCTTCAAAAGGGCTCGCCGCAGGCGACGAGTTCGAGGGAGCGACGGTCTTTGAGCCCGCGACGGGCCTCCGGGAGAACGTGGTGGTCCTCGACCTGAAATCGCTCTACCCGATGGCGATGATGACGATCAACGCCTCGCCCGAGACGAAGAACCCGGACGGCGAACTGCGGGCCCCGAACGGCATCCGGTTCTCCCGGGAGCCGGACGGGCTGACGAGGAGCATCATCGCCGAGCTCCTCGAGGAGCGGGACGAGCGCAAGCGCCTCCGAAACCTTTACCCCTTCGGGTCGCCGGAGTACGTTCTCTACGACCTCCAGCAGAACGTCCTGAAGGTGATCATGAACTCCTACTACGGAGTCTCGGGCTACACCCGGTTCAGGCTCTACGACCGCGAGATCGGGTCGGCGGTCACTTCGGTCGGCCGGGCGATCATCAGGCACACCCGGGATATCATCACCAATCTCGGCTACACCGTCCTCTACGGCGACACCGACTCCTGCATGATCGAGGTTCCGCCGGGCGATCTCGAGGCGACCATTGCGCGGGCGAGGGAGATCGAGGCGACGCTGAACGCGAGCTACGGCGACTTTGCGAAGACCGAGCTGAACGCCGATACGCACTACTTCTCCATCAAGTTCGAGAAGGTCTACCGCCGTTTCTTCCAGGCAGGCAAGAAGAAGCGCTACGCGGGGCACCTGGTCTGGAAGGAGGGCAAGGACGTCGACGAGGTGGACGTCGTCGGCTTCGAGATCCGGCGCAGCGACTCCCCGCAGATCACGCGGGAGGTGCAGCGCGCCGTCATCGAGATGATCCTCCGCGGGGACGCGTTCAGCGACGTGCAGGCGTATCTCCGCGACGTCATCCGAAAGTACCGCCGGGGGGAGTACTCCCTCGACGAGGCCGGCATTCCGGGCGGTATCGGGAAGAGCCTGGATAGTTACGAGAACGACGACGCCCACATCCGGGGCGCCAAGTACTCGAACATGCATCTCGGGACCGACTTCAAGCGGGGCAGCAAACCCAAACGCGTCTACATCAAGGCCGTCACGGCGAAGTACCCGCGAACGGACGTGGTCTGCTTCGAGTATGCCGACCAGGTGCCGCCGGAGTTCGTCGTCGATTGGGAGACGATGCTCGAGAAGACGCTCAAAGGCCCACTCTCGCGGATCATCGAGCCGCTCGGGTGGGACTGGCACGACGTCGATCCCTCGCGGACGACGCTCTTTGATTTCGGGATGTAAGAAAAGTTTTGAGGGGCCGCTTTACGCGAGACCCCTTCGCGCACGCTCCTCCTCGAGGAACGCGCTCCGCTCGATGTTCTTCGCCCAAGCGATGCGGCCGCCGACGATCTGCCAGTTGCCCATCTCCAGGACGTCGACTCCCTCGGGAACCTCCGGGACGGCCGCCCCGCCGGGCACGACGAGAACAGCCCTGTCGGCTTTGCTGGCGCTTGCGGCAGCCTCGAGTGCCTCAACGGCACCTGCCGGGACACTGGGAGTCATCTTCACGTTCACGAGCACCCGCTCCGTCCTGCCGGCGACCCGGCGGGAGAGCAGACCCTCCGGCTGCGCACTGCCGGCGGGGGACCATGAGAACTGCCACCCGTCCTGGGGAGAGAACCGCCGGGCGAGGGCCTTCTGGACATCAAGATACGTAGAATCCTTTATGCCACCCATATCAATATCCTCTGCTTTACTGTATGGTCACGGTCGAATATAAGCGTTATAGTTTTTCCTCCTCCCGCTTCTCTTCGCGTACTCGGCGACGGCGGCCGGCGGTTTCCCTTCTCCGGGACCGGTATGGGGCCGGGAACATACGTCTATCCGGGCGGCATGCCGGGAATACACGGAGGAACACTTTTATCCTACCGCCGGTATTATGCACCGGGGTTTGTTAGTATGGCAGAGGCAACGCAAACAGAGGCCGGGGTTGTGGAAGCGTACGAGAATCTGGCCCGTCAGGTGCTGGATCGGCCGGAGAGCATTCCGAGCGCCATCCACAATCTCCTCCTGAAACTGGCGGAGACGCACCCGGGAGCGGTCTACTGGATCGTCCGCAAGTTCTACCAGGAGTATCTCCGGCTCTACGTCTCCGATACCGGTTACATCGGCATCGCCGACCGATACGAGCCGAAACTGATGTATCCGGGCGATATCGTCCTATACGTGGTTCCCGAGAGCCCGCAGCCGGACGACATCGTCCAGGTCACCTTCACCGACAAAGACGAGGTGAGCGTCTACGTCATCCACGCCCGGGTCATGAGGTGCAACGACGACCGGTCGATACAGGTGGCGGATACCGGTACCGGAGAAGAGTACCGGGTCGTCGACTGGAACATCCTCGGCAAACTGGTCAGGGTCATCCCGTTCGGCTCCAACGAGTGGCAGGAGCTCTTCGCGGCGTCCGGCGTCCCGAAGGAGTGGGTGGTCACGTCGGTTGAGGAGAACATTCGTTCCGTCCAGGAGTCGGAAGTTTCCGGGAAGGACAAGGCGATCGCCGAACTCAAGCGCCGCCTCGATGATCTGGTGTAGCGGGAGCGCTCTGGAGCGGAGTTCTTCCGGATGGCGGGTGGTTCGGCCTTTATATCGACCGTGAGCGCCGCTGTTCCGGTATCGTCATCCCTTTTCGCACGAAGATTTTTGAGGGGAGCGATCTATTCCTGATATATGAAGTATCTGGCAGTGCTGATTCTCGGTCTGCTGCTCATCCCGTCCGGAGCCCAGGCGCTCACGTTCCTCAGCGGGGATCAGCAGGTTATCGACACCCCCATCCCCGACGATGTGGTCGCCTCGGGCGGGTCCGTGACCGTCAACGCCCCCGTAGACAGCCTGACGGTTGCCGGGGGCATGGTGACGGTGGATGCGCCGGTCGCCGGCGACGTCATCGCCGCGGGCGGCACCCTGATCGTCAACGGCGATGTCGGCGGGAAGGTGCTTGCCGCCGGGGGCGAGATCGAACTGAACGGGAACGCGACGAACGCCCTCATCACCGGGGGCACGGTCAGGATCGGGGAGAATGCCGTCATAGAGCGCGATGCGTTCATCTCGGCGGGCGAGGTCACCAACGCGGGATCGGTTCTCCGCAACCTGACGGTATCGGGCGAGACCTTCAACAATCCCGGCACGGCCGGGAACGTGACGTTCGAAGAGCCGCCGGAGCCCGGGCTGCTGCCCGATCTTGTCTCGGTGCTCTTCGCCGTTGGATTCCTGATCCTCGGTCTTCTCATCATCCGGGCGTTCCCCGACCTGTTCGCTGCGGTGGTCGGGCAGGTCGAGAAGAGCCCGATTCTCCTGACGGTTCTCGGGTTCGTCGCGATCATCGTGTCGGCGATCATCCTCGTCATCATCGCGATCACGATCGTCGGCCTCCCCATCGCGCTCGTCGCAGGAATGCTCTTCATCGTCGCCCTGATGCTCTCGTCGCTCTTCGTCGCATACGCCCTCGGGGACGTCATCGCCTCCCGGGCGGGATGGAGCCCGGGGCGTTCGTGGATATTTGTCCTGGGGTTCGTGATCCTGCAGATCCTCCTCTTCATCCCGCTGCTCGGGGCGATCGTCCAGATCGTCGCGGTCAGTCTCGGCTACGGGGGGCTGCTCTACGCGTTCAGGAGTTTCTGCCCGTTCCGTGCCGGTGGGGGGGAGGCGTAGTATCTTTTTTTGGCCGAATGCCTCAGTCCGGCAGATTCACCGCAACCTTGCTAATATCATAGGGTTTTTCCGGGGACGTTATCGGCATGCGGAATCGCCGGTGGTACTTGCTACCTGCTATACCCCATTTACGGATTTCGAGGGGGTATCGCCATGGGGGGTGGGGACAAAGGGGAGTGCGAGCGCAGCGAGCATGAGAAACTCGAAGAGTTTCGAGGGGGGCAAGCCCCCTTCCTCACCTGACGGTGGTCGAGCTCCGGTTCCACGAACCATCGCACTCCCCGTCAGCCCCTCCTCGCACCTAACGGTGCTCACGCTCACTGCGTTCGCGCCTCGCACCTTCGGTGCTCGAACTCCGCTCCTGCGGAGCGTCGTTCCCCCATGGCGATACTCCCACGGTCCACTGTACTGGGATTTTTCCACGCTCTCGGATCGCTTCATCTCTCGCTTACGTGAAAAGCATACAATACCCGAGGCTCACCAGTCAAGACTTGTAGTCTTTACCCATTCACCGCCGTCCCCGCCCCCTCCTGTCGTACACCCCCGGCATGGCCTCCCGGACGGCGGCGAGCGTCTCTGGCAGGAGGGTGCCTTTCTTTCCGATGACGTCCGCCGTCCGGATGGTGGCGGCGTGTGCGGCCAGAGCGTAGCTCTCGGTGAAGAGGTCGAGCCCGCCCCGGGCGAAGTCGTCGAGCGAGAGGGGTATCGAGATCCCGTCGGCGGACGGGCTGCTCGATACCGGGCAGACCAGCAGGCTCCCGCTCTCTCCCGCAGAAACGACCACAGCCGGGCGCACCTTTCGCTCGCCCCCTCCCCCGATTCGAACGGGGGCTAAAACGACGTCGCCGCTGGCGTAGCGTCCCATATGCATACAGGTTGACGTGAAAACCGATAAGAGAATTGATCCGGGCTTTATAATTACAGGAGAAAAGGGGAGCGTTCCCGCTCCCGGTGCGCCGTTACGGCGCCTGCCCCTTTGCTTTTCCGTTGGACTTCTGCTGCTCTTCACGGAACTCTTTCTGGTTCTTCACCTTCTCCTTCACCATCGCGGCCCGGGCATGCCCGTCATCGCTGCCGAACTTCGCCGCATTTCCGTTGCCCGGGTTGATCACGGAGACGGACCCGGTGCCGACGACCGGGACGGAACCGTTATCCGTCACGGCGCCCCCGGTCACCGTCAGGTTGCCGTCGCCGGCGGCGAGGTCGAGGTCCTGGCGCCGGTACTTCAGGATGAGCGTGCCGCCGTCCTTTGCGCAGACGTTGACCTTCTCCGGTGTTGCGTTCCCGATCGCGAACTCCGAGGGGTCCGATACCGTCGTGTTCGCGCTGTCGGCTCCGGTAAACCCGAGCCAGTCCGCGATGCTGATAAAGACGGTCATGACACCGTTGCTCTTCTGGTTCAGGGTCTTCGGGGCGACCTTCACTTCCGCCGTCTGCGGGGCGACGGTCACGTTCAGGGTGTCGCAGGCGACGGCGCCCGTCGCGTTGTTTGCGACCTCTACCGTGACCGTGTAGGTGCCGGCGGCGAGGTAGGTATGGGTTGCCCGGACGGTGCCGTTCTGCTCGTCGTCCTGCACGATCTCCGCCTCGGTCCTCCCGGTGCTCCAGTTGACGCAAGCCGAGAGGTTCATCGCGTCGAAGATGTCCGTGTCGTTGCAGGCAGCGAGGATGGTAACCGGCTCCCCGGCAAGCACGGTGCGGTCGCCCCCTGCATCGACCGTGAGGGCGGCCTGCACGGCAGGAACCACCACGGCAAGGGCGATGAAGAGGGAGAAGATTCGGATTGTAGTGTCTCGTTTCATGAGTAACTCATCTCCGGTAGATACTGGCCCTGCCCCCCTATTTGACCGCATTGAGCTTCCCGGTTCAACCTATTAGCCGGACGGTGGTACACGATCGCCTATATCCGGAGCAGTCGGGCATTGATCGCGACGATCACCGTACTTGCGCTCATCAGCACCGCTCCTGCCGCCGGCGTGAGAAGGATCCCGGCGCCGATCAGAACCCCGGCGGCGAGCGGGATGGCGACGGCGTTGTAGCCCGTTGCCCAGAGAAGGTTCTCGAACATCTTCCGGTAGGTCTTCTTTGCAAGGTCGATGACCGCCGCCGCGTCCCGCGGGTCGCTCCTCACCAGAACGATATCGGCGCTCTCCACGGCCACATCGGTCCCGGCCCCGATGGCGACCCCGAGATCGGCCTCGACGAGCGCGGGTGCGTCGTTGATCCCGTCGCCCACCATCGCCACCCGGTAGCGCCGTTGCACCTCCCGGATCTTCTCCGCCTTCTCATGGGGCAGGACCCCGGCGAAGAACTCGTCGAGACCAAGTTCCCCCGCCACCCACGCGGCGACGTCGCGGTTGTCCCCGGTCAGCATCATGCACCGGACGCCCATCTCTTTGAGCCGGCGTATCGCCTCCCCCGACTCCGGCCTGATGATGTCGGCGAGCGCGAGCGCTCCCGTGAGCCGGTCGCCCTCGAGCAGGAAGACGACGGTCTTGCCCTGCCGCTGGAGCGCCCGAATCCGCCCGTCCCCGGCATCGATGCCGCGCTCCGCGAGGTAACCCGGACCGACCACCCGGACGCTCCGGCCGCCGACCGTCCCCTCGACGCCGACCCCCGGGATCGCCCGGAACCCTTCTACCGGGAGCGGAGCGATTCCCCGCTCCTCCGCGCTCCGGACGATGCCCCGGGCGATCGGGTGCCCGGAGTGCGCCTCAACCGATGCCGTCGTCCCGACCACGTTGTCGTCCGTAGCGCCGCCGAAGGCGAGGACGTCCGTGACCCCGAACCGCCCCTCCGTCAGGGTCCCGGTCTTGTCGAAGACGACCGCAGTGAGGTCTTTTGCCCGCTCGAACGCGCTCCGGTCCCGGATCAGGAACCCCGACTTTGCGGCAAGCGCCGTCGAGACCGCGATCACGAGCGGGACGGCGAGGCCGAGCGCGTGGGGGCAGGTGATGACCATCACGGTCGCGGCCCGCTCCACCGCAAATCCGGTCCCCTCCCCGAGGGCGAACCATCCCGCGAACGTCACCGCACCGACCGAGAGGGCGATCACCACCAGGAGGAACGCCGCCCGGTCCGCGAGGTCCTGCGTCCGCGACCTGCTCTCCTGCGCCTTCCGTACAAGGTCGATCACCTGCGCAAGGTAGGTCTCCGCACCCGTCCGCCGGACCTCCACGACGATCGAGCCCTCGCCGTTGACCGCCCCGCCGATGACCTCGTCACCCGGGCGCTTCTCCACCGGGCGCGACTCCCCGGTGAGCATCGCCTCGTTGACGCTCGTCGCCCCCTCGATCACCGTGCCGTCCACCGGCACCTTCTCTCCGGGCCGGACGAGAACCCGGTCACCCGGTTCGAGCCGGTCGACGGGCACGTCGTCCGTGCCGGCGTCCCGGAGAAGGTGCGCCTCCGAGGGCATGACCCTGACCAGTTCCTCGAGCGCCCGCGACGCCCCGAGAACCGAGCGCATCTCCACCCAGTGCCCGAGGAGCATGATGTCGATCAGGGTGGCGAGTTCCCAGAAGAACCCCTCTCCCCCGACGAGGCCGAGAACGACCGCCGAACTGTATACGTAGCGACGGTGATCGCGACGGCGATGAGCGTCATCATCCCGGGCATCCGCGCCCGCAGTTCGCTTACGATGCCGGTAAGAAACGGCCGGCCGCCGTAGAGGTAGACCGCGGTCGCAAGAGCGAGGAGCAGGTAGTCCGAGCCCGGGAACCGGATGACGATCCCGAGAAGTTCCTGGACCGGCTCCGAGAGGAGGAGAATCGGAATCGTCAGTATCGTCGAGACGACAAAACGCCGCCGGAAGTCCTCGAGGGCGTGGCGGTGCGTGCCGTGGCCGGGCCGGCGGGTCTCCGGCGGCTTCTGTCCGGCGGCCTCTTCTGGATGCGTCTCGTAGTGCCGTCCGCTCTCACCGTGATCGTGGCCCACGTCATGCCCTCCCCGTCTGCTTCTCTTCTGCGGTCCCGTCGTGCATGCTCAGGCCGCGTGCGTAGCCGTTCATGGGGGTGATGCCGTTCTCGCGGGATGTAAATATACCGGCCGCGCGCAGCCTGAGAGCGTCGGGGCACGTGTCTGCCGTCTCGCGGGTGACGGTCGCCTGCCGGTGGAAATGAACAGATTTATAACTTCAGGGAAATAGCATAATGCCTGTGCTCGGATGAACCTGCCCGCATGACCGATGGAACCGTCAAAATTCTTCTGAATTTTGGCTGGATCCGTTAGAGGCATGCGGGAATATTTTATCACCCCATGGGGATGAAACTTCTCCGAGAATAAAGGAAGGTGATCCCGGCCGATGCATGAATGCACACCCGCACATGGCGATACCCTCGTCCTCTCCGGCATCCTGGATGCGTTCGACGAGGGGCTGCTTGTTGTCGGTCCCGACAACCGGGTGGCCTGCATCAACAGGCACCTGCGGCACCTCCTCGGCATCACCCGTGACGTGCCCGCCGGAACCGATGTGGATCGCTTCGTCCGCCGGGCCCTGGTATCCCGTATCTGCGAGGAGTCGGGCAGAACCGAGATCGCTGCATTCCTCTCCGGCCGTGCCCCGGCTGCCGATTTCCCGTGTGCGATGCGGTTGCCCGGCGGCGGCGAAGGGCTGTTTTGCTGCTCATGCCGGGCCGTGCATGAAGGCCGGCTTCGCGGCAGTCGGCTCGTCCGCTTTTCTCCCGAACCTTCCGGCGACGGGATCGCCCCGGGCAAGGACCGCGATTCGGGTGTGGATGCTGCTAAACGGAGGCGGATGGAAGAGATCCTGCGGGAGAGCGAGGACCGGTACCGGTTCCTCGTCGAGAACCTCAACGAGGCCATCGGGGTGATCAACAGGGAGGGCGTTGCGGTCTTTGCTAAC
Organism: Methanoculleus sp. MH98A; assembly: GCF_000691865.1. Classification (GTDB taxonomy): domain Archaea; phylum Halobacteriota; class Methanomicrobia; order Methanomicrobiales; family Methanoculleaceae; genus Methanoculleus. The sequence continues at coordinate 49,668 of NZ_JMIO01000006.1, read as the reverse complement.
CAGAAATTGGCCGAAACCATCGGCTACCCGGTCGCCGAAATCATTGGAGAGCCGGTTTCTCTCTTCGTCGACGAGGTGGATGCCGGGTGCCTGGTGGAGTACCTGCAGAACCTGGACCTGAACATGCGCGAGGTCTTTGAGATCGATCTGATCCGTAAAGACGGTGGTCGCGTACATACGCTGATGGCAACCACCCCGATCGTCGACGCCGACGGCGCCTGCAGAGGATTCCTTGCCGGGATTCAGGATATCACCGCCTTAAAGCAGATGGAGGCAAAACTCCGGGAGAGCGAGGAGAAGTATCGATTGCTCGTTGAACTCTCCGCTGAAGCGACCCTGATTCACCGCGACGGGAAGATCATATTCACCAATCCCGCCGGCATGAGGCTCCTCGGCGCTTCACGCCCGGAAGAAGTCCTCGGGAAGGCTATCCTTGATATCGTCCACCCGGACGCCCGGGAGATTGTCGAGGCCTTCTCCGCGCGGGATCTCCAGGGAGAGGAGACGCCGCTCATCGAGCTGCTGGTTGTCAGGCTTGACGGGACGACGGTCCCCATCGAGGGGAGGGGCACCCGAACGGTTTTTGAGGGGCGGCCCGCGGTTCAGGTCGTTATGCGGGACGTCAGCCACCGGAAACAGGCGGAAGAGCAACTGCAGGCGAGGAACCGGCATCTTCTGCTGCTCAACCGGATCATCGGCACATCCGCATCGACGCATCTGCCGGGAGAACTGCTGGTGAAGGCGCTCAACCAGACGCTCGACCTCCTCGGCTACGACGGCGGCGCTATTTACCGCCTTGATTCCGGGCGGGGGGAGGCCGCTCTCCAGTGCCGGCGAAACATGCCTGATGCGTGCCTGGAACTGGCAGAAACCGTTTTCGGGGTATCGTTCGCCGATACCCTCGCCACCGGCCTTCCCTGCTATCTTGAACAGGATCGGGGTCCGAACACCTCGGGATCCCGCCTTCTCCGGGAGCTCGGGTTTGCCGCACTCGCCTGCATCCCGCTCGTCGTCGAGTCCGACGTCGTCGGGGCGCTCCTCATCGGGAGCAGGGAGCGGGGATTCTTCTCTCACGATGAGCGCGCGCTCCTTGAAGCGGTCGGACGTGAGATCGGCGCCGGCATCGTGCGGGGAATGCTCTACCGGAGGCTTGAGGTGGCGAACCGCGAGGCGAACCTCTATCTCGACATCCTCACTCACGATATCCGGAACGCAGACAACGTCGCAAACATCTATGCCGACCTCCTCATCGACGAGCTCGAGGGCGAGCCGGCGCGACATGCCCGGAAGTTGAAGGACGGGATCAGGAAGAGCATCGAGATCACCGCAAACGTCGCCACCCTCCGAAAGATCCAGGAAGTCCGGAACGGGCTTGCACGCCAAAACCTCCACGACGTGATCCGGGAGGAGATCGCCCACTTCCCCGACCTCTGCATCCGGTACTGCGGGCAGCCCGTAGAGGTCTTTGCCGACGATCTGCTTCCCGAGGTCTTCACGAACCTTATCGGCAACGCCGCAAAGCACGGCGGCCCGGGTGTCGAGGTCACGGTGGCGGTCGACGATCTGGACGAGGAGGGCGTCGTCGTCACCGTTGCCGACACCGGCCCGGGTGTTCCGGACGAGGCGAAGGAGGCGATCTTCTTCCGGTTCGAGCGGGAGGGCGGCAGGCGGGGGAGCCAGGGGCTTGGGCTCTCGATCTGCCGGATGCTTGCTGCCCGCTACGGCGGCAGGATCTGGGTCGAGGATCGCGTTCCGGGCCGCCCGGGGGAGGGCGCGGCGTTCCGGTTCTCCCTCAGGAAAGCCGGACGCGGGGGGGGCGCCCCCGCCTGAAGGCCCGCGGCGCATGCCGCCTGCAGACGATCTGCTTTATTCCTCCCGTCGCAGATATTTTCCCATGCACAGGATTGCTCCTCTTCTCTTTGTCTGTATCCTCCTCTCCGCCGGATGCCTCGCCGCAGACGAGCCTCCGGCAGGGGCGGGTGTCAGCCTGATCGCCCCGGTTGACCCGGTGCCCATCTTCGACGGCCGGGCAACCTACTCCGGGATCATCGGCGAGGAGACGCCGCAGATCCGGACGAATTACAGCATGGGCTGCGTTGACATCGCACCGGGCAACGCGACGCCGCCGCACCGCCTGATCGGGACGACGGAACTCGTCTACGTGCTCGGCGGTGCGGCGGAGATCCGCTGCGGCAACGAGACGGTAACCGCTCGCGAGGGAGAGGCAGTGCTCCTGCCGGAAGGCGTGCTGCAGTCGATAGCCTCGGCCGGGGATACCGGGCTCCGTTACCTCACCGTGGTCCAGCCGCCCTTCACGCCCGCAATCGAGATCGCGGGGGACGGGCCTGACGCGATCGGCGCAAAAACGGACAGTGCGCCGCTCGTCGTCGCCGATCCCCGGGAGGGGATCGAGTGGAGCCTCGAATCCGGCGTGGCGGTCTACACCCTCTTAAATCCGGTGCTGATGAACGAGACGACGATCCCGGTCGACTACAGCCTCGCGTACGCCGAACTCCTCCCGGGCGGGTATCTCGGCTACGACGGTATCAACGGCTCTTCCGACCTCCTCTACGTGATCGAGGGTGAGATAGAGGTTTCCACACCGGACGGAGAATTGATACGGGTCCCGTCCGGGAGTGCCGCCTACGTCCGGCCAGACCAGGTGAAAGAGACCCGGAACGCCGCGGACTCGACCACGAGGATTCTCTCGTTCATCGACCCGGCATGGACGCCGGAGAAGACCGTTCTCTTTGAGTGAAGCCTCTCTCCTCCTCTTTTTCCAGGTGCCTAACTCCCGGAATCCGGCCGGCCTATCCTGAGAGCGTTTGCGATGACCGCAAGCGAGAGCCCCATGTCCCCGAACGCCACCGCCATCCAGAGCGTGACCAGCCCGAGGACGGCGAGCCCGGCGATGCCGAGTTTCACCACGAGCGCCGCTATGACGTTCTGCCGGACGACCGAGACCGTCTTCTCCGAGAGGGCGACGAGGTAGGCGACCCGCGAGATGTCGTCCTCCATCACGACGATGTCGGCGGCCTCGATCGCGACGTCTGAGCCTATCGCCCCCATCGCGACCCCGACGTTCGCCCGCGCAAGCGCCGGCGCGTCGTTCACGCCGTCGCCGACCATCACCACGAGCCCGTAGCGGTCCATCAGCCGCTCGACCATCGTCACCTTATCCTCCGGCAGGAGCCCGGCATGGCACTCGTCGATCCCGATGCGGCGGGCCACCGCCCCCCCGACGCGCTCGTTGTCCCCGGTGAGCATCACCGTCCGGATTCCTCGCGCCCGGAGAGCGGCAACCGTCTTTTTTGCATCCTTCTTTACCACGTCCGAGAGGGCGATAAGCCCAAGCACCCCTGAGGCGGTGCCGGCGAGGACGACGGTCTTCCCTTCGCTCTCCAGACGGTCGTAATCCGCCCGCCATGCCGGAGTATCTCCGTCGGCAAAGAGCGCAACGTTCCCGAGCACGTAGGCCGCACCGCCGATCTGTCCCCGGACGCCTCTTCCTGCAATCGAGACGAACTCCTCGACGTCCTGCAGGACGGCGCCCTCCTCCTCCGCCCGCCGCCGGATCGCCTCCGCGATCGGGTGACCCGAACGGGACTCGAGCGACACGGCGACGGCGAGCACCTCCGCCTCCGGGATCCCGAACCCGATCACGTTGTCCACCTCGAGCCTCCCGGCCGTGAGCGTCCCGGTCTTGTCGAAGACGACCACCCGGGCGAGCCCCACGGCCTCGAGCGAGTCCCTGCCCTTGATCAGCACGCCGTTATGCGCCGCGGTCGTGATCCCCGAGACCATCGAGACCGGGGTGGAGATCGCGAGCGCACAGGGACAGGCGATGACGAGCAGGACCAGCGCCCGGTAGAACGCCTCGAGGAACGGGACGCCGAAGGCGAGCGGCGGGACCACGACGAGGAGGGCGGCGCCGAGAATGACCGCCGGCGTGTAGTAGCGCGAAAACCGTTCGATGAACGCCTCGGTGGGAGAGGTGTGGGCCTGGGCCTCCGCGACCAGGGCGGCGACCCGGGCTATCGTGCTCTCTCGTTCCGGTTTCGTCACCCGGACTTCGAGGTACCCGTCGACGTTCCGCGTCCCGGCGTAGACGCCGTCCCCGACCTCCTTTGCCACCGGGACGCTCTCACCGGTGATCGCCGCCTGATCGACCGATGATCCGCCGGCAGCGACGACGCCGTCGAGCGGGATGGTGTCGCCCGGTCTCGCGATCACAGTCTCCCCGACGCCGACGTCATCGACCGGGACGGTCACCTCCCCATCGTCCCGCCGGACCCGGGCCGTCTGCGGCGCGATATCGAGGAGCGAGGCTATCGAGCGCTCGGCCCTCCCGGCCGCGTACTCCTCCATGAACTCGGCGACGGCGTAGAGGTAGAGCACGGTCGCCCCTTCGGCCGGGTTTCCGGTCAGGAACGCCCCTGCCGCCGCGATCGTGATGAGCACGGCGATGCTGAACCGGAGCCGGATGAGAGCAAAGAATCCGGCTCTCAGGACGTCGTAGCCGGATATAGCCGCGGCAGCGAGCAGCAGGGCCGTGCCGGCGAGGGGATACGGGGTGAGGTAGTTCACGAGTATCCCCGAAAGGAGGAGGATACCCGAGACCCCGAAGACCGCGATCTCCCGGCGCCCGACGACCGGCCTGTGAATCTTGCAGATCCCGGCCCGGCATCGGGGGCAGGACGGGCACTCCTCACGCTCCGTCACGGCCCGCCTCCGGCCGGAGTCGTTCGGGCGCAGGTCTCTATCATAACCCTGCAACCTTAACTGCGTCTCACTTAAAGGGTGTCCGGGCGCATATCCCGATCTGTCGCCGGCGCGATCGCTCAAAAGACGGGTCGCCCTTTCACCGAGCAGAAGCATTATGAAGAGATCGCCCCAAATGATCGGAACGATCACCCACTCCACAGCATGCCCGGGTGACGGCCTGCCGTCAACGCCCGTCACCCCTCCTGACTTCCCAGCAGTATTAAAACATGCCGCCACCAGACTTCACCGCGACTGCTCCGGATAAACAGGACCTGCCTGCCGACGAGGCAGTCCCCTGCAGGATCTGGATCAGTGGGCCCGACGGAGTGGCGCCTGCTCTCCGGGAGACGACGCGCGAAGAGCGCTGTGATCCCGTGTGGGCGGGCAACCTCCACCCCGGGGACGCCGAGACGATGCTCGCTCAGTGGGAACGCCGCAACGATACCGGCCTTTCGTGGAGGTGCAACTACCGAATCCGGGGTGCCGACGGAAGGTATCGAACCATCGCGAGCAGGGGCATCCCGGTCAGGGACGCCGCGGGCAGGATCGTCCTCTGGGCGGGGGTCGACCTCGACGTCACCGGCCGGGATGAATCCTGCTGGCAGACGAGGGAACTCTGCACCCTCTCCGCGGTCGCCCGTGCGATCGAAGGCGGCGCCGATGCCGGCGAGATCTTCCGGGAGACGGCCGCCCTTCTGGCCCGCGGGTTCCGCCACCCGGGAGCGGTGTCGGTGCGGATAGAGCCCGGAACCGCCGTTTCCAGACCCGGAAGGATTGTTGCCGGGATTGATACGGGAGAACGTTCAGCCGGGCAGATCGTGGTAGAGTATGGGAGGGTTCCGCAGGGAGGAGACGATCCGTTCCTGCCGCAGGAGCATGCCCTTGTCCGTGCCGTCGCCATGATGCTCGGGGCGGCCGTCGCGCCGGCACCCGCCGGGGCTGCGTCGTCCGGGCACCAGTACCGCCTCCTCTTCGATCAGATGCCGGACGCCGCCCTCCTTCTTGAGATACTCCGCGACGCCTCAGGGGACCCTGCCGGCTTCCGGGTCGTCTGGATCAACCGCAAAACCGCCGAAAGCCTCGGGCGCCGCCGGGAAGAGGTTGTCGGAGAAGACCTCGTCACGGCCGTTCCTTCGATCACCCCTGCAGCATTCGACCTCCTCTACCGGGTGGCGAGAACCGGGACGCCGGTGCATCGCGACGTCTCAAGTCCGGCGACCGGCGCCTGCTACGAACTGAAGGCATACCGGCCGCAGTACGACCGGCTCGTCGTTATCGCAGAAGACATCACGGAACGGCGCAGGGCCGAAGAGATGCTGCGGGAGCAGCAGATCGCCCTGGATAACCGGGTGAGGGAACTTGCGACGCTTTACGCCGTGAGCGGCGTCATCGAGCGGCCCGGGGTATCGGTCGAAGATGTCCTGCGGGAGGTTACCGTCATCCTCCCCGCCGGCTGGCGCCACCCGGAAGATGCCGCCGCCCGGATCGTGGTCGACGGCCGGGAATACCTGTCGGCCGGATTTGTCGAAACCCCCTGGCGGCAGGAAAGCCCGATCATCGTTCAGGGGCGGATAGTCGGAAGGGTGGAGATCTGCTACCGCCGCCCGCGGCCCAAAGATGACGGTGTGCCGTTTCTCATCGGTGAACGCCGCCTGATCGACGCCGTCGCCGGGAGGCTCGGCCGGGTCATCGAGCGGATGCGGGCGAACAAGGCTCTCGGGAGGAGCGAAAAGAAGTACCGCCTTCTCTTTGAACGGATGCTTGAGAGTTACACCCTCTACGAGGTGGTCCGGGACGACGCCGGGAACCCTGTCGATTACCGTATCAGCGAGCTGAACGAAAAAGCGGCCGAGGTATTCGGCCGCAGCCGGGAGGAACTGATCGGGCAGCGGCTCTTCGATATCTTTCCGACGATTGCGAAGGGTGCCTGCGCTCTCTACGGGGCGGTCGCAGAGACCGGTCGTCCGGTTCAGCGGCGGTTGCAGGAACCGAGAACCGGGCGGTGGTACGATCTGCAGATCTACCGGCCGCAGGCCGGGATGCTGGCCGTCACGGGGCAGGATATCACGGAACAGAAGAAAGCGGAACTTGCGTTGCGGGAGAGCGAAGAGAGGTTCCGCGGGATCTTCGAGCAGGCAGGAACCGGGATCGCGCTCATCGATTCGGACGGACGGATCATGGAGGTGAACCCGGCACTCGTACGGATGTTCGGTTACGGGGAAGACGAACTGTACGGTATGCGATCGTATGACCTGATCTACCCGCCCGACCGGGAGGGGGCCGATTCTCTCCACCGGCAGACTGCCCTGGGGAAGGGCATCCGCCGGGAGAAACGCTACCTGACGAAGGACGGCAGGATTATCTGGGGACGGCTGACCACGTCGCTGCTTCACGACACCGGGGAGGGAGGCCTGGTCATCGCGATGCTGGAGGACATCACCGACTGGCGGGAGATGCAGAACGCTCTCGCGGAGAACGAGGAGCGGTTCCGCCAGATCGCCCAGCGGAGTTTCGATATGATCTACACCTGCTACCATGATCGCGGGATCACCTACATCTCCCCGGCGGTGACCCGCATCCTCGGCTATACTCCCGACGAGTTCATCGGCCGCGGGTGTCACGACTACGTCGTCCCTTCGTCCCTCCCCGTCTGGGAGGAGGGACGAAAGAAGATCGCCCGGGGCGAACCGGTCGAGGGGCTCGAGATCGAGTTCCGTCGAAAAGACGGGTCCGTGGCGTTCCTCGAACTGAACGAGTCTCCGATCGTGGAAGACGGTCGCGTGGTGGGCGTACAGATCGTCGGCAGGGACGTCTCGGACAGGGTGCGCTACGAGGATATGCGACTGCAGGCGTTCTACCAGATCGAGCAGAATATCGAGCAGTTTGCAGTTCTCGCGGACCATATCCGGCTGCCCCTGCAGGTGATCCTCGGTATGGCCGATCTGGCCGACGAGGAGGCGATGTCGGCAAAGATCCGGGAGCAGGTTGAGCGGATCAACGCGATCGTCAAGCAGCTTGACGAGGGCTGGGTCGAGTCCCGCGATATCAGGGAGTTCCTGCGGAGGAATGAACTGGTATAGCGATCTCTCCGGGATCTCGATCCTCGTGGGAGGCATTCTCCTGGTTGCCAGAATAGAATGCTCGTTTTATCTGAATTATCCTGTAGATGGTGCTTATTTTATCCGACATATTGATGTCGAGTCAAATATATTATTGGTGAGATAATAGTTGGGCGGATGGTCCGGGCCCTGGCGCCGCACCACCGGGGCAGGGTTCGGGTGGGATGTCCGGGAACCGGCCCGGCGTTCCCCGCCCCGGAGCCGGAAGCCATGCAGAACAACCTTATGCGGACAGATCGTTCGGCGCGTACAGCGCGGAGCGGAGCGGAGAGCCGGTGGGGCCATACCGGACAGGAGGCCGTGGAATCCGGCATCTGGCGTTCGTTCACCGTCCTGACGGTGCTTCTGGCCGCCCTCGCGGCGACAAGCCTGTACAGCTACCTCCTCTTCCACACGATCGCCGAATTCGTCGCCATCGCGATTGCAATCGCCGTCTTCATCGTGGCGTGGAATGCCCGGGCGATGCGGGAGAACGGCTACCTGCTGGTCGCCGGCACCGGGCTGCTCTTCGTGGCCGGTATCGAACTGGTCCACACCCTCGCGTATGACGGCATGGGAATCTTCGTCGGCTACGATGCAAACCTTCCGACGCAGCTCTGGATCGCCTCGCGCTACCTCCTCGCCGGGACACTACTTGCCGCGCCTCTCCTGCTCCGGAAAAACCCCGGTTCCCGGCGGGTGTTTGCCGCGTTTTCGGCGGTTGCCGTGCTCTTCCTCCTCTCGATCTTTGCCGTCCCGGTCTTTCCCGACTGTTACATCGAGGGTTCGGGACTGACGGCGTTCAAAGTCTGGAGCGAGTACGTCATAGCGGTGCTGCTCGCCCTTGGGGCGGTCGCCGTCTACCGGGTGCGGGACGCCTTCTCGCCCCGGGTGGCGGCCCACCTGATCGCGGCCGTCCTCGTGATGATCGCCTCGGAACTTGCCTTTACGCTCTATATCAGCGTCTACGGGCTTTCGAACATGATCGGCCACCTCCTGATGGTGCTCTCGTTCGGGCTCATCTACGTCGCGTTCGTTGAGACCGGGATCCGGCAGCCCTACGCGCTGGTCTTTACCGGCCTGAAATCAAGTGAAGAGCGGCTCATGCGGGAGAAAGACCGGCTCGCGCAGTACCTGGATATTGCGGGCACCCTCTTCGTCGTCCTCGATAGAGACGGGGGGGTCGCTCTCATCAACCGCCGGGCGTCCGAGGTTCTCGGCTGCCCGGCGGATGCGGCCGTGGGCGAGCCTGGGCCGAGCGGTTCGTTTCCCCGGCGGAACGGGAGCGTTGCCGTGCGCTCTTTACGGGGCTCACGCAGGGCGAGATCGGGGTGAACGAGCGCGTGAAGATGCCGGTCGTCGCTACAGATGGCAGTGAACGGATCATCGCGTGGCGCAACACCGTGCTCCGTGACGAGGACGGCGCCGTCTGCGGGATCCTGAGTTCGGGGGAGGATATCACCGAGCAGCAGCACGCCGAGGAGGCGCTTGGCCGGGCGAACACGAAACTAAACCTTCTCGCGGGGATCACCCGTCACGACATCCTCAACCAGATCACCGTCGCGCGCGCTTACATCGAGTTTGCCGGAGAGGACGGCGAGAATCCCGGGGTTCAGACCTGCCTGGAGCGTGCCCATGCCGCTGTCGACGAGATCCAGAAGCAGATCGAGTTCAGCCGGGACTACCACGACGTGGGAGTGAAGGTGCCTGTCTGGCAGAGGCCGCAGGACCTCATCGCGGAGAGCGTCTCCTATCTCGCCCTCCCGACAGGGATCGACGTCCATGCCGACTTCCCGGCCCTTGAGATCTACGCGGACCCGATGGTGAAGAAGGTCTTCTATAATCTCATCGACAACGCCGTCCGCCACGGCGAAAGCGTGACGGAGATCCGGTTCTCGTGCGCGAGGGCCGGGCAGGACCTGCTGATCCTCTGCGAGGACGACGGCACCGGCATCCCGGACGGCGAGAAGGAGGCGATCTTCCGCGAGACCTATAAGCGGCGGTACGGCCACGGGCTGTTCCTGGTCGCGGGGATCCTCGGGATCACCGGGATGACGATCCGGGAGACGGGGGTCTTTGGCAAGGGGGCACGGTTCGAGATCACCGTGCCGAATGGGGGGTGGCGGTTTGAGGGTGAGAGGGAATAGGGCCCCGGCCCTTCCCTTCGGCCGCGTAATCCTCATATACCCCGGCGGCCCAGTCTCTTCCACGGAAAACGGCAGCAGCGGTCTTAGGGCCGCGGGCGGTGGTGTAGGATGGAAGGAAACGGACAACCGGGTAAAACGGCGGAAGACCTGGAATGGGGGAGAGGTCTGTTCTTCGGGGCGCTTGTCGTCCTCGTCATCCTGTGCGTCATCGGTCTCGGGTCCTTCCACTGGATCAACCTGATTGACGAGACAAGCCTTGGCGCGTCTCCCCGGGGAGGCACCGTGGACGCCGCTTCCGTGACGCCCCTCACAAAAGCCGACTTTCGGGATCACCCGGCGCTCGGCGCGCTGATTCTCGATGAGAAACCTGTCCTGGTCTCGAAAGGCCCCCTGTTCGACGCACTCCTCTGGCTCGATCCCCGTTCCGCGTACTGCCCGGCAGGAAAGGATCACGCGAAGTACAGTTCGCTCCGCATATCTACGGAGGAGATGCGGCGGATCCTCGCGAAGTATGCTCTCTGCGAGTGGAACGGAACCGTCTACGGCGTGGCGCAGAGTTTATGATGACAGGGGGCACCCGATCGGTAGATGGACGGCACAGAAACGATATATAGTGCCTTCTCCCCTCTTCTTTCATGTACCATTCAGCCGGAGGTGCGACGAGACCCGTCTGCCTCGCGTGCATCCTTCTCCTCGCCGCGGCTCTCCCGGCGGCAGCGGTTGGGGAGGACGATTCCGGGCGGTACGTCGTCCACTGGTTCAACGGCGACGGTGCGGAGGTCTCCTTCGATGGCGAGTATAAGGGAACGATCGCCGATACCGAACTTGTCGTGGCGGTGGACCCGGCGGCCCCGCCTGCACGGGAGTATACCATCCGTGATGGAGAGCGCCTGATGTATACCGGGTTCATCGAACGGGCCCGGCCGCCGGGGAGACGATCGACCTCTTCCCGCAGTTCTGTCAGGTCGAACGGCCCGTCCCGGGCGCGGAGGTGAACGAGACCGGCTGGTACCTGATCTACGGCGCTGACGGGGAGGATGTCTACATCGACAACGCGTTTGCGGGCGTCGTCGAGGGGGGCACCCTCCGGGTCGCGGTGAACACCACGCTCCCGCCTCCGGAAGAGTTCGTCTTCAGAGATAAGGAGAGAGGGACGATGTCGCGGCACCAGTTCCCGCCCCTGCCGCCGCCGGGAGGGACGGTTCACGTCTGCATGTGGGTGCAGCCGGCACCCTATGCCTCCTCCCTCCCGGCGGAGACATCGCCCACCCCGCTCCCCGGATTCGGTGCGGCGGGGGCGATTGCGGGACTGCTGGTTGCCGCGAGATCCCTCCGGCAACGGTAAATCCCTTTCAGTGCTCTTTTTTGAGCAGCATCCAGTGATACCCCCAGACAATGAGCCCCACCACGACCTGCGCCACGCTCCCGGGAAGTTCGGGGTAGTAGTGCGGCACCGGGTAGGGCTGGGGGGCCGGGTAGACGAAGACCTCGACTGCGATAGCAAGGAGGCTCACGCCACCCAGGATCGCGACGATGAGTGCGATGAACGAGACGGCGTAGAGGTAGGCCTTCCACGCCGTGAGACCCTCAGGCACCACGCCTATTTCCTCCGTCTCAAAAACCCGGCGCCGATGAGCCCGGCGGCGGCGAGCCCGACGGTAAACCCGGGTGAGTACGTCGGTGTCGGCGCACCGCTGCTCTGCACCCTGAACTGCCCGACCTGCGCGGAGGACGGCTTTCCAGGGGTGGGAGCCGGTGTCGAGAGAGCGACCGGCGATGTGCTCTTCGCGGGGCTGAAGACCGCACCGTCGGCGAGGATCACCTGCGGCGGCGGTGCCAGGGTGATCCGGCCGGTGCTGGTCGCAAAGGCCGCGCCGTCCTCGACGAGCCGGAGGCGGATCTCGTAATCGTAACCGTTCGGCACCGTGATGCTCACCCTTTTTTCGACGCCCAGGTCACCGGGGATCGTCCCGAGCGGCCGGGACTCGCGGACGGCGGTGATCCCGGTCTGGAGGTTGACTGCCCGTATCTCCATCACGAGGTCCCCGGAAGAACCGCCGCTGTTTGCGATCCCGGTGATGATGTCGAGCGTGATCGGGTCGGCGCCGAGATCCGGAGTCATGACGTCGATCGCGGAGACTGTGAGGAGCGAGTAGGCCAGTTGTTGCGTAGCGACCGTCCTGTCCGGAAGGAAGACGTTCACCGAACCAGACTCTCGCATGCGCCCGTCCTGCCATATCGTCACCCAGACATCGTAACCCCGGCCGTTCTCGAGCGTGAGCGTGATCTCCTCCTTCGCCGTCCTCCCCGACGCCAGGGTGCCGATGGAGCGAACCGTCTCCTCGACGACGATATCCGTCCCGGCCTCTTTTGCGCTGACCTGCAGGTCGACGCCGTCTACATCCGCGTAGACCGCGTCGAGGTAGGGAACCGCCGTGACCCGGGTGACATTCGACGGCGGCTGGCCGTCCGGGATGCTGATATCGACGCTCCGGATCGTCACGTAGCCCGCCGGAGGCTGGGACGACATGCATCCGGCCGCGAGCACCAGGAAGAGGAGCACCACGGCCGCACCGAATAACCTTCTCATAGCAATCAGGAGAACCTTCAGGCCCGTGAGAGAAAAGGTTTTTGCATTACGACCCTCTCCAGTGGGTCTTAAGGAAGAAGGTCGGTTGGAAGGCGTGGACGCTCGTTATACAAACCGCTGCCTTGCCGGTTTCCGAACGCCTGCCCCGGGTAGGTTCGATTTTTTTCGTAGTTTACCATCGCTTTATCACCCAATCTTCCCTATATTCTGTCGCCAAACGCCGAAACGAGGTTTGAGCATGACCCGTATCCTCGGGGGACATCGCTAGAGGACGTATGATTGGTGCCGCGCGAGGACCGATACGCAGTCCAGCGCCTGATTCACGGTACATCTCAGGACTCTGTCGGGATAATCGTAAAACCATAGAGACTGGAATCGTGATCACTCCCCGAAGTGTAGACGATTGTCACAGAAAACGTTAATAAGAGGATGTCATAGTCTGCAGTAGAACGCCGCCAAAACGGCTCTGGCGGGAATGTAAAATGATACGAACGGAGAACCTCACGAAGGTATATAATGGAAAGGCGGCCGTCGACGGCCTGGACCTCGAGGTCGGGGAAGGCGAGATATTCGGCTTCCTCGGCCCGAACGGAGCGGGAAAGAGCACGACGATCCTGATGCTCACCGGTATGATCGAGCCCACCGGCGGCCGGTGCTTCGTCGACGGGATCGAGGTCGCAAACGACCCGCTGAGCGTGAAGAAGATCATCGGTTACCTCCCCGAAGACGTCGGGTTCTACGGGAACATGACCGGCGAGCAGAACCTGGATTATTTCGCACGGTTCTACGGGATGGATGCGAAAGCGAGAAAGGAGCGGATCGCCGAACTGCTCGAACTCGTCCACCTCGACGGCGTCGCCCAGAAGGCAGGAGAGTACTCCCGCGGGATGAAGCAGCGGCTCGGGCTTGCCCAGGCGCTGATCAACGATCCGAAGGTGCTCTTCCTCGACGAACCGACGGCAAACCTCGATCCCGAGGGCGTCCGGGAGTACCGCGAACTCGTCGAGCACCTCGCCGGCGAAGGAAAGACGGTCTTCGTCTCCTCCCACATCCTCTCCGAGGTCAGGGTGGTCTGCCGGACCGTCGGGCTCCTTGCGAAAGGAAAACTTGCCGCGCAGGGGACGCTCGAAGAGGTCGCCCGGGCGCTGGCACCTGCAGACGGCGATGCCGTCCGGATCGTCGTCGAGACCCGGGAGCACCTGCCGGCGATCGAAGACCCCGCGGTCATCGATATCGAGAGGAACGGAAACCGTGCGGTCGTCCGGGCGAAGGCCGATATCCGGGACCGTCTTTCCGCGGCCCTCTTCGAGCAGGGGCTGCACGTCCGGGAGATGCGTCTTGAGGAGCCCGAGATCGAGGACGTCTTCATGGCGGCCTACCGGCGGTGACAGAATGGCGCTCGATCGACTGTTCAACGTAGCACGAAAGGAGTTCTCCGACCACATCACCAGCAGGCGGTTCATCATCATCCTCGGCCTGTTCCTCGTGATATCGGCGATCGGCATGCACTCGGGCATCGAGAACTACAACACCATGCTCGAGTCCTACAGCCTGCAACTCCAGCACATGCAGGACCTCGAAGGCCCTTACGCGGGCTGGATGCCTGAAAAACCCTCGATCATGCTCGTCTTCAGCTCCATGATGAGTTACATGACGATGCTCGGCGGCATCCTTGCCATCGCCATCGGGTTCGACCTGGTCTCAAAGGAAAAAGAGACCCGGTCGCTCAAGTCGCTCCTCTCCCACCCGGTCTACCGCGACGAGATCATCAACGGCAAGGCACTCGGGGGTGTCGGCGCGCTCGGGTTCGCCATGGCGCTCGCGCTTGCCATCGCCCTTGCCATGCTCCTCCTCTTCTCGATCGTCCCGACACTGGATGAGTTTGCCGCCGTCCTGGTCTTCGGGGCGGTCTCGCTCGGGTTCCTGCTCGCCTACTTCGCCATCGCGCTCATGATGTCGACGGTAGCAAAAGAGAGCGGGAACGCGCTGATCTACACCCTGGTAATATTCTTCGCCGTCTCCTCGCTCCTCCCCATGTTCGGGGCGATGGCTGCAAACGCTTTCGCGGGTGACCCCCCCGAGCCGCCCCAGATGCCTCGCATGCCTCAGGAGATCGTGCGAACCGCGAGCAGCGGGGGGTATTCCACCACCAGCGTCTCGCAGAGCGTGGTATACGGCGGGAACGAAGACCCGGAGTGGAAGGCTTATGAAGAGGAGATGAAGACCTATATCGAGAAACGGAGACTCATCAGCGACATCTCGAGCCTCCTCTCGCCACAGAGTAACTACCAGACCATTGCGATAGCGGTGACGCAACCGCAGATCTTCTCGATGATGCAGTCGCCTTACGATACAGCACCCGAGGAGAAGCCCGGCCTTGCCGGTGCCCTTGGCAAGGTCTGGATGAACATCGCCGCGCTCATCGTCTTCCCGTCGGCCTTCTTCGCAGCGACCTACGTGAAGTTCATGCGGATGGATATCAGGTGAGACGATGACCGGCAGAAGAATTTTTCTCATCCTCCTCCTTGCCGCGCTGATCGCCCCGGCGGCGTCGGCAGCCGGGGGCGGGACGATGCCCACAGAGATCCGGTGCGACTTCCCCGGTGAGGTGATCGAGGCGGGCGACACCGCCGTCTTCGATCTCGCGGTCACGAACCGGGGAGATACCGGGACGTGCCTCCTCAACTACTGGACATACAGGGGTACCGACAACTGGAAGATCCGGTTCGAGGCCGACGACCGCGAGGTCTACCGGATGCTGATCCCGGCCGGCGAGACGAAGACCGTCCGCCTGGTGGCCGAGACCTCCGGCCATGCCGCTGTGGGGGAATACCCCATCCGGGTGGGTATCGGCGAAGGTACGGTCTGGGTCTACGTCAAGATCACGAAGACGCACAGCGGCGAAGCGGGAACGCTCGAAGCCACCGTGGTGGATAAGGAGGGTAACGTGGTGAAAGGCGCCGACGTCGGCCTTTATAACCGTGACACCCGCATCGAGGGGATGCTTGCGACCGCCGAGGGTAAGGTCTCCGTCGGCGCCCCGATGGGCACCTACACCGTAAAGGTCACCCGGCCCGGCTACCGGCCGTGGGAGAAGAAAGACGTCGAGATCCGGATTGGCCGGACGGTCGACCTCGGGATCGTGCCGCTCGAGAAAGAGAACTTCTTTGCCGAGGTTCGGGTGAAGTCCCCGTCCCGGATGGCGGCAATCGGCACCAACCCGCAGTACGAGATGACCCTGAAAAACGCGGGCAGAAACGACGATACCTACACCCTCTCCGTCCAGGGCCTTCCCGAGCAGTGGTACGCCCGGTTTAAGGAGAGCAGCACCGCCACCGAAGAGGTCTCGGAGATCTACGTCCCGTCCGGCGAGGAAAAGACCCTCTACCTCGATCTCATCCCGCCCTACTCGGTGGACGTCGGCGAGTACAACCTCACGGCGGTGATCGGGTCCTCCGCCCGGGAGTACGAGGAGAACCTGACGCTCCGGCTCCGGGGGTCGTACGATCTGCGGACCTACACGAAGAGCTACCGCCACGAGATCAACCGCGGCGACACCCTCACGTTCGACATGACCGTTACGAACGCCGGCGTCGGAGGAGCGCTGACGAACATCGGGATCAACATGAGCGCACCGGAAGGGTGGCGGGTGACCGTCGACCCGGCATCGGTCGCGAGCCTTGAAGCCGGCGAACGGGCGACGGTGCAGGTGACGGTTGTCCCGCCGGCCGATATCGTCGCCGGCGAATACAAGGTCGTCGCGCTGGCAAAATGTGACCAGGACGAAGAAGAAGACGAGTACCGGGTCGTGGTGAAAGAGCAGTCCTACGTTGCGGTGCTCGGCATCCTGGTGATGGCCGGGATCGGTGCGGGGCTCTGGTATATGTTCAGGAAGTACGGGCGGCGGTAGGAACACCACCTGCCGCTCGTCTTTTTTGACAGGTAGTCACCCGTACCGGACGTTGCCTCCGGGACCGCAATCTCGAACCGGGCTCCTTTCCCGGGCTCACCGGTCTCCCGGATGACGATCCCGGTGATCGAGAGGACTTCCTTCACCAGGAAGAGGCCGAGCCCCGTGTGGCTCCCGAAGCCCCGCTCGAATATCCTCTCCTTGTGCTCTCTGGGGACGCCGACGCCGTTGTCCTCCCAGACAATCCGGGCTCCGCCGCCGTCCGGCACGACCGTGACCCGGATCTCGGTCACGGTCTTCCCGTGCCGGACGGCGTTCTCCAGGAGGTTGAAAAAGACGGAAGAGAGGAGCGGGTCGGCGTAGACGGAGAGCCCGTCGAGATCGGTGGAGATCCGGATACCGATCGGCCGAAGGGCTTTTGAGGCGCCCGTGACCAGGGGTTCGACGGGGAACCAGCGGGGAGCCCGGACGCCGAGATCCTGGTAATCGCGCGTGAACTCGATCTGCGACTGTATTATCTCGACGGCGGCCTGCTGCTTCTCGAGGGTGTCGGCGACGGTCGGATCGAGCGGCTGTTCCCGGAGAAGAGCGATGTGCCCGAGCACCACCGTGACCTGGTTTACGATGTCGTGCCGCACGATGCTGTTCATCAGGGTGAGTTTCTTGTTGGCCTGGATGAGCGCCGCCTCGGTCTGTTTCCAGGCGTCGATGTCGTGGATCGCGTAATCTATGGCAACCGCGCGTCCGTCGTTTCCGTAGACGGGGATCGTGCAGGCCTCAACCCAGATGTAACGCCCGTCTTTCCGGCGCACCCGGAAGACATACGGCTGGCGGGCCGTCGCGTCCCGTTCCTGGAGCAGGGCGAAGAACGTCTCCCGGTCGTCGGGGTGGATCAACCGCCTGATGAAATCCGGATTGCCCAGGATCTCCTCCCGGGTGTACCCGATCAGGCTCTCGCACGAGGGGCTGATGTACTCGATCGCCTGCGGCGCCGTGGTTGCACGGATGTAGCAGTCGTGCGACCGCTCCACGAGGCTTCTGAACCGTTCCTCGCTCGTGCGGAGTCGTTCCTGCACACGAATCCGGGAGAGAAGATCGGCAAAGAGGTTGCCGACGATCTCAAGCAGCGTGACGTCCTCGTCCGACCAGGTTCGTATCTTCCGGGTAGTCTCAAACCCGATTGCCCCGAGGAACTCGTCGGCGGTCGCGATCGGCACCAGGATGAGCGACCGGACCCCGTACCCCTGGAGGAAGTCGCGCACCGCTGCTGCCTCCTGTGGAAGATCGGCGATATCGGGGATGCAGATCGACTTTTGTGTCCCGATCTGCGTCATTCCCCAGGAGATTACGTCGACGGGCAGATCCTGCAGCACATCGATCTGCGCCTCGACCCCCTCCGCACACCACTCGTGGGTATCCTCCACGCGGGCGAGGTCGGCGGAGAAGCGGAAGATGTAACTCCGGTCGACATCAAGGAACGATCCGAGCGCCTGGAGCATCTCTTCGAGGGCGTCTTCGAGGTCCGCCGGGTCGAGGCCGATGAACTTCGTGGAGATCGAACTCACCACCTGTTCGAGGTCTATCCGGTGCCGGATCTGCGCCTCCATCCGTTTCGACTCGGTGATGTCCCGGAGCGACTCGATTGCTCCGGAGAGCCGGCCCTGCGCGTCGTAGAGCGGCGATGTTTTCGCCCAGAGGCAGACCCCCTTGCCCGTGCGGGGCGAAGTGATATGGACTTCCCGTGCGACGCTCTCGCCGCCGCCCCGGGAGAGGACGGTCTCCGCCACCAGCGGGGACTGCAGTCCCGGCATCGTCTTGCAGACGGCTTCCGGCCCCGATCCGATGATCCGGCTTTTCACGACCCCGGTCAACTCTTCGATTGCCCGGTTCCAGATGATGACCTTCCCCATGCGGTCGAGCACGAACGTCGGGTCGGGAAGAAAATCTATGATGCCCCGGAGGTTTGCCTGGTAATTTTCCATCTCGCGGCACTGCGCTTCAAGCGCCTCCTGGCTCGCTTTCGTCTCCTCGAACGCCGCGATCATCTCCTCGTGCGCTGCGCCCAACTCTTCCTCGAACCGTTTCCGGTCGGTGACATCGATCATCGACGCAACGGAGCGATCCGTCCCGGGGATGATCCCTATCGTCATGTGGAGGTCTTTCTGGCTGCCGTGCCGGTCGACCAGCCGGAACTCGTAGGTTCTCGGCGCCGAACCGGGGTCTGTCCGCCGTTCCCGGTGATAGTTTCTGAGCCGTTCAACGTCTTCTGCGGCGACGAACACCGTCCAGGGAACCTTTGATTCTATCTCCTCACGGGAATAGCCGGTAAGGTGTTCGAATTCGTTGTTTGCGAGGGAGATCGTCATGTCGCCCTCGATGATGATGGTGGCGGAGCCGGTATGCTCGAAGACGCTCCGGTACAGGTCACCGGCGCACTGCACCTCCTCCTCGGCCTTTTTCCTCCGGACTGCCTGGAGGATCATGTTCTGGAGTTCGGCAAACTGGGCGGAGGGGTTGCCGCCTTTCTGGAGGTAGAAGTCCGCCCCGTTGTTGAGCGCCTCGATGATGACTTCCTCGCGGCCGCGGCCGGAGAAGACGATGAACGGTATCGAAAGGCCCCTGCTGCGGACCTCCTTTAAGAGCGTGATGCCGTCCATCTCCGGCATTTCGTAGTCGGCGATGATGGCGTCGTACGGGGCTTTCGAGAGCATATCGAGAGCATGCAGCGACGACGTCGTCGTTTCGACCTGCATGTCGCCGGACATCTCCAGGTAGGCCCGGTTCAGTTCGAGAAGCACCGGTTCATCATCGACGACGAGAATGCGATACATGCACCACCCACTTATGGAGTGATGGTCAATATAAACCTTAAGCATTTTGATTCGGCATTGATTCAGGTATTCCGTAAAATTGAAGGAGAATATTCCATATTTCCGGTCGGCGCCATGTTTTTGGGGTGTCGCCCAACTCTTCGGGGGCACCGGTTCCGGCGGTTCCGGAAATCATTATCTCGCCGCGCGGCATCATCCGCCGATGGTATGACAGCCGTATGTATCGATACGAATCTCTTCCTCGAACTCTACGAGTCCGACGAGGATCCGGAAGAGATTGTTGCGGATGTCGGTGCGCTGGCGGAACACCTTGTTTTTCCCGACATCATCGTCGACGAGTTCCTCCGCAACCGGTCGCGCGTCCTCGAACGGATCGCGGACGACGTGCGGAGACGGGAGGCAGGTGAGCTTCGCCTCCCCTCCATCATCCGTGGCTACCCGGATGCTGCTATGCTGCAGCGCGCTGCTGAGGGTTACGACAGGGCTATCGGTGCCCTCTGCGGCGACATCGAGGGCATGATCGCAAATCCCGCCGCCGATCCGGTTGCCCGGGCGTTCAACGCCCTCTCCGGCAACCCTGCCGTGCGGGTCGTTCGCCGGACCGACGAACTCGTCACACGGGCTCACCGCCGCAAGCTCCTCGGCAACCCCCCAAAAAGCGCGGGCACGGATACCATCGGCGACGAGCTCATATGGGAGACGCTGCTTGCCAGTATCGAGGAAGACCTGATCTTCATCACCCGGGACCGGACCTACCGCAACCACACCGCTTACCTTGTGCGGGAGTACCGGGAGAGGACCGGCGGCGCTCTTACGATCACCGATAGGATATCCGATGCCCTGGCGCTCGTCGGGAGGCCGCCGTCGCCGGCGCTGGTCGGGTTCGAGGGTGGGGGTGCAAAGGACTCAGGGTGAGGGTCCGTCAAATCGTTAAATCCGGACGGTACATCGCCTGTGTATTGATCGGGAGTTACTTGCCGGCCGGGAACCAAAACGCCACCGGCGACAGGCGGCGCTCGAAAGCATTGAACCGCGCGGTTCAACGATCCTACCGCGGCCGCCGTAGCAATATATCATCGTCCGACGCGACTCCTGTATGCCGGTGCGGAACTATTCCCACCGCAGGGGCAACGTGTTTATCGGGCCGGAAGCGGTTCTTCCCGGCAGTCACCGTGCTTCCGGCATGTGCGGCGAACCGGAGAAGATCCACGGCCGAAACCACGCAGGCATGTACTGTGATTGCCCCGAATACCCCGGGTCCGGCCGATGCCCATGCAGATGCCATCAACCGCATAAGGCCGGATCCGATGCCGGCGGGGAGAACGCGTAACGTGGATCTCCTACACCCACCTATCCTGATCCACCGGACGATTCCGGGGCGGCATATGCCTCCCGGAAGTTCTCCCCGAACCCGACCTCCACGTAACGTCTGGTTCCCCGATACGTTCGGTCATACTACCTTCGCTCTGCGTGGCGAGACGATAGAGATCCCGGCGGCGTACAGGATGCGGTATCGCAACACTCATATGTGTAAAAAATAATTAACACATGTTGACATTGTCTTTCAGCACCCTTCCCGAACTGGCGCGGCTGCTCTCCCTGCTCGGGAACGAGCAGCGACTTGCCGTACTCGGGGCAATCGCGGCCGAAGAGAAGTATGCCCGCGAGGTCGCCGAAGAGCTCGGCATATCGCGCCCGCTGGCCGCCATTTATCTCCGGCAGCTCGAGAAACTCGGTTTTGCGGAAGGGAACAGCAGGACGTCGGACGAACCCCCGTATCTCCGGAGGTGCTACCGGGCGGTGCCGTTTGAGGTGGTGCTGAACCTGGATTTGATTGTGTCATTAGAGAGGTCAAAGGATGAGACAGGATAGGTGGAAACTCTACCTGAAGGCGCTGTGGGGCGCCGTTATTGCATTGCTCGTGATCATCTGCCTTATCAACGGCTTGTTTGGCGATTCGAACTCTTTGAACACCGTGCTTGCCGGTTCCGTCTACGTTATCATTAATCTTGGTGTTCTGACGCTGCTTTTCATCATCGTCGTAAGGCTCAAGGAGTGGATCGAAGACCAGATTGCGAGTGCGGCGGGACAGAAGAGCGGTGCGGCCGGCGGGGAACTCCAGATGTTGCGGCAGTCGATGGACCGGATCGAGGCAAAGGTGGACCGGATCGAGAAGGTTCTCGACGGGATCTCCGAGTGACGCTAAAAAGTGATCGGGGTGTATGAAGGACATGCAGTAGCGCGCTGCAGGGTGGGTGGACGAGGCGCAGGCAGGTTCCGTCGTCGCCTGGCCACGTATGGGTAAGAACTCACCACATAAAAATGTTTACCCTTTATAACAAAAAATTGCATTCGTAGCAATTGCCCCTTCTTTCCCGCTACCGGGAACGCTCCAGCGAGAGCACCCCGGCCAGCCACGCGATACGGTCGCGGCGGGCCGCTTCGTCAAGGAAA
The DNA here is from genome assembly GCF_000691865.1 of Methanoculleus sp. MH98A. Taxonomy (GTDB): domain Archaea; phylum Halobacteriota; class Methanomicrobia; order Methanomicrobiales; family Methanoculleaceae; genus Methanoculleus. Next base: position 27,874 of record NZ_JMIO01000006.1, on the reverse strand, counting down.
TGGCCCGCGTCGTACCACTCGAGCGACTTCGGTTCGCTCGCCTGCTCGAAGAACTCCCGGGCCTGCTCCTCCGTGAAGAACTCGTCGCGAAGAGCGGCCTGGAAGAAGAGCGGGGTGGGTGCGGCACGGCCGACCCAGACGGCAGGATCGAGTTCCGCGAGCGTCCGGCGGTAATGCTCGAGCCTCTCGCCCCGCAAATCGGGCAGGTTCACCGCGGCGACGTCGGCAAACCTTCCGGTGCCCGCCATCAGGACGGCGGCCGCAAGACGCCGATCGACGCCGGCGAGCACCGCCCCGAAAAGCGCCCCGACACTGTGGCCCACGAACCCGATCCGGTCCGGATCGACGCCCGGCTGCGCTACGAGGAGATCTATCCCCCGGCGAAGGTCGATCACCGTCCGGTTATGCTCCCGCACGGCCTCCTCGGGATCCGTGACTGCCTGACCCCAGGCTGCTGCCGTATCGGCGGCCCAGGGAGCGTCGACGAGCAGGGAGGCCGCACCCATCCCGGCAAGGGCCACGGCCTCGGCGAGGAACGTGGCGCGGGAACCAAGTCCCGGGTGGAGGAAGAGAATGGCAGCGGAGCGTTTCGACCGGTCAACTTCTGCCGGGGCCACCAGGTAGGCCCGAACCCCCCGATCCGGGGCGGACTGGTAGGTCAGGTCGCTGACCGAGACGTCGGTGCCGGCAATCTCAATCGCGGGCGGTCTCTCTGCATCGTAATCGAAGAGCGGGCGCAAATTATCGGCGGTTCGTTCCATAAGACTCCTTCTGCTTTCCTCTCGACCCGCCGGCAGATAAACCTGGCGCCTGCGGGGAGAAAGTGATTGCAGCGTTCTTTACCCTGCTCCGAATGGAAGGTTTTTCACCCCGGAACCCCTTCACTTCAAAAGGTGATTTTATGGCGATTGACTGGTACGAAGAGTTTGTTGATTTAAACCACACTCCCGGCCCGGACGAACTCGTAGCCCTCTACTACTTCGAGCCGGCGGAGGGGATCAGCAGGGAGGAGGCAGTCGGGCGCATCGCGTCGGAGAGCTCGACCGGAACCTGGACCACGCTCTTTACCCTGCCGCCCCGGATGCGGGACCTCCAGGCGAAGGCGTTCGAGATCGAGGGGAATTACGTGAAGATCGCCTACCCCCTCGCCCTCTGGGAGGAGGGGAACGCGGCCCAGCTCCTGAGCGGGATCGCCGGGAACGTCTTCGGGATGAAGGCGCTCGACCGCCTCCGGCTGATCGATGCCTCGTTCCCCGCCGAATACCTCCGGCACTTCAAGGGTCCACACTTCGGCATTGAAGGCATACGCGATATGATGAGTGTTCGGGGGCGGCCGCTCACGGGCGCGGTGGCGAAGCCGAAGGTGGGGTTCACCGCCGAAGAGCACGCAGAGATCGGTTACGAGACCTGGATGGGCGGGTTCGACTTCGTCAAGGACGACGAGAACCTGACGTCCCACCCGTTCAACCGGTTCGAAGACCGCGTCCGGGCGATGACGAAGATGCGGGATAGGGCCGAGCAGGAGACCGGCGAGAAAAAGTCCGCGTTCATCAACATCACGGCCGATACCGAGACGATGGAGAAGCGGGCGAAGATGCTTGCGGACTACGGCTGGAACTACGCGATGATCGACGTCGTGGTGGCCGGAACGGCGGCCGTCGCGACCCTCCGGGACTACTGCTCCGACCTCGGGCTCGCGATCCACGCCCACCGGGCGATGCACGCGGCCTTCGACCGGGACGAGAGGCACGGGATCACGATGCAGTTCCTGGCGAAGATGATGCGGCTCATCGGTGTTTCGCAGATCCACACCGGAACCGCTGTGGGCAAACTGGTCGGCACCCGGGCGGAGGTCACGGTGCTTGCGGATATGCTCCGGGAGAACCACATGGACGCCGTCGACCACATGGCCCTCGACCAGGACTGGGGCAACATCAAGAGCGCCTTCCCGGCATCTTCGGGCGGTCTCCACCCCGGGCTCGTGCCGGACGTGCTCGATATCTACGGCACCGAACTCGTTCTCCTCGTCAGCGGCGGCATCCACGGCCACCCGAAGGCACGCGGGCGGGCGCCGAGGCCACCATGCAGGCGGTCGAGGCCTGGAAGGACGGCGAAACGCTCGAGGATAAGGCGAAGAAGGCCACGGCGCTTCGGGAGGCGCTGGAGAAGTGGGGGCGGTATAAGCCGAAGTGAGGGGGGTTTGGATACTATTTCGAGTGAGTGAGACTGCAAATACCCTGGATTATACGCCTGAAGTTGTGAGTTAGCCACGACGAACAGGGCGACTGAAGCGAGGGGAAAGCCCGGTGCAGTGGACCGTGGTGGCTATCGCCCTTGGGGGAGGGGCTGACGGGGAGGGGGGAGTATTCCCCCCTCCCCTGTCCCCACCCCCCTCCGTGGCGATATCCCCACAGTCCACTGTACAGAATCTTGCCACGTTCATACCCGTTCCGGCAATCGCCCAAAACGCAACGCACCGGAGGCCAACGAAAGAGAGTAACAACTCCTTGGAAAAACCGTGCCTCATTCAGGGCAAAAAAATCAGAGCGAGTCGAGGCTGATCCCGCTGAACTCGTCGGAGACCGCGTTGATGTCTTTCACGCCGAACGCGGTCTGGATGGTGACGAGTTCGAGATCACGCGCCACGTCGCACATATAATCGATGATATCGACCGAGAGTTCCCGCTTCTGTTTGGACTTGCGGAGCTGGTCCACGAGGAACGTCATCCTCTCGGGTGACTCCATGCGGAGCTTGGCGAGGCTCATCACGCACATGTAGATCCGGGTCAGGTTCCTGTCCGTTCCGGTGATGGTGTCGAAGAAGTTCCGGAGGACCTGCGCCTGGTAGACCTCGCCGCTCATGATGATCGAATATTTCTCAAATCCATATAAATGTCTGCCGGTTTATACCGGCGCTCCGGAGATGCCGGTTCGCCCGCCGGGGCACGGAGGAGTTGAGGTAGGTTTCTCCGTGCCCGCAGATCACTTCCGGACGCTGACGATCTTGATAATGTCGCCGTTCTTCAGTTCCTGTGTGTCCTTGATCCGCATCCCGGTCTTCGCGTCGATGGCATACAGGAACCCCTCGCCGATATCGGTGTGAACCTGGTAGGCGAGGTCGCGAGGGGTCGAGCCGCGCTTCATGAGGAACGCGTCGGGGAGAACCCTGCCCTTGCCGTCGGTGAGTTTGTGCTCGTCCTCGACCGGGAATACGACGATCCGATCAAGGAGGTTGAAGACCGCGGCGTCCAGCGCCTTCTGAACCCCGGTGCCGTCGAACGTCTGCATGAACTCCGCGACCTTTGAGAGCCCGGCACGCTGCGCGGCGTTGAGGTTCGCCCCGGGGTTCTCGGTGAAGTTCCTGTCGCCGGGGAGGTAGCGGACGAACTTCCCCTCTGCGGCCATCCGGATCGCAAGTTCGCCTGCGGCGCTTGCAAAGACGACGTCGTGATTCGCGAGCCGCTCAAGGCACTCCTCCGGTGCCTGGTCGGCCTTGTTCCCGACGATCAGCATCGGCTTGCTGATCGTCATCAGCTCCCGGCAGAACCGGATCAGGTCCTCCTCCCCGGCGGTCCGGAGCTCGACTCCGACTGCCTCGGTGGCGTCGCGGACGTGCTCGTAGGTGATCCCGAGGCCGGCAAAGACCTCGGCGATCGCCGCCGCAAGAGAGAAGTCCCTCGACTGGGCCTGCCGCACGAGTTTCGCCCAGTTCCGCGAGAGGATGCCGTACATCCACATCGACATCTCGTACTGGAGGAACTCGATATCCTTCACCGGGTCGCGCGAGCCGATATCGACCGGGTTCCCTTCAGCGTCCGTCGCCCCGCTGGCATCGACGATCTGGAGGATGGCGTCCGCCTGCCGGAGGTTGTCGAGGAACTGGTTGCCGAGCCCCCGCCCGAGGTGCGCCTCGGGGACGAGGCCCGCCACGTCGATCAGCCCGACCGGGATGAACCTGACCCCGTCCCGGCAGTTCTCGCATGGGACATGCATCTCCTGGCATGGGCAGGCTGTCCGGACGTACGCGACGCCGTGGTTTGCGTCGATGGTCGTGAACGGGTAATTGGCAATCTCTGCCTGGGCGAGGGTCGCCGCCCTGAAAAACGTTGATTTCCCACAGTTTGGTTTTCCTGCAATGGCCAGTGTGATCATGAGAACTCCTACCGCACCGTTCGGTTGAGAGTAGTGTTGGGCCATCCACCATTTATCACCTTCTTTCCCCGCCATAGCGACCCTGGCCGTGCCGTTGCAGCCCCAATCATCGGTACGGGAGATTCAATTAGGAGCAACGACAACATGACTGCATGAGCTTCGTAACCCGGAATACCTATTACTTCGATGCGCCGGGTAGAGAGAATACCCATGACGCCGCCCGGTTCGCCGTCGAGCGGGCACGGGAACTCGGCGTCAAAAAGGTCGTTGTCGCGAGCAGCAGCGGCCGGACGGCGCTTGCCTTCCGGGACGCTATGGCAGGAACGGACCTTGAGCTGATCGTCGTCACCTACGTGGTCGGGTTCTCAAAGCCCGGCGAGTGGCAGTTCTCGCCGGAAGCGGCCGAGACCCTCCGGGCTGGGGGCGCGAAGATCGTCACCGGGACGCACGCGCTCTCCGGGCTCGAACGCGCGATATCCCGCTCACCGAAACTCGGCGGGAGTTCCCGCACGGAAGCAATCGCCGAGGCCCTGCGGCGAATCGTCGCGGTCGGCCTGAAGGTCGCGGTGGAGTGCGTCCTCATCGCGGCGGACCAGGGCGCGGTCGGCGTCGATGAAGAGGTGATCGCGGTCGGGGGCACCGCAACCGGGGCCGACACCGTCTGCGTCATCCGTCCCGCGCATACCGCGTCGTTCTTCGATCTGCAGGTGCGCGAGATCGTCGCAATGCCGAGGAACCGGTGAGCATGACGCTCGAATCGGTCGGCAATGCCGCCGGACTCCTCCGGCAACCTCTCATATGGTCGATAGGGCTTGCCATAGGCGGTTTCTTCTTTGCAACCGCCATCATCATGATCTCAGGCGAGACGTTTTATATGGAACCCCTGCTGCTGCTGTTGGGGCTCGCACTGCCCTTCCTGGCCGGCGGCGTCTACGGCATGGTTAAGGGTGAGGCATTCTCCGTCGGGGAGTTCGTACAGTCGGGCAAGACCTACTACTTCCGGATACTCCTGCCGGCGCTGGTTATCTTCTTCGCGGTCATCCTGACACTCTTCCTGCTCTCGATACCGCTCGCGCTCCTCGGCGCCGGAGCCGCCGCAAACATGGCAGCGCTCCTCTTCGGGGTCATCCTTTCCATCGCCTTCTTCACGTTCTTCTACGACACCGTGGCGGTCTTTGAGGAGACGGGCGTCTTCGAGTCGATCCGGCGGAGTGTCGAGTTCGTCATGAACAATCTCGGCAGGGTTCTGGTCTTCTACCTGGTGAACATCGTTACCTTCCTGGTACTCTGGTTCGCCGGCTCCTTTGCCTGGACTGCTCTCCTCCTGGAAAAACTCGAGCCGCTCGTCAGCATGAGCCCCGAGGAACTCCAGGCGGTGATGCCGGAAGATATCCTCGCGCTCATCGGGACGGAGGGGATATGGATCACCGCAATCGTCTATGCGGTCGTGATCGTGCTCTTCTCGGTCTTTCTCTACGCCTACAAGGCGAGTTTCTTCAAAAACCACGCCGGTGCTGTGCAGGCAGAACAGGGGGAGTACGACGAGAAGGGGCGCTGGTATAAGTACTGACGTGGCTGGACGGGAATTATACTTCCTTTTCTCCAGTGCTGGGTTTTTGATATCTAATATCTTCTAGATTTTTCCTGCCGCATCATCTGAAACGGCTCCTCATTGTTTCCCGCACATTCTTCGTTCTGACCCTCTACCTGCAGGTTCCGTCCTGTGTATCTGATAGTACACCCATGCACGGCTTTCGAGGAGATATCGCCGTTGGGGGTGGGGCTGACGGGGAGTGCGATGTTCCGACAGGAACGGAGCACGAGAAGGCCGAAGGCCTTTGAGGGGGGAGCATCCCCCCTCCCCTGTCTCTACCGCACAAAAGGACACCTGTAACCCCCACTCGAATACCTCCGGTCTTCTCAAGCTCCGGACGGTCTGTCCGTCGCACCCCGCCCGTGCTTCGCGCTCCTCACTCGCACCTTCGGTGCTCAAACTCTGCTCCTCGAAGCCTGATGGCTTCTCAAACTCCCGTCCTGCGGCGGTCGTTCCTAGCGGAGCGTCGCACCCCGCCCGCGAGGGGCGGGGGCAGTGCGTGGCGATAAGCGATGGTTCGGAGAAACGGAGCTAGAGTATCGAAGGTGCGAAGCCGATGGTAATCCGTGCAAGGGGTTGAACGATGTCTCAAAGGACAGTACTTTGCGAGACATGGCATTTTGCTCCACGATCCGCCCGGATACTTACAGTCAGCGGACTATACCCTTTAAAAACCGCACCGGAACCCCCGCGCCCCATCACCCGAGCATATAGATCAGCATCCCCGAGACGCCGCCGGAGAACGTAGCGACCAGGTTCGTGCCCGAGTTCCCGATCCTGCCGCTGTTCTCGAGCGTCGCGCCCACCAGGCTGTCGACATTGGTGCCGATGAACCCGGCGGCGATCGTGACGGCGGCCATCCAGGGGTCGGCGACGCCCATTGCCCATGCGACGACGGCGACGAGGACGGATGCGATGACGGCCGCGGCCTCGCCCCGCAGGGTCACCCCGCCGTTCATCCCCCGCGGCACCGGCTTGAGCGTCGTGATCAGGTACGGCACCTTTCCCGTGACCCCGATCTCGCTTGCGGCGGTATCGGCGGCGGCCGAAGCGACGCTGCCCATGAAAAGCGCCGCAAAAGCCGGCTGGCCGGTCAGGCCGTAGAGGATGGCGGCGGCGGTCGCCACCAGACCGTTCGCGAAGACGTTAAAGTAGCCGCGCACGCCCCCGTGCTCCTGGGCGACGCCGAGTTGCTCCTTATCGCCGTAGCGGTAGCGGGTAGCCCCGGCACCGATGATGAAGAAGGTGAGCATGATCAGGAACCACCGGACGTCCGCGAAGACGATGAGGATGATCCCGATCATGGCGCCCGAGAAGAGGCCGCTGATGTCGGCCACCCGGACGCGGTAGGAGGTGTAGCCGAACCCGAACGCTATCACGGCCGCGGCGACGAGAAGGGTCAGGTCGACCTCGAAATTGAGTTCCTCGAAGAGGAACATGGTCATCGCGACGCCGAGCGCCTCGATCATCAAAGCATCGTCCCGGCCCCGGAGGGCCGCCCGGAGGAGCACCGCGACGACCACGCCCATCACGGCGACGAGCGGCGCGGCGTACTGCAGGTAGAGCATCACCGCAACCGATACGGCGATTGCGGCAACCAGGTGATGGAGATACGCCGCATGCCGATCCCCGGTAAGCCGAAACACCACCTCCCCGATCACGACGATGCCGAGCGTGCAGGTGAAGACGAACGTCGAGAGCCAGCCGAGCCCGTAGAGCACGGCAAGCGCGACGATCGAGAGCGATACGTAGCGTGTCTCTTTGATGAGGAAGAGAACGAGTGAGAACGGAACGAGAAAGAGCGTGAGCAGCCACGCCGGCTGGAGCAGGGGGGCAAGGCCTATGAAGACGAGGGTGAGCACCGATGCCAGAACCAACCCCGGCGGCTTTGTCATTCATATAGGATTGGGAGTGGAGGGACAAAGCCTTTAGGGTCGAACCCCTGCCGTCTCCGCGATTTTTCGCGGCGAACGTTCCGGGACGCCCGGGCCGGGGACGGCGAACCCGTGCGCTGCGCGGGATACTCCGATACGGAAAGCCCCGTCGAACATTATATTTCACTGGGAAGAGAGAGATTATACGCTGAAAATGTCGCCGTCACATCAACTACCCAAAAACTACGATATCGAAGAAGTGGAGACGCGCTGGCAGGATACCTGGCGGGATGAGGACAACTATTTCGACCCCGCTTCGTCAAAACCACGGTTCATCATCGATACGCCGCCGCCCTATCCCACCGGAAACTTCCATATCGGGAACGCGTTAAACTGGTGCTATATCGACTTCATCGCGCGGTACAAACGCATGCGCGGTTACAACGTCATGTTCCCGCAGGGGTGGGACTGCCACGGCCTCCCGACCGAGGTGAAGGTCGAGGAGACCTACGGGATCACCAAAAACGACGTACCGCGGGAGAAGTTCCGGGAGATGTGCCGCGACCTCACGCTCGGCAACATCGAGAAGATGCGGGCGACCATGCGGCGGCTCGGGTTCTCGACCGACTGGAGCCACGAGTACATCACCATGCTCCCGGACTACTACAGGAAGACCCAGGCGTCGTTTTTGCAGATGCTCAAAGCCGGCGACATCTACCAGAGCGAGCATCCGGTGAACTTCTGCACCCGGTGCGAGACGGCCATCGCGTTCGCCGAGGTCAACTACGCCCCCCGCACCACCAAACTCAACTACTTCGACTTCGACGGCGTCGAGATCGCCACCACCCGGCCCGAGCTGCTCGCGGCCTGCGTTGCCGTGGCAGTCCATCCCGAGGATGACCGGTACCGCGGGATGAGGGGGAAGAGGCTCACCGTCCCGATCTTCGGCCACGATGTTCCGGTCATCGAGGACGTCGCGGTCGACCCGGAGTTCGGCAGCGGTGCGGTGATGATCTGTACGTTCGGCGACAAGACGGACGTTTACTGGTGGAAGCAGCACGACCTGGATCTCCGCAAGGCTATCGACCGCCAGGGAATCATGACCGCGACCGCAGCCCCCTATACGGGGATGTCATCGGAGGTCTGCAGGGAAGCGATCCTCGCCGACATGGAGAAGGCCGGGATCCTGAAGCGGCAGGAGGAACTCGAGCAGCGGGTGGGGACCTGCTGGCGGTGCAAGACCCCGATCGAGATCCTCTCGGAGCGGCAGTGGTTCGTCCGGGTTCACCAGGACGAGATCCTGGATTCGGCGCGGAGGGTCTCCTGGACGCCGGAGCATATGTTCGCCCGGATGGAGAACTGGGCGAACTCCATGGAATGGGACTGGTGCATCTCCCGGCAGCGGATCTTCGCGACCCCTATCCCCGTCTGGTTCTGCACTGCCTGCGGCGAGATGGTCATCCCGGCCGAGGAAGACCTCCCGATCGACCCGACGGTCGATAAGCCGAAAACCCCCTGCCCGAAGTGCGGGGGATCGGACTTCACCGGCGAGACGGACGTGCTCGACACCTGGATGGACTCTTCAGTATCGGTGCTCCACGTCACCGGGTGGGACGGAACCGGCAAACCTCCGTTCTTCCCGGCGCAGATCCGCCCCCAGGGACACGATATCATACGGACGTGGGCGTTCTACACCATCCTCCGGGCGAAGGCGCTGGTCGGCGGCCACCCCTGGGACGAGATCCTGGTGAACGGCATGGTGCTCGGGGAAGACGGGTTCAAGATGAGCAAGAGCAGGAGCAACATCATCTCTCCTGAAGAGATCGTCGGGCAGTACGGCGCGGACGCGCTCCGGCAGTGGGGCGCGGGAGGCGCGGCGACCGGTTCGGACATCATGTTCAACTGGAACGACGTCGTCGCCGCGTCCCGGTTCCAGACCAAACTCTGGAACATCTTCCGGTTTGTCATGGGGCACCTGGAGAAGGGGGCCGATCCCGCGGCGCCGGTGACGGAACTCACCGACCGGTGGCTGCTCGTCCGGCTCTCCGAGACCGTCGCCGAGGTCACCGCCGCAATGGAGGGCTACCAGTTCGACCGGGCGCTCAGGGCGATCCGGGAGTTTGCCTGGAACACGCTCGCCGACGACTACATCGAGGTTGCCAAGGGGCGCCTCTATACGGACGACGGCAGCAGGGCCAGCGCCTGCAGCGCGCTCCGGACGACGATGGACGTCCTCTGCCGCCTGCTTGCCCCGATCATCCCGCACTTCGCGGAAGAGTGCTACCATAACCTCGCCGGCGAGAGCGTGCACAAAGAAGCCTGGCCGGACTTTTCATACGCCGACGACGAAGCGCGGCGCCACGGCGATCTCCTCGTGAAGACGGTCGCCGAACTCCGGCGCTACAAGCATGATAAGGGCATGGCGCTGAACGCCCCGCTCGGCCACGTCATGATCTACGCGCCGGAGCCGGTCGACGACGCCGGCGACGCCGGGCGCGCCCTCAATGCCGATGCGCGCTGGAGCACCGGCACGCCCCGGCTCGAGGAGGTCGTGAGCGGCGTGGACTTCAATATGGCGGTCATCGGCCCGGCGCTCAGGAAGCAGGCCCGCGGGTTCATGCAGGCAGTGGAGGCGCTCCCGCCGGAACTGCTCAAGAACCCGCCTGCGACCGTGACGGTCGCAGGCGAGGAGATCCCGGTGCCCCCCGATTCCTTCACGCCGAAGGTCGCCTACCGGGTGGCGGGAGAAGAGGTGGACGTCCTCACGCTCGGGGACGTCGTCGTGACGATCGGGCACCAGCCCTGATTTCGCCCGCGATGAACCGGGCAACTTCTTCTTTTGGGAGCAGCGCATCGACGACGACGAACCGTGCCGGGTCGGATGCCGCGAGGTTCAGGTAGTTCTCCTGCACCTGCTCGAGGATCGCGGCGTTCTCGAAGTATTCTCTCTTTTTCTCAGGGCCAAGTCGTGAGACGGCGTCTTCGACCGGCAGGACCAGGAGAAACGTCCGGTCGGGCCGGATCGACCATCCTTCGTGGATCCGGCGAAGCCAGGAGAGCGGGTCGGGGAGGACGCCGTCGAGGACGACCGGCTGGTAGGCGAACCGCGAGTCGGCGTAGCGGTCGGAGACGACGAGCCTTCCCTCGTCGAGGGCGGGCCGGATCACCGTATCGATATGCGCGGCGTGGTCGGCGCAGAAGAGGAGCGCCTCGGTGATCGGGTCCATCCGTTCGGCAATCGCCCGCCTTACCGGCTCGCCGACCCAGGTGGCGCCGGGCTCGCGGGTGAAGAGCGGGTCGAGGTCGGCGAGCAGTTCGCGGAGACGGGCAAGAAGCGTGCTCTTCCCGCTCCCGTCGATCCCTTCGATGGTGATCAGCACGGGTGTCCCCTCCGGAGCCATTCGAGCGGTACCGTGCCGCGGTGAACGGCCGTCGCTATGATCGCCCCGTCGAACCCGGCGTCGGCGAGGAGACGGATGTCGCCGGTCCCGGCGACCCCGCCCCCGTAGAGGAGACGGCCGGGGTAGCACGCCCGCATCTCTTCGAGTTCCTCCCGGACGAGCCCCCGTTCCGTTCCCACGGCGCCGATATTGAGGAGGATGCACCCTTCAAACGAGAGTGCCGCCGCACGGCGGAGCATCTCCGCCGGCGGAATGCCCCAGGGGAGCACTCGGCCGCCTTTGACGTCGATGCTGAGGTATCCGCTCCGGTATGCCGCAAGGTCCTCGATCGCTCTCGCCGCCGTCTCGGTGCCGACAATCGGCGTCACTCCCTCGACCGCGGCGCATTCGGCGGGCGACCTGCAGCCCCGGTCGAGGTAGCACCGCTCGACCATCGCGGCGCACCGCCGGACGAGGTCGTCCTGCGGTGTCCTGCCCTCGAGAGCCTCGAGGTCGGCGATGTAGAGATACCGGGGCGCGAGAGCGGAGAGGTAGGCTTCCGGTTCGGCCGAGGGCGCGATCCCCCAGGTCAGCGGCCGGTAACCCGCGCGGTCTCCGGACTTCCCGTGCACCACAAGCCCGCCTGCCAGATCGACTGCAAGAATCAGTTCCATGTCCTCAACGTAATCACTATTAGGGTGAAGGATCATTAATTTCTATGCAATTACTCGTCAGTCCAAGCAGCATTGAGGAGGCAAAAAGCTCGCTTTCCGCCGACATCATCGACGTAAAAAAACCCTCGGAGGGGTCTCTTGGCGCGAATTTCCCCTGGATCGTCCGCGGGATAAAGGAGATCGCCGGCAAGAAGCCTGTCAGCGCTGCAATCGGGGACAATGAGTATAAACCGGGAACCGCAGCTCTTGCTGCATACGGTGCCGCGCATGCAGGTGCCGATTACATCAAGGTGGGCCTGATGTTCGACGGGGAAGACCGTGCCCGCGAGGTCATCGAGGCGGTGACCACGGCGGTGAAACAGGAGTTTCCCGAGAAGCACGTCGTCATTGCTGCATATGCCGATTTTAAGAGAATAGGTACGATCTCACCGCTTGCGATCAGCCCGCTGGTTGCAAAGGCCGGTGCCGATGTCGCTATGATCGACACCGGTATTAAAGATGGGAAGAGTCTCTTTGAGTTCATGGACGAGGAGACATTGATCCGGTTTGTCGGGCAGAACCAGGATCTCGGGTTGCAGACGGCTCTTGCCGGGTCGCTGAAGTTCGAGGATCTCGATGCCTTAAAGCGGATCAACCCCGAGATCATCGGTGTCCGGGGGATGGTCTGCGGGGGCGATCGGTCGACAGTGGTCAGGGCGGAACTGGTGGAGAAAGCAATGATGATGCTCAGGTGATGTATGTACATCGAGAAGATGCAGATGGAAACGACGTTTACGTTCGACGACGTGCTCCTTGAGCCCGCCGAATCATGGGTCGAGCCCGACGAGGCCGATGTCAGGTCGCGGTTCTCGCGCAACATTCCCCTGACCATCCCCCTCGTGAGCGCCGCGATGGATACGGTGACCGAGTCGGTGATGGCGATAACCATGGCGCGGGAAGGCGGCATCGGCGTCATCCACCGGAACATGCCTGCGGATCGCGAGGTCGCCGAGGTCAGGGTCGTCAAGCAGGCCGAGGACCTGATCGAGCGTGAGGTCGTTGCGGTCGGTCCCGAGGCCACGGTCACCGACGTGGAGCGGGTCATGCGGCAGTACGGTATCGGGGGCGTGCCCGTCATCGAGAACGATAAGGTGATCGGCATCGTCAGCCGCAGGGACATCAGGGCGATCCTCCCGAAACGCGGCGAGGCGAAGATCACCGCCTACATGACGAAGAAGCTGATCACAGCCTCCGAGGACATCACGGCGGAGAACGCGCTCGAGACGATGTACGCGAACAAAGTCGAGCGTCTCCCTGTCGTGGACGCCGAGGGGTGCCTGGTCGGCATCATCACGATGCGCGATATCCTCGAGAAGAGGCAGTATCCCCGCGCGAACCGTGATGCAAACGGGAAACTCCGGGTCGCCGCCGCGGTGGGCCCCTTCGACTTCAACCGGGCGATGATGCTCGTCGAGGCGGGCGCCGACGCCTGGTGGTGGACTGCGCTCACGGCCACAATATGAACGTCGTCAAGGCGGTCGGGGATATCAAGGCGAGCGTCGCCGTCGATGTGGTTGCCGGGAACATCGCGACGAAGCAGGCGGCCTCGACCCTCGCCGGGACCGTCGACGGGCTGAAGGTCGGCATCGGGCCGGGCTCCATCTGTACGACCCGGATCGTCGCGGGCGTGGGCGTGCCGCAGGTCTCTGCGATCGCAAACGTCGCTGAGGTGGCGCACGGAGCCGACGTGCCGGTGGTCGCCGACGGCGGCATCAGGTACTCCGGGGACATCGCGAAGGCGATTGCCGCGGGCGCGGACTGTATCATGGCGGGCAGCCTCTTTGCCGGCACCGACGAGGCGCCGGGGAGGGTCACGACGATCAAGGGCCGACGCTACAAGCAGTATCGCGGGATGGGATCGCTCGGCGTCATGAGCAGCGGCGAGTCGAGCGACCGCTACTTCCAGAAGAAGGAGTTCGGGAGAACCAAGTTCGTTCCCGAAGGCGTCGAGGGGGTCACGCCCTACGTTGGCCATGTATCGGACGTCATCTACCAGCTTGTCGGCGGCCTGAAGTCCGCGATGGGCTACACGGGTTCAAAGACGATAGCGGATCTGAAGAGGAACGGCAGATTCCTCAGGATCACGCCTGCGGGGTATGGCGAGAGCCACCCGCACAACATCATGATCACCGACGAGGCACCGAACTACCGCCTCTTCGAGTGATACCTTTTTATGCCGAAATCACTAACATTTAGTAAATATGCTCGAGGGCAGTGATGTTTCCCGTCTCCTCGATATCCTGGGAAACCGGAACAGGCGGCGAATAATACAACTGCTGAGGCAGAAACCGTGTTTTGTGACCGAGATCTCCGAGCGCCTGGTACTCAGTCCGAAAGCGGTGATAGAACACCTGCAGTTGATGGAGCGCGAGCAGCTCCTCATATCCTTCCAGGACGAACGCAGGCGAAAGTATTACTATCTCTCGCATGACATCAATGTCATCGTAAACCTGCAGAAGCAGGATGGGGTTACATTTCCCTCCGTTGAAGAGAACCAGAGAACACGATTTGCAAGAAACCTCGAGGCATTCAGGAGGATGGTTCGGGCTCGCGACGAGCTCCTGGATAACCTCGAACAACTGGAGCGGGAGATCGAATCGAGGTTCGCCGAGGTCATGCGCATGCGGGGGGGTTTCGTCACCGACGACGGGGACCTGGAGATCATTCTCACCCTCTCACACGCCGACCTGCGCCTCGCGGAACTCGAGGAAGTGAGCAGCCTGTCCACGGATGAGCTGAAACAGAGATTGGGCAACCTTATGCACACGGGGGTTGTCGAGCGAATCAACGACCGATACCGGATACGTGGTACACATGGCGAATAACCCATACGACGAAATGTTTCGAAACATCGCGCGGCTGATGGAGAAGATCTTAAGCGAGATGCCTCCTTACGACCCGAAGATTATCGGGTTCACCATCATCGGCGGACTGCCCGAGGGGGCTCCCTACCCCGATTTCGCCGAAGATGAGGAGGGGGAGTCCGATGTCGAGGTGGTCGAAGGGGACGACTGCATCTACATCACCGCGGTGGCGGATGCCCGGGCAGACGGTGCCCCGTACGTCACGTTTCAGGAAGAGTCCGTGACCCTCTGCACCGGGGGTGACGAGGAGACGGTCATCGATCTCGACTGCGAGATCGACATACTGCATAGTTTCTACAATGTGCAGCACGGCGTGATCGATGCCGTCTGCCGGAAGAAGAGCGCGCCGGGCGAGGTCGCCCGGTCCTGAACCATACCACTCTTTTGCGGCGGGTTCTGGTCCTTCGGAGTAGCCTTCCGGCTGAAACCGCTTGGAGATGTCTGAAAAAGAGAAGTTTTACTCCTGATACTCTTCAAGAGCAAGCTGGTACATCCAGTCGAGAAGGAGTGCGCACTCTTCCGGGGTGCACTCCTGATCACAGCCGATGCACGGGAGAACCTCTCCTCCCGCAAGGATGATGCAGGGATCGATCGCGCGTTTCTTCGCGCGTAACAGGTAGGTCTTGATGCCGTCGCTGCGAAACTCGATGCGTTCGATCAACCCGGCATCAAGCAGCCGCTTCACGATCCTCGAGCACTTCCTGCTGTCGATATCGAGAAGTTTCCAGAGTTCGCTCTGGAGAACTCCCTGACGATGGGACTGGATAACCTTGAGTGCTTCTTCCTCCTGGTCGGACATGGCTATCAGAGCAGGGGCGCAATGGTCAGGATATTGTTGCCGCGGATGACGACGGTTCCGAGGGTGCGGCCCCGCTGTTCCCCGGTAAACTCGGTGGTCTCGTCCATATGCAGGTTCAGGTGTTCATCCACCGCAACGAGCCGTCCCTGGAGTTTCCTGCCGTCATCCTTGATCTCGACGGTGATTTTAGAGTCTACGAGCGAAAAAACCTTCTTCACAGGGAGTACGATACCATTAACCATCTGTTCTTATATGGTTATGTTCATGCATTAAGTTTTCCTATTACCGACTACCGACCGCCTCCGGCGGTCGGTGGGAGGTGCGGCCCCGTTAGGTGCTGCTGCCGACTACCGACCGCCTCCGGCGGTCGGTGGGAGGTGCGTCATTGCCTGGTGGCGCTGCCGACTAGCGCCCGCCTTCGGCGGTCGGTGGGAGGTGCGGCCCCGTTAGGTGCTGCTGCCGGTGGGCCGTTTAGTTCCGGAAGGCACCGTGCGGTGCGGCCGGGGCTATTCACAAACGATTGAAATGGATAAAGCGCCGCGGGCAACCGCCGGCAATAAAAAAAAATTACTCGGGAAGGTCTTCCCAGCGGTCCTTGAACTGCTTCTCGACGCCCGGGAGGGTGGTGTACTCCATCTCCTCGAGCGAGAGGCGGTGCGGTTCGAACGGCCCGTGAGCCCGGAGCACGCTGGAGAGCTCGCAGCACTGGTCGCGGACGCGGTTGAACGCCGGGTCGTCGAACATGTCCGCAGGCCCGATCAGTTTTCCGTTGCAGACCTGGAACCCGAGACAGATGACCCGGGGCGGTCCGTCGAACTGCGTGCAGTTTGCGTCGCAGACGCCGACGGGCATGAACGGCCCGTGGTGCGAGCCGCGCATCCAGCCGGCCACGAGGATGGGCGTCCTGAAGGGGTCGATGACCTCGCCCACCGCCGGGAATCCGCTCTGCGCCCGGACGACCATGACCGGGTCGTCTTTCCCGACGTACCGCCTGGCCATCAGGTTCAGCCGCTGGGTGCTGGTGGACGCTCCGATGACGCCGTCCCTCTTCCAGACGTACTTGATGACGTAGCGGCTCGGCGCTCCGATATAGGCAAGAAGGCTGTAGGACTCTTCGGGTGTGTTGAAGAGGATCTTGCGCTTCTTTATGACGTCGTGGACCTCGAAGGTGAATCCTTCGTGCAGCGACGGGTCGATGACGAGGCCGGACGTGCTGAAGGGGTCGGCGAATATCTTGTAGAGGAAGTAGTTCCACGCTCCCGGCTCGGTCTTGTCGGCCATGAAGATCAGGATCGGGTCGGAACCCCGCTCTTCGAACTCCATCTCGGCGACACCGGGGCCCATCCCCTTGACGTTGCCGCTGAACGCATCTCCGAGCAGGTCCTGCCCGGCGCCGTAGAGTTTCATCTCCTTGGCGAGTCCGGCGCATTCCATGAAGATATCCCACGCCAGCTTGTGGATCTCTTCATTGTCCTCCCCTTTAGTGTGCGTCATGATCAACTCGAGGTCGTCACCGCAGTGGGTGACGTACGAGTCGATGAGGATGCTTCCTTCCGCTTCCTTGAGTCTCCGGGCGGCCACCTCAAGAATCTTCGGGTGGGTTCGGGAGTGCCCCGGGAAACTGCCTATATCTGCTTTAATTACGGACACGGTGGTCTTAACCATATAATCACCACTACCTGGACGGGCGTAGCCCTTACGACTAGTAGATAGGTATTACTGTATATGTAGGTGTTGTTGCCTTGAAAAAAGGTTGGCTGCGGCAATCGGTCTGCTGGTTCGTCCTTCCCGGCGATCCTTCTCGGCAGATGCGCCCGAAGGAGACGGCAGTGATATTATGCTCCCGTTTGCTCTTTATGCCCTTTTTAGGGGGTATTATAGGTATCGGGCTGCCATGGTTGACGGAATTTCTGGAAATTGCGCATGACGGCCCCGGTGGCGCTCGCGCGTCATCTCAGGAAGAGATTGACGGAACGACGCCGTGAGATGGGGTAAAGCGGGATGACTACGGATCGTGGAGGGCGACCTGCCGGCTCTTTCACGGGGGATGCCGCTCCCGGCGAAAAGTATTGCGGCGCTGCCGGGGAGCCGGTCCGGCAGGCGCTCCGACGTCTCAGTCGATCCTGATCGACTTGCCCCGCGAGAATTTGACTTCCAGGACGCCGTGCTTGTACCTCGACTGCATGGAGTCGGCGTCCACGGCCGGCACCTCCACCGAAGTCAGCTGATTGCCGCCGGCAATGATCGTCAGCGTCCCGTTGATGAGTGACAGGTGAATATTCTCCATCTCGGCACCCGGGAGATCGATTGCCACCGTCACGTCGTCATCGGTCGTATACATCTCTGCTATCGGCTCGATGGTGCCCTCGGAGGGGGGTTCATTCGGCTCTGCTACGGGAGTCGCTTCCGTTGCCGGGGTCTCAGCCATTCCGGTGTCGTGAAGGACGATCTTGAATCCGTAGGCAAACGGCTTGCTCTGATCTCCCTGCTCTTTGAGCCCCTGCTCCATGAGGCGTTTCATCAGTTCATTGAGTTGCTCGAAGATGTCTGCTGGGCTGTCACTCATGTGCATCACGTTGTTTCTATCCCTGTTAGCGGGGGTCGGAGGCCCCCGAAGGGAGCGCCTTACGGGCAGGGGGGCGCTCCCGTCAGAACGCCGTACCCATCTGGGGCAGCGGGCGTTCTATTTTGGCCTTCAATTCCTTTGTGAGGCGCTTGATCTCACCGAAGTCTTTCTTTCTTCGATAGACCGCATCTTTGAGGGCCTGCGTGAGATCTTTGACTCCCTGATCGACCTTCCCGGTCTCCCGCATCCCGGCACGGTTGATCGTCGAGACGGCGTCCTCGAGTGCCGACCGCTGCTCCTGGTTGTAGAGGATCTGCCAGGAGTGGCGTTCGTTCTCCTCCAGCCGGTCGATATCGAGCGTGCCTCTCACGCGGGTGAGGGCGTCGTCGAAGTGCTTCTTCGTGATCCTCACGTTGCCGATTGCCTGGCGCCGTTCCTCTTCGGTCTTCCCTCCCATTGCGGCGATGAACTCGCGCATGGCGGAAGTCTTTGCCTCGCGGACCAGCGCCTCGATGTCGGCGCCGACGTAGCCCTCGGTTCTGTCGACCAGTTCCTCGATGTCCACGTCGTTTGCAAGGATCTCCCTGTTTTTCAGGTACACCTCGAAGATCTTCTTCCTGCCTTCCCGGTCGGGCGGCGGGACGTAGATGATCCGGTCAAATCTGCCGGGGCGAAGCAGCGCCTCGTCCAACATGTCCGGGCGGTTGGTAGCGCCGAGAACCACGACATTGTTGAGTTCTTCGAGGCCGTCGAGCTCTGTCAGGATCTGGCTTACCACACTTTCAGTTACGTGCGATGATCCTATATAAGATCCACGTTTAGGCATAAGCGCATCAATCTCGTCGAAAAAGATAATCGACGGTGCTGCTTGCCTTGCTTTCCGGAATACCTGACGAACTCCGCGTTCCGATTCCCCGACCCATTTCGAGAGGAGTTCCGGGCCTTTTACGGAGATGAAATTGCTTTCGCTCTCGTTTGCGACCGCCTTTGCAAGGAGAGTCTTGCCCGTTCCGGGGGGGCCGAATAGCAGGATGCCGCGGGGGGGTTCGGTGTCGAGCGACGCGAATATCTCCGGATATTTGAGCGGCCACTCAACGGCTTCCGCGAGTTCTCCCTTTACGTCTTCGAGTCCGCCGACGTCGTCCCATTTGACATCCGGGATCTCTACGAGCACCTCACGCATCGCGCTCGGCTCGACGTGCTTGTGCGCTTCGATGAAGTCCTCGTTCGTGACGCGGAGTTGGTCGATGATCTCGGCGGGGATCTCCTCTTCGATCTTGATATGCGGTATGATCCGGCGGAGTGCGTGCATCGCCGCCTCCTTTGCGAGCAGCGCGATGTCGGCGCCGACGAAGCCGTGCGTGGAACGGGCGTAATCGTCGAGTCTCACGTCCTCGGCAAGCGGCATGCCGCGCGTGTGGATCTGGAAGATCTGCTGTCTCCCCTTGGTGTCGGGGATGCCGATCTCGATCTCGCGGTCGAACCGGCCGCCGCGCCGCAGAGCAGGGTCGATCATGTCCGGGAGGTTCGTCGCGGCGATCACCATGACCTGCCCCCGGGTCTTCAACCCGTCCATCAGGGCGAGCAACTGGGCGACGATCCGGCGCTCGACCTCGCCTTTCACCTCCTCGCGCTTGGGCGCGATCGAGTCGATCTCGTCGATGAAGATGATCGAGGGCGCGTTCTCCTGCGCTTCCTCAAAGACCTCCCGGAGGCGCTCCTCGGACTCGCCGTAGTACTTGCTCATGATCTCGGGGCCCGAGAGCGTGATGAAGTGCGCATCCACCTCGTTCGCCACCGCTTTTGCGATCAGGGTCTTCCCCGTTCCGGGCGGGCCGTAGAGCAGGACGCCCTTCGGGGGCTCGACGCCCAGGCGTTCGAAGAGCTCGGGGTGCCGGAGCGGGAGTTCGATCATCTCCCGGACGAGCTGCAGCTCGCGGTCGAGCCCGCCGATGTCCTCGTAGTGGACGTCGGCCGCCGTTATCTCCCGCCGGCCCTCCTTGGGCTCGTAGGGGGTTTCTTTCAGCTCGATCTCGGTGCTGTCGGTGACGATGGCGATGCCCTTCGGCGCAACCCTGGCTACCGCGAACGTAAGCGGGTTGCCGAGGATGTTGACCCGGATGAACTGCCCCTCGGTGACGGGCCTGCCGCGGAGGATCCTCCCCAGGTACTGCTCGCCGCCGACCAGGCGGATGGGCTGGGTCGGCTGGATGGTTACCTTCTTCGCGTATCCTGCTTCGGTCTTTCTGATCCGGACGTTGTCGTCGATCCCCGATCCGACGTTGCTCCGGGTGTTGCCGTCGATGCGCAGGATCGCCTTGCCGGTGTCCTGTGGAAAGCCGGGCCAGACGAGCGTCGCCGCCTTGTGGCGCCCCTCGATCTCGACGACGTCGCCGCTGACGAGGCCAAGCGCCTTCATGGTGTCGATGCTCAGTCTGGCAATTCCCCGGCCGGCGTCTTCGTGAGCCGCCTCCTTGATGGTTACCTCAATGGATTCGGTATTGGCCATGTGAACAATCTCCTCCTGTAGGGTTTACCATAGGTAAGTGCTGTCCACTATATATATTTTTCCCTAACCCGCCCTTCCGTTATGCCGGATAATCCCCTTTTCCGTAACGATGTAATCCATCTTCACGTCGTTTTCATCGGCAGGGATGCAGTCTGCCTGCTGGCAGGAGAACGCGATGCCGATCTTCTTCGGGTGGGGGTACCGGCAGAGGAAGCGGTCGTAGTACCCCGCTCCGTAGCCGAGCCGGTTCCCTTCGGCGTCGAAGGCGAGCATCGGTATGACGACGGCCTCGACGTCCCCGGGCCGGGCCGGGAGTTCGTGGCCGATTGGTTCGGGGACGTTAAACGTGCTCGGGACGAGGGCCGAGGGGTCGGGGAGGTAGGATAGGCGGAGGCTGCAGGTCTCCCGTTCGATGATAGGCACGACGACCCGCACCCCCCGGCGGTTCAGGGCAGCGATCAGGCCTTTGGTCTCGGCTTCCGGGGCTTTTGCAGCGTAGACCATGACGGTCGTAAAGCCGTTGAGGAGGCCGAGGAGTTTTTCTTCGATGCTTGCACTGTACGTGACGATCTCCTCTGGAGAGAGGAGTGCCCGGGCCTCCTTTGCCCGCAGGCGAAGGGCTGCCTTTGTCCCGCTCATTGCATGAGAGTTTGGCTCATTCAGACCATAAAGCATGCATGCCGAAAGGCAGGGGCGGCCTACTCCCCCGCCTCCCGGCCGTCGCCGCAGACCTCGCGGAACCGGCGGAGAGAGGATGCAAGGACGCGGGTCTTGCCGATCATGGCAGCGATCTGGAGGACGTCGAGGATCTCGTCGCGGGACGCGCCTTCCTTCAGCGCGGCTTTCATGTGGACCTTCAGGCAGTCGTCTGCCCCGGCCCCGGCTGCCGCTGCCATGGTGACCAGCTCCGCAGTCTTTGCATCGAGGGAGTCGGGCCGGGAGAACCGGTAATCGGCGAGGGTGGAGAGCGCGAAGGTGTCGGGCCGGTTCCGGAGGATGGAGAAGATGAACGGCATGACGCCGAGCATCTCCCCTATGTCTGCCATGATGTCGTCGCCGAGGTCGTCTGCGTGGGCGAGGAAGTCGTCTATGAGTTTTTCGTTCTCGGGTTTCATTGGGCTGTCCTCTTATGGAAATTTTGGCGGGACGGGGGGATAATGGTGTGGTTTTTGATGCGGGTGGGGTGCGACGGACGGGATGTCCGGAGTTCGAGAAGACCGAAGGTCTTCGAGTGGGGGTTACAGGTAGAGCCTTACGGGGTAGAGACAGGGGAGGGGGGAGAATCCCCCCTCGAAGACCTTTGGTCTTCTCATGCTCACTCTGTTCGCACCTCGCACCTATCGGTGCTCAAACTCGCTTCGCTCGCACTCCCCGTCAGCCCCTCCCCCAGGGGCGATACCACCACGAAAGCCGTTGAAGGGGTTAGTGACTGTGGGATAGACGGGGTTACAGAGGCCGTTTGATGCCGTGGGTTTGTCTGGGGAATATCGGGTCTGATACGCTTGCAGGCATGAACACCCACCGCTACCAGGAAAAAACATCTAAAAAAGAGATCCCGGGGGAGCGCCCCCATCCCTCTCAGAAATTAAAATGCCGTCCGACAATCTTCAGCGCACAGTAGTCCCCGCACATCGTGCAGGCATCGGCGTCGGCCGGCATCCGCTCGTCACGGATCTGCCGGGCGCGCTCGGGGTTCATCGCGACCGCAAACTGCCGATCCCAGTCGAGATCCCTGCGGGCGTGGCCCATCTCGAGATCGTCGTCGCGCTTCTTGAGTTTGATCATATCACCGACGTGGGCGGCGATCCTTGAACTCATGACGCCCTCGTAGACCTCCTCGGGTGTGGGAAGCGCCAGGTGCTCGGCCGGCGTCACGTAGCAGATGAAGTCGGCGCCGTAGGAGGAGGAGAGCGCGGCCCCGATGGCGGCCACCCGGTCGTCGTAGCCGGGCGCGATATCGGTGACGAGCGGCCCGAGCATGTAGAACGGTCTCCGGTTCGTGACGCGCTTCTGCAGGACAACGTTGGTCTGGATCTCGTCGACCGGGATGTGCCCCGGCCCCTCGATGATCGTCTGTACGCCCTGTTCATGCGCCTTATCGGCGAGTTCCGCGTTGATAAGCAGCTCCTGGACCTGGGCGCGGTCGGTTGCGTCGTGAACCGCTCCCGCCCGCATCCCGTTGCCGAACGAGAGGGTGACCTCGTGCTCCTTGAGGATCTCGAGCAGGTAGTCGAACTCCGAGTAAAGCGGGTTCTCCTTCTCGTTGTGGAGCATCCACGCGGTCATGAAGGCCCCGCCCCGGGAGACGAGCCCGCCGTGCCGCCCCTGGTTCTTCAGGCGCTTCATCGTCTCGTAGTTGATCCCGGTGTGGATCGCCATGAAGTTGGTGCCGATCTTCGCCTGCTCCGCTGTGATCCGGAAGAGGTCGTCCGGCTCCATGTGGACGACCGCCCCACGCTTCCGGGCGGCCTCGATGAACGCCTGGTAGAGCGGGACCGACCCGACCGAGAGGGTGGTCGCCTCGACGACCCGGCGCCGGATCTCCAAAAAGTCGCCGCCGGTGGAGAGTTCCATCAGCGTATCGGCACCGGCGAGTTCGGCCTGCCGGGCCTTCTCGATCTCCATATCGACGTCGACGATGTCTGAGGACGTTCCGATGCTCGCGTTGACCTTCGTGCGGAGCCCTTCGCCGATGCCGCAGATCTTCACCTTCCGGTAGGGGGAGACCGGAATGACGATGTGACCCTCTGCCACACCGCGCCGGACGAAATCTTCGGTAACCCCCTCTGCTGCTGCGACGATCCGCATCTCTTCAGTGACGACACCGCGCCGGGCGTCTTCTATGAGACTCATGGCCCTATATTTGAGGAAAAGAGTTGATAAAGGCTTGTTTTTGGGATTAGGGCTAAATCGGGCTTGTTCTCTCAACAAGTAAACTTGACTTTACCTTATTCAGATCTTTTTTCATAGCCGGAAAGCCAAGGCTTACAAGAAATAACAGAGCATCTCTTTAACGCCTGGTGATTATTTGTACGTCAATTTCGGAGGTTTTGTCCCGATCAGCACCGTCGACTGGCGGGGAAGGGCGGCCTGCACCGTCTTTCTCCGGGGGTGCCCCGCGCGCTGTTTCTACTGCCACAACGTCGCCATCCAGGACGGCGAGGACCTGCGCGATGCAGACGAGATCATCGCGATGATCCGGGAATCCCGCACGGTTGCGGGCGCCGTGGTCTTCTCCGGCGGGGAGCCGACCCTGCAGGGGCCGGCACTCGCCCACCTCGCCGCCGCCGCCCGAAACATGGGGTTCTCTGTGGGCCTGCACACGAACGGCATCTTTCCCCGGGTGATCGAGAAACTCCTTGAGGAGCATCTGGTGGATATGATCTCGCTCGACATCAAGACGACCTGGGAGCGCTACGACGAGCTCCTTGAACTCACCGCCGCCGACGCGGTGAAGCGGTCGCTCGCCGCCTGCAAACGGGCGAAAGCCGACGGCAGCCTCGAGACCTTCCAGGCTGTGGTCACCCTCTTCCGGGGCCGCGAGGAGGACCTTCCGGCCATCGCACAGGATACCCGCGGGCTCGACCTCGTGCTCCAGCAGGGCGTGGCCGCGGGCTTCGTTCCCCTGACCCGGCAGGAACTCGAGGCGGCAGCGGCACCGCTCGGCCGCAGGGTTCGTATACGGACCCGGGAGGACGGCGAGGTCGTCTACGACCCGGAGCAGTAACTGTTCCGGTGACGTTAAGCATAATATCGTCGAGAACGCACGTTTATGAAGACATTTGCGGCGGCCGCCGCAACCTGCACCGCCGTGACTCTGCAGCCGGTCTCTCGCCGGCACGGCCCGCTGTTCTGGATATAGGAGGAACCGGATGAAGGTCATTGGAATCGTTGGTATGCCGGCAAGCGGGAAGGGAGAGGTGTCACGGATAGCCCGGGACCTCGGGATCCCGGTCGTGGTCATGGGGGACGCGATACGGGAACGGGTGAAGGAAGCCGGGCTTCCCCCGACCGACGCGAACTTCGGCGAAATCGCCGGGAAGTTGCGCGCGGACCTCGGCATGGACGCCATCGCCCGGATCACCGTCCCCCTCATCGAGGCGACGGGCGCCCCGGTGGCGCTCGTGGACGGCATCCGGGGAGATTACGAGGTGGCGACGTTTCGGGACCATTTCCCCGACTTCACGCTCATCGGGATCGATTCGTCGTTTACGACGCGCTACCGGCGGCTCACGAACCGGGGCCGGTCCGACGACTCCCTCACCCCCGAAGAACTGCGGGCCCGCGACGAGCGGGAACTCGGGTGGGGCCTCGGCCGTGCCCTGGAACAGGCAGACTGCCGGGTCACGAACGAAGGATCGCTTGAAGAGTTCGCCGCAGAGGTCCGCACCCTGCTCTGCCGGCTGGGAGGTAGAGAAGAATGAGTCTTGTCCCGTATTTTTCAGCCTCGTCGAAAGTCTGGGAGTCACGCGACTGGGTCTACGGGCTCGAAGAGATCGGGTATACCGGATGGGAGATCGTCGCCGACGGGAAGTATCGCCTGGACAACCCCGAGAACTTCGCTGCCGTCCGGGAGAACCTCGAGAGCACCGGTCTTCTCGCGACCGTGCACGCGCCCTACAGCGACTTAAACCTCGCATCGTTGAACTACCCGATCTGGCGCGAGTCGATCCGCCAGACCTGCTGCTGCATCCAGCACGCGGCCGAACTGACCGACCGGGTGACCGTTCACCCGGGTTTCGTCTCCCCCGTGGGAAGACTCGTTCCCGAGAAGGTCTGGGAGATGCAGAAGACCGCGCTCGTCGAGATCGGGAAGTGCGCGGAGGATCACGGCGTCCTCGCGTGCGTCGAGAACATGATCAGCATCAAGGACTTCCTCTGCCGCTATCCCGAGGAGATCCTCGGACTCACCGAAGGGATCGCGGGGATCGGGATCACGCTGGATGTCGGGCACGCAAACACCAACGGTCTTGTGGATGCCTTCCTTGCACACGTCACCGAGGTCGATCACCTGCACATCCACGACAACCACGGGCAGTCGGACGAGCACCTTGCGCTCGGCGACGGCACCATTCCCTGGGAGAAGGTCGGGCGGGTCATCGCCCGCGACTACTCCGGCCCGGCCGTCATTGAGGGGCGGAACCTTGAAGAGGCCAGGCGGAGCCTCGCAGCATTCAGGAAGTGGTTCGTATAGCCGGCGAGACTCTCCACGTTCACTTCCTCGGGACAGCAGGGGCGCTCCCCTCCCCGCAGAGGAACCCCTCCTGTCTCCTGATCCGGCGGGGTTCCGACACCCTGCTCTTCGACTGCGGGGAGGGCGCCCAGCAGCAGATGATGCGCGCCCGGACCGGGTTTACCGTGAACGCCGTCTTCATCACCCACTGGCACGCCGACCACTTCCTCGGCGTCTTCGGGCTCGTCGAGACGCTCGCGTTCATGGGTCGAACCGATCCGCTCCCGATCTACGGCCCGCGCTGGGTCGGGGAGTTCGTCGACCTCGTGCAGAAGATCAACCGTCACACCAGGGGATTTTCCGTCACCGCCCACACCCTCGAGCACGGTTCGGTCGTGCCGTTCAACGGCTACACCGTCCGGGCGTTTTCGACGCTCCACGGTATTCCCGGGCTCGGCTACGTGCTGGAGGAGGACGAGCGGCCGGGAAGGTTCAACCGCGAGCGGGCGATCGAACTCGGCGTCCCGCCGGGTCCGCTATTCGGGCGGCTGCAGCGCGGGGAGACGGTCCGTGTCGTTCGCGACGGCGTCGAGACCGCGGTCCGGCCCGCCGACGTGATGGGAGAGCCGCGCCCGGGCAGGAAGATCGCCTATACCGGCGACACCCGCCCGCTCCAGGACCAGCCCGGCATCGCGGCGATGATCCGCGATGCGGATCTCCTGATCCACGACGCCACCTTCGACGACCAGGAGGGCGATCGCGCCCGCGACGTCCTGCACTCGACCGCCGGGGAGGCAGGGGAGGCGGCAACGGCCCTGGGCGCCCGTATGCTCGCCCTGATGCACATAAGTTCCCGTTATGCAAGCACAGCAAACCATATACGCGATGCAAAGCGACAGTATGAGGGAGACGTGATTCTGCCGGCCGATCTGGCCGTGCTGGAGATCCCGTATCGGAGTTGATCGAGATGGACGGTGATTGCGATGGAACAGGGCATATCCAGCCGGAGCCGCCTGATACTTACCGGTCTCGGCGCCCTGCTCGTCAGTGCCGTCATCTCGAGCATTGCGGGGATCTATCTTGGTTCCGTACGTGAAGTCCTCGCGCTGATCCCCGGCCTGATGGTGCTCCTGCCGTCGATCATCCACATCCGGGGGAGCATAGCCGGTGTCTTTGCCTGCCGCCTCTCCTCGGCGATGCACCTCGGGGAGTTCTCCATCGACTTCGAGGAAGGAAGCGTTCTCGGCGACAACATCCGCGCGTCGTTCGTGATAACCATTCTCATTGCGCTCGTCATCGGTATCTTCTCCTACGCGGCGAGCCGCATCTTCGAGTATCCCGTAATCAGCATCACCGATCTCGTGCTGATCTCGGTCGTCACCGGCATCGTCGCGGGGGCCGTGGTGACGGGGATCACCCTGCTCATCGCCCTTGCAAGCTACCGCTACGGCCTCGACCTCGACATGATCGGCGCACCGACCGTCACCACCTCCGGAGATATCGTAACGCTCCCTATCCTCGTGCTCTCGGCGACGTTCGTCATGCTCCTCTCTCCTGCGATGCGCCTGATTCTCGGGGGCATCGCGGTCGCGGTCGCGGTCGCCGCCGTCATCTACACCCTGCACCGGCCGGAAGGAATCGCGCCGATCGTCCGGGAGAACCTCTTCCTGCTCATCCCGCTCAGCGTCCTCGGCACGCTGGCCGGCCTGACCTACTCCTTCAACCTCGACGCCCTGGTTACGATCGCTGCCTTTCTCATCCTGATACCGCCGTTCACGGGCGGTCTCGGGTCGATCGGCGGCATCATCGGGTCGCGCCTCTCGACGGGGATGCACACCGGCGAGCTCAACCCCTCGTTCCTCCCCGAGCGCGGCGTCGTGCATCATTTTATTATTTCCTATCTCTATACGTTGATACTGCTTCCACTGCTGGCGCTCATCGCGCATGGTGCGGCGGTGCTCATGGGGTTGAACAGCCCGGGTCTCGGGATGCTGGTCATCATCAGCCTTGCGGCGGGTCTGGTCGTCATGACACTGGTGAACGGCGTGGCATACGCCACCGCAAGCCTTTCATTCCGGTATGGTCTCGATCCCGATAACTTCGGAATCCCTGTCATCACAAGCCTGATCGACCTGATTGGTGCAGCCGCGCTCGTGACGGCGATAGGCCTGCTGTTGTAGTGAAAGAATGGAGAACGACGGTTAACAAACCATGATGGAACATGAATATCAGCCGATCAGCTTCAAAGAT
>NZ_JMIO01000005.1 GCF_000691865.1 Methanoculleus sp. MH98A | reverse complement strand
CAGGATCGACAAGGCACTCAAAGACGGAGTTCTGAACCCGCTGTCCATAGTTTACACACTCCTTCGCCACCCTGCGAAGCCGTTTCTTCCCTTCAGCAGTCTCCGTATTAACATCATATGTGACCAGAACCATCATCCAGAACACCTCAATTCATGAAGAACGGCGGATAACCGTCGATATCTCCCCGCAGGAAACGAGCCATCAGCATGGCCTGCACATACGGAAGCAGCCCGATAGGTATCTTCTCGTTCAGGTACGGATGTGTAATCGTATCCTGCTTGCGCTTCTGCCAGGCAGCGATGACCGACTTGCGCCCCCCATCGGTCAGAATAACCCCACCATTCTCTTTTTTCCAGAAATCGACGCCGCGGATCTGCTTCATGTTCACAAGGTTCAGTGCAAGGCGGTCGGCCATAAACGGCCGCAGTTCCTCCATCATATCGAGCGCCAGGCTCGGCCGTCCGGGCCGGTCGGTGTGGAAAAACCCGACGTAGGGGTCAAGCCCCACAGTCTCCAGAGCGGACTCGACGTCGTGAGCAAGGAGCGTGTACAAAAACGAGAGCAGTGCGTTCATATTGTCCAGTGGCGGCCTCCGGTTCCGTTCGATCAGGTAAAAATCATCCTTCTGCTTGAGGATCAACTCATCAAGAGTGGTGAAATAGAATTTTGCGCAGTTCCCTTCGATCCCCCGGAGCGTATCGGCAGAATCGCAGCCCTCGATCTTCAAGAAGTTCTCGATCAGCAGCGCATCCACCGCTCGAACCGCATCACAATCGATGACAGCGCTATGATCACGGACCCCCCGCCCGAGAACC
Source organism: Methanoculleus sp. MH98A (assembly GCF_000691865.1). GTDB lineage: Archaea > Halobacteriota > Methanomicrobia > Methanomicrobiales > Methanoculleaceae > Methanoculleus. Next base: position 9,593 of record NZ_JMIO01000005.1, on the reverse strand, counting down.
GTGCGACAGTTCACGATCTTGCCGATGATGAAAGATTTCGCGATTTGCAGCGATTCGTCGTGACTATCCGCTTTCCGGTACTGTGTTCGCCGCAACAGAACGTTGCCGCGCACCCGTCCGTTGACCCGTGCCAGGAACTTCCCCGACGCCGTTAAAAATGACAGGCCGACATTGTTGTCGGAACAGAGCCGCATCAGGTGAGGGCTCACTCCCATGTATCCAAAACAGACAATCCCCTCGAGATTGTGGATCGGAATACGGAATTTCTCCTCGTTATCGACCCTGACAACGACGTTCTCCCTCTCGCGGGCCAGGTAGGACTCCGGCGTCGTCACGTACAGCGTATTCAACAGTTTTCTCATGTGCAACGCTTCCTGGCAGAAGGAGATCGGTTTTCGGGAGAGCAACTCACTATAACCCCCCTTAACACTCAACCATCCTCCACACAGGCCTCTTTAACATGCTTGCGCACGTACTTACGGACGGACAAACCCTTCTTTGTCAACTTCGGCATACAGACATTCTGAAGCGAACAGAGGTTGCACTTCCGGGAAGTTCCGGCAGGGGGCGTGACACCCTTTTTAAAGAGATCGTGCATCTCTTCAGATAAAGCATACACGCGGTTTCGCAGTGCATCGGACAGCTGCAGCGGCACCCTTCGCCGGATTTCATTGTAGTAGAAGTCACCTCGGTCAACGTAAATACCGAACATCTCCTCAAGGCACATCGCCTGTGCGCAGAGTTGAACCTCGTCACGCTCGTCGATCTTCGGTTTTCCCCGTTTGTACTCCACCGGTCTCATCACCCAGAGGCCTTCGTGATCCGGAAGAGAGACGCCATCTTCGGAACGGATGTACTCAACCACGTCCGCTATGCCGTATAGGCCAAGAGCGTATGAGACAAGAGGGAACGCCCGTGATATTATAATATCGCCGCGGCTCTCGGTGAAGAACGGGTCATCCACCCGCTTGTGAACCAGATGCCCCTCTGCAGTCCAGAGGTTCTCCTCCCACTGGCGCTCAACGTGGATGAGCGCCCACTGCCGCTGGCAAAAACAGAAGTGCTGAATGCCCGACAACGCGAGCAACTCTCCGTCAGTATACCGCACTGCACTCACAACTTCTCAATGACCTCAACTCCGGCGGGCACGTCCCGATCGACGGTGACGCGATAATCCCCAAATGACCGCGGAGGCATATCCCCGGAGATTCGCTCCACTCCGACCTTATCGAACAGGAGGTGGGACTGGCAACATCCCAGGGCCGTGTCGTGCTTGAAGACGATGAGTTTCCGGGCGGATAACTTACCCCTTGAGGCCGAGTGATCGTGTTCGAACATATTTACCAGGCCTTCCCAGAAGAGTTCCAGGTCGTCCTCGGAAAATCCCGTCGTCTTCTGAGCCAGATGAGCCGAGATGTAGCCCTCGGTGCGGTAGAGGGCATAGGGAACGATCTGCTTCTTTCCCATCGTCTGCCCTTTCTCACTGTCCCTCTCGTTGGCGACCGCCTGGCGGGTAATCGTAACCTCCTGCTGGAAGATCGGGTCGATGCTCCGGCCGAAATTGAGCTGCACGGGCCCGCGGACCTGCCCGCAGTTCACTTCAGTGGTCATCACGGCGCCGAATGTCCGAATATCGAAGAAGTTATCGCACATGAACTTTGTCAGCTGGCTATCCTTCGGTTTTTTATTACTGGGGTCAATGCCGAGATAATCGTACGCCTTCTTGTGCTGTTCGTTCAGGACCACACCGGATTGAACGTAGATCTCATACCCGGGAACACCGCTCTTCACCAGGTCAACGTAATCCCGGATCTTTCTCTTGAGACAGACGTCGGTCACGATCCCATGCCCGGTCTGCGGGTCGACCCGCGGCATGTTTCCCATATCAGGGTCACCGTTCGGATTTCCGTTCTCGACATCGAACAACAGTACAAACTCATACCGGTTTTTGATAGGTTCACTCATGATTACTCACCTCGCCTGCAACTTTCTCTTTCTTCGTGAAATTCGCCTTCCGCTGGTGGTAATAGCCGAGCATAAACATCCCCTGCTCCTCAAGGCTCAGATATGCCGGGAACTCGTCAACTCCCATCAGCGTCTCTTCGATATCCTGGGCGATCTTGAATCCCCAGTCGGACTTGGCGATATGGTGTTGCGCAAGTTTCAGCAGAACGGGGAAGACCACGGCAGGGGTCGTCGACGCGCTGCTGAAATACTTGCTGTTGATCGTGCTCTTCATCTCCCTGTTCGTATCGGCCTGCGCCCTCTCAAGCACTGCAAACAGCCTTCCAAGGCGATACGGCACGTTCGGGTTCTCTTCGTTCAGACTCACGGTAATCACATCCTCCTGTAAATTCGTCAGACCGGCTCTCGCAAGCCGGAGCAGGTAGGCCTTGATAAAGCCCGCCCTGACAGAGTTAATCGACCGCTCAACCTTCGCTCTACTGAGAATCGCACTGTACATCTGAACCGGATAGGGCGTACCGTTCAGGATCGACCTCATAAGGAGACCGCCGAGGAGTGGCGAGGCCGCTGTATTATCGGAACTTTGTGGAACGGTCTCCTTGAGCAGACGATATACAGATGCGTATTGTGGATCGTAATCACCCCTGACGATCTCCATGTCCAGGTGGTGCCGTGCCGCTCTTACGATGAAACTGCCAAAGGTGTCAACGTGCCAGAACCGCACTGCAAGTCTCGCGTTGTTTGGAGACAGGCCGAGCATGTAGAAATTCGTCTCAGGGTCCACCCCGACATCCTCGCTATGGATCTTGCGACCCGTCCGAACTTTGTCGAGAACATCCCTCATCAACTCGATCTTGCGCCAGTTCTGCACTCTTGCCGGATCAGAGGAATCCTCATCTGCATTTCCCTCTGTATCCTCATGAGGATCGAAAAAGAAGTTTACAGTCTCCTCGCAGGCGGTACCATTCATTTCTGCCCAGAATACAACCGTTGTATCGGCAATCCGCATTCGATAGTCCCGACGGGCAAGGAGATAGTTCAGGGTGGTGGTGTACTTGAACACCGACGATTCGCCGACCGGAGCATTAAAACTCTGTTTTTTTCCATACGAGCAGAACGAGTCGTCATTAAAACCGACGAGTGAAGCCCCCGACATTTGAGCGCCGGCAACGCCCTTGAGGTGTTGATGTATGCGGGCTATCGCACCCAGTTCTCCGGTCACAAGACACTGAGCGGTAAAGGTATCGCCGTCTCTATTATTGGAGTGGTACTGCTCCCAGGCCTTCCTCACCGAAGGTTTCGTGTGCAGGAAGACCCCATCGCATTCGAAGATGCAGCTTCCTCCGCTGAGAAGATCATCCATGTGCTCTACGATCTTCGGATGCCTGGTGAAGGCCTCGGGGTTCCAGGAATCCAGAAAGGCGAAAAGGGCCCGGATGCCGGGATCGTCAAGCGAATCGAATATCTCATGCTGCCGGGCCTTAAAGGCTTCAAAGTAGTCCCGTGAACGCTGATGAACCACAACGACCTCTTTATCGCTCTCAGCCAGAACCCTGTACTCTGGAGACGGGCCCTCACTGGAAGGGTTCAGGAACTTCTTTTCAAATTCGCTTCGCTTGAATTTCTCAACACCAAAGACATATTTCGCGTTGTCACACAGGACGTAAGGCGCTATGCCTGCTGCACGGGTAGGCTGTAGCGGCACATCCATAACCCGTGGTCGCGGTTTCTTGTCGTCACTCCTGAGATCGACGACATACGACAACTCCCCTTCGGGACTGAGAACCAGCGCAAACGACACCTTTCCACTGCTGTATCCCGGCCGGGAGATCGTTACGTCCTCATCCTCCTCCAGAATGTCGTAATAGCGGCAGAGAGACTGGATGATCATGAGACGCCCCCGAAAGCGAGACACCGCTGCACATCGATGATGCCGTCCACCATGACCGCACGGTAAAAGATAGCCTTCATATCATCGGCAAAATCGATGTCGTAGAGCATGAACCCGAGATCCTTCTCTCCGGTGTAACAGGACTCCGGCATCTCTCCTTCAACGAGTTCGAACCGGACCGGGAACTCGCGGCAGCCGAAGTAAGGCCGGTAGAAGCACTGCCCCTTCCGCATCCTGCGAAGGGCAACATTGTAGTGTTTCTCGACAGTGTCGTCGGGCCCCGCCTTGTCGGTCAGTTCAAAGTGCGCTTCAATCCCGTAACAGACATCGCGCAACAGCAGAGATGCCCGCTGGACAGCCCCCTGGGACTGATCTTGAAATAAAGCAACATCCTTCCCGCGAAGCGCGCTCTTCGCCTTCGCCGCCGGAATCTTACCCCCTCTCTCGTTCCGGCGGATGTTGTCGAATTTTATCGGGTTTAAGACATGGATCTTATCGATCTTCCAGCAGATGGCCGGCTTCCAGTGAATTGCCTCGAGGATGCCCCGTGCAGCCGACGGGGTCATCACATCGTAACTCACCCGCTCCGTCTTCATCTCCGGTCGGGTGAAGCAGGCGTAATCGCCCCAGACCTTCAGTCGCACTCCATAGCCAATAGCCGTCACCTCCCTAAACGATCAGTAGTGATCCCTCCCCTTCAATATCTTTTCTATTTATAAATCCGGTCTCCTCGGAGTATTTGCTCATATCGTTCAGCACATAGAATCTATCGCCGAAAAGATCGATTTCACCTGCGCGCTCCAGTTCTCGAAACTCATTGGGATAGATGTTGATCGTATACCCCTGCAGACGTCGTGCATACTTCCACGGCGATTCACTGGATCGGAGTTCGTCCACGAGTTTTCTCCCTTCTTCACCATAAGGAACGACGAGATCCTTCGTTCCCTGCTCGATGATGCTGAACTTCCAGCCGACATCCTCGAACGAAAATGCAAACTCACGAGCCCTCTTCTCGAATGACTGCAGTATCCCCTCCCGGTCGAGACCTTTTTCGCCCTTATACGAATAGAGTCTCTGGAAGTAGGCCTCGACGGCCGGAAGGGAGAGCAGGTCGTCATGTGTGTCCATGACCATTCGGCCAACTTCTGCCGTGAGCCGCTGCCAGCTCGTGGCCCGACCGTGCCCCTCGGTTGACCGGAAGACATAGACCTCGCCCCGGTCCGCCTTCCCCTCGCGGTTGCACCGACCGGCCGCCTGAGCGATAGAATCGACACCGGTTATCGCCCGGTAAACAGCGGGGAAATCGATATCCACACCAGCCTCGATCAACTGGGTCGAGATGACGCGACACTCTTCACCCGCTTTGAGCAGATCCTTGATCTCCTTCAATTGCTTCCTTCTGTGGACGGGGCACATCCTGGCACTCAGGTGGAAGCACCTGCCGTGTTCCGAGAGTGCTGCGTGAAGGTGCTGTGCATGGGCTCTAGTGTTGACGATGCACAGAACCTGGCGGTGCTTTTTCAGCCTTGCAGTGAGTTCCTCGTCGCTCAACGACCCGAGATCGTTCACGCGCACCCGCCGGAACGCTTCGTAGAGTTCTGCAGGCGAGCGCATGATCTCGACGGGCCTGATGGACTCGTCCAGAAGGTCACTGAGTTTCGGCTGGGTTGCCGTGCAGATGACGACCGTGGAACCGTAGTTTCGGACGAGTTCGGAGAGGGCCTGGAGACAGGGGCGCAGGAAGTCCGTCGGCAACATCTGGGCCTCGTCAAGTATGATCACGCTCCGGGCAAGGTTGTGGATTTTGCGGCATTTCGACCGTTTGTTCGAGAAAAGCGACTCAAAGAACTGGACGTTCGTCGTCACGGTGATCGGCATATCCCAGTTCTCGGCCGAGAGTTCGAGGAGACGCTTCACGGTATCGACGTCATCGCCGGTTATGGCCTTCGGATCGAAGTTGCTGTGGTGCTCAAGCACGTTTCGGCTCCCGAAGATCTTCCTGAACGTCGCAGCGTTTTGCTCAATGATGCTCGTATAGGGGATGACGTAGAAAATCCTCTGTAGATCGTGTTGTCTCAGATGGTCGAGCGCAAACGCCATGGATGAGAGCGTCTTCCCCCCGCCGGTCGGGACGGTCAGGGTAAACACCTGTGGAGGGAGGGCTGCCATCCCTCTGCACCGCTCGTAGATCTCTCTCCTCTGCTCGTTGATAGGGGTTTCCTCGGTGTTCGAGAGGAGTGCGGCCATGTACTCATCGAACCTCCGGGAGAGTATCTCGAACGATTCGTACCGCCCCCGGACAGAGGATGACCCGGGATCTGCGAACGCTTCGGTGTCGAGAGAATCCGCGTCGACGAGGCACGAGTAGAGCATGCGCGTATAGAAGGCCACCGTAAATCCGACCCTGTTCTGGACAGGCCGCAAACCCAGGCGGAATCCCGCGAGATCGGGAACCTGCATCTCGTCCCGATAAGCCGAGTAGTCCGGGAGGAATCTGTCCCCTAGGCGCTCTTCAAGTCCACTCTCATTGCTGCCGTAGTTCAATAAACCCCCGTGATGACCGGTGATGATATACTCAAGGATACGGCTGACCTGTTTCGGGTACAGCGCCCTTGCTTCCCGTGCACCGGCGGTCGAGTGGTCGACCCGGATATTCGCTCCCTCCAGCCGCCGCTGGAACTCGGGCGAGTACTTCCCGACGTCATGCAGCAGACCCCCGGCATAGGCAAGGTCACCGGCACCGAAGCGATCTGCAAACTCCGAAGCAATATCGGCCACATTCTGCAGGTGAACCCTAAGCAACTGCCAGTCACGCTTGCCGGGATCATCTGTAGAATGAGCATAATACATGAAACGCGTCACCGATCTAACAGTTCAATGATGGGATGATAAATATAACCGTTTTGTATTAGACACCGATCCGGGACAGGGATTTCCGCAAAATTACCCTTTCACAGGCCAATTCTCGCTGGGAGGGGTCAGGAAGAAAACATCCGCCCATACCCGGCGAGTCGCACCCTTCGCGGGCGCGTGGATTGAAATTTGAAGGAGTGCCCAAAGGTGATCTTCGTGATCGAGATCGGCAGCCCGAGCAGCGTCTACCGGAAGTACTGAGTCGCCCCGATCGGGGAGAACAGCCGAAGAAACAACATCCCGAAACAACGTCGGGGCGGTTTCGGCAGCCCGTCTACCAGAAGATCGCACCCAGGATCTCGCGCGTGATCTTCGCCGGGGTAGATGCCGCTGCTCGCGGCAGGCGTCGGGGGATCGGGACCAGCGCCGTACGCATCTTCAGAAAAAATCGACAGACCTATTATACCGGTATCAAAGTAGAAAGCATGCCTTACTCGTTCACCCGGAAGATAACGGGCATCTTCTTCAGGACGACAGATACGTTCCGGGAGCTCGAAGAAGAGCATCTCGCACCCGCGCTCTTCCACTTCCTCAAACTCACGGCCCTCTTCTCCCTGCTGATGACCGCCACGCTCTACACCCTCCCCGGCATGCCGATTGCGACTATTTCCATCTAAAAATTATAACATTATCGACTCCACGCTCTACACCCTCCCCGGCATGCCGATTGCGACGAGGTGGTCGCTGGCCGCCCAGGCCCTCCGGCCCCAGGACTTCTTCGTGGTCCTGCTCGTCGCGACCGTCATGATGCCGCTCGCCATCGGCGTATGGCTCCATATATGGGTCTGCATCTTCGGGGGACGGAGAGGGATCGGGCAGACCCTCAAGGCGGCGATGTACTCCTACACCCCGTTCTACATCATCGCCTGGATCCCGGTCCTCGGCCTCATTGGAGGAGCGGCCTCGACGCTCTATCCCCAGTACGTCGGGATCAGGGAACTCCACCACGTCTCGACGAAGAGAGCCGCCGGTGCCGTCTGCGCCGCAGCGTTCCTGCCTGTCGTTGCAGTCTTCGGGATTATCGTCCTCCTGCTCGCTGCACCCGCCTCGATGGTCACCGGCCCCACGAGCGGGAACGGAACACTGGTTCTCCCCGACAGCCCGTACCTGCTCGAGCGTTCGGAACTCCCGGGGAACATCATCATCTATACCGCAAATGAGATCGAGAGCGGGCTCATCATGCGGAGAGCAAAAGACTACGGCTGCTTGAAGGAGTACTCGATGATGTACGCAACGGAGAAACCGTCTCCTCCGACCACGAGGAATATCCGGCACTTCGTCATGATCTTCCCCCCGGGCAACGCAGCAAAGATGGTGCAGGCCGACGAGAACTACTACCGGGGGCTGGTGCCGCCGCGAAACGCCGAAGAACTGCCGGCACCCGACATCGGCGACAACTGCATCAGCTACAGGATACCGGGCACGGGTTCGGGATCAGTCGAGGCATACGAGAGATACTGCATCATATTCACGAAAGGCGATGTCTACGAGAGATTCTTCACCTACGGACCGTCCCCTGATTACGAACTCTTAAAGGATCTTGCCGGGCGTGCCGCGGCAAAGTTCCCCTGACTTTTGAGGCCGCACCTGGCGATTTGCAACCTGTATGAGCACTAAAACAGTACGTTCGATCTTCGGGAGACACACCCGGCCTCGGATTGAGGGAGACCCGCCGGACAAAAAGAGAGGCGCCGGGTCAGCCGTCCCCCGTTGCAGGGGCGCAGCTGACCCAGAGCCTGCCGTTCGGGGTGCCCTCGCCAGCGGAAACCCTGAGGGCGAGGGAAAGCGGCACTGTCTCGTCCACCGGCACGACGTCGGGGAGGGTCACCGCCTCCATCGGCCCGAAGGCGACGGGGGTGCCGTCACCGCCGAGTTTCGCCGTGTAGACGACCTGACCGTCAACCCCCATGTCATCCTGGGTGACAATGACCTGGATCGGCACGTTGCCGGTGTTCCTCACCGTCGGGCTCTGTGTCGTCCCGAACTCGGCGTCGCCCTCAACCCAGGCATCGACATCCTGTTCGACGACGCCGTAGTTGATCGCGGCAAAGTCGATCTCGAACGACGCCGTCGGCAGGTAGGTGAAGATGCTCCCAGGCGGCTGATCGACCGGTTCCGTCTCTTCGGACAGGACCTGCACCAGGACCCGGTAATCCCCGGGCGCCTGGTTGAAAGCGAGGTCGACCTCGCCTGCATAGATCACTGCACCGCCCTCCTCCAGGGCGCGCACGGCCTCATTGAGGCTTTTCCCGTGAGCGTAAGTGACCAGACCGGCCACGGAGGCCTCCTCGAGCGCATCCACCGTGGAGTTCTGCCGGGTCAGGTTGACACACCGGAGGGGCGAGCCGTCGGGCGACACCACGTTGGCAACGATTGGATACGACACCGTGCTGTCCCCGGTAACGAGCGCACGGATCTGCACGGCCTTCGTGGCGCCGTAGGTGCAGGGCGGCAGGAACTGGCTGCCCGGCTCCACCGGATCGTCGTCAAGCGTGCCGCCGGCGGTGTTGAGTTGCTCCCAGATGCAGAGCACGGCCGCGCGAGAGGGGAGCGCTGCGGCCGTCTCGTTCTCAGCCGGCGGGTCGGTAGAGACGGACTCGTTCGTCACAACTCCGAGGTCGGGCATGAGCCCGGTCGTCGTGGTGTTCGTCGGTGCCGATTCATCGGTAGCCGTGCCATTCGTCGGTGCCGATTCATCGGACCCCGTGCTGTTTGTCAGGGACGACTCGTCGGACCCCGTGCTGTTTGTCAGGGACGACTCGTCGGACCCCGTGCTGTTTGTCAGGGACGACTCGTCGGACCCCGTGCTGTTTGTCAGGGACGA
>NZ_JMIO01000004.1 GCF_000691865.1 Methanoculleus sp. MH98A | reverse complement strand
GGATTGTGGTTGGCCCGGATGTGGTGGACGATCTCGCTCCCGAGCGTCAGGATGGCTTTTTTATGAGTGACCTTATTTTTGTGGATATGGACGGGTGAGATGTGGAGAGCGTTGTACTGGTCGGTCGGGACATCCTCCCCCGTTGTGCTTTCGTAGTATTTCCTGATGTGGACTAACAGCATATGTAAGTGGAGCAGCTCTTCCTTTTGCACGATATCACCTTTCCTCGAAGAATACTACTGTCCGCGGGTAAATATAATTTGTTGGTGATCTTTTTATATGCACAAGATGCGGGCGGTCGGAGCGTTCGTAGGGCTTGCAATCGGCGATGCTCTGGGCGCGCCCCTGGAAGGCCTTCCGCCGGCTCCAATTGCCGTAACGGAAATGCAGAGCGGCGGGATTCACGACGTCGCAGCGGGCCAGTACACCGACGACACCCTGCAGGCGTCAGCCCTGGCGCAAACCCTTCTCGAGTGCGGAGGGTTCGACCCGGAGGACTTCGCCCGGCGCCTGGTTCTGGTCTACCGCGCCCACCCGGAGTTCTTCGGGCCGACATCGCGTGCCGTCCTCGACCTGATTGAAAAAGGCGTCGCGCCCACCATCGCCGCAGGGATGGCGCACGAGACGCAGGGCGGAAGCCGGAGCAACGGGAGCGTCATGCGCGGCATCCCGGTCGGGATCTTCTACCCGCCCGGGGAGGTGCGGGAGGCGAGCCTCGCCGCGTCCCGCGTCACGCACTTCGATCCCGCCGCCGGCGAAGCCTCGGCGTTCGTCAACCGGATGGTCAGCGGGATGTGCCGGGGGGAAGAGGCCCCCGTAGCCTTCGGCCGGGCGCTTGCCGCCTGCGAGAATCCCGAACTCCGCGGGCTCCTCGAGGATTATCGGGCGCATCCGCCGGAGCCGTCGCTCGACGCCGTCCTCTGCACCCATTGCGCCGCCAGGATCTTCATGGATGCCCCGTCCTTCCGCGAAGCGGTGGTCGCGGCGGTCAACCTCGGGGGCGACGCCGATACCGTCGGCGCGATCGTCGGCGGGCTCGCCGGGGCGCGCTACGGGTACGGGGCAATCCCCCCGTCGTGGCTCGCCGCGCTCCAGGACCGGGAGGAACTCGTTGACCTCGCCCGGCGGCTCGTCCGGGTGAGCCGGGGGTAAGGTCCGGGAATCTGATAGTTCTATACACGTCCCCTTCCGTTTTTTGCGACTTCGCATCGGAGCGTGGGCACCGGAGGTGCGAGGTGCGGCACGTCTGGATCTCGAGAAGGCTAAAGGCCTTCGCTCTGTGGCAAACAGTGTAAGCAAAATGGGAAAATATCACGGTGCAGTGGACCGTGGGAGTATCGCCGTAGGGGGGTGGGGACAATGGGGAGTGCGAACGGAGTGAGCATGAGAAACTCGAAGAGTTTCGAGGGGGGAATACTCCCCCCTCCCCACCTGACGGTGGTCGAGCTCCGTTCCTGCGGAACGTCGCACTCCCCGTCAGCCCCTCCCCCTCATGGCGATATCCCCTCGGAAGCCGTGTCTGGGACGCAATCGACGGCTTTCCTGAGAAGTTTTTCAACAAGGCTCGAAGACCAGCAGATACGTGTGTCGGTGACCTCCCTTCGCGTCTTCGCGTGCGATTATTGACAGTCCGTCTCACATACCATACTCTATGCGCACAGGACGGCAGTTCGATGCACCACCCTCGAAGTAAAATAAGTCAATGAAGTTACGTCACACCGGCCGCAGTTCCACCAGTTTCAGCGCCCGGCCCCGCTCGCAGACATCGGGAGCGTTGCCGAGAACCTCCCCGACGACGTACTTCTCCCCCTCGATGATGCCGTCGGGACGGCAGAGCCGGTAACTCCGGCACTCGTTTCTCGGGCAGGAAAACTCGTAACAGATCCTCGTGTTCGCGATCGCCATGTCGGCGCCGATCAGGGCGACAACGGGAGCCTCCACGACATCGACTGCAATCACCGCCTCGTGGTGAACCGGGCAGTCGTGCCGGGTGTTCGTGCGGACGGTGGCGACGCGGTACCTCCTGCCCGGCTGCAGGTTGTGGCAGGTCTTGCGGACCTTGCAGTTTTCGCACTCCGGGCACGAGTTGCCTTCGTAGACGAAATCAAGCCCCGGCTTTGCGAGCGCGGCGCCGATCAGCGTCACCTTCGTCTTCACTTTCGCCATCCCTCTTCACTCCCGGTAGAGCATCTTCACCAGATCCCGCGCCGACTCCTCGGTCAACCCCATATCCAGTATGGTGAACCGTTCCGGCCGGATAGTCCTCGCGGCGAGCAGCGCCGCAACGGCCGTCTCGTCGTCGACCCCGATCGCGGCGGGGGTCGTCGGTGCGCCGATCTTCTTGAGCGAGTCGCGGATCCCCTCCCAGTCCCCGCCGTGGAGGTACATCGTGATGATCGCCCCGATCCCGCACTTCTCCCCGTGGAGCCCCCTCCCCGGCGCGAGTTTCTCCAGCGCGTGGGAGAACTTGTGCTCGCCGCCGCTCCCGGGCCGGGACGACCCCGCGATACTCATCGCGACACCTGAAGAAACCAGCGCTTTCGTCACCAGCCAGGCACTCTCCTCGGAGTGGGGTTTGATGAGGTCGGCGTTCTTGAAGAGGATCTCGGCGGTCATCCGGGAGAGCGTCAGCGCGTACTCCGAGAGCGGTTCGCCCCGGAGACGGTGGGAGAGTTCCCAGTCGAGGATTGCGGTGTAGTTCGCGATGATGTCCGCACACCCGGACGCCAGCAGCCGGTGGGGTGCCGATGCAATGACGGCGGTGTCGGCGACGACGGCGATGGGGGGTTCGGCCGCGAGCGAGACGTTTCCGTCGGCGGTCGGCACCGAGGCCCTCGACGAGGCGATCCCGTCGTGCGATGCGGCGGTGGGGACGCTGATGAAGTGGCGGTCGGTGTTGTAGGAGGCGATCTTCGCCGTGTCGATGACCCGGCCCCCGCCGACGCCGATGACGAACCCGGCCTCTGCCGCCGCTTCCTCGGCCTTCCTGATCGTCTCAAGGGGATTGCCATCGTTCGCGGCGAACGTCGCGACGTCGTAGGAACCGGCAAGGAGCGCCTCGACCCTCGTCCCGGCGATATCCCTTGTTTGACCACCCGATACGATGAGCACAGAGTCGCCGAGGGCAAGGTCTTCGCAGACAGCCGGGATCTGCTCGATGACGTCGTGGCCGATGACGACGTCACGGGGGAGCTGCATCCATTTCGACTTGTCGAAGACCTTGGTTCTGAGTAGGTTTATGCGGTCTGCGCTCATTTAGATCAACAATGATTAGGGAGTTCCTCTACAAATATTACATAGATCCAATCCGTTACGGCGAAGCGTATACGCTCGTCGATACGCTGACCTATGCCCTGATCCTCATCGCAGCGGTCTATCTCGTCTACCGGGGCCTCCGGCGGTACGGAATTGCCGTCGACGACGAGCTGGTGCTTGCGACCCTGCCCTTCGTCGTCCTCGGGGGGCTTCTCCGGGTCGTCGAGGATACCGGGATGATCACCTCCGATTTCCGGTTTCTCCTGATCACGCCCCTGATCTTCTTTGTGATCTTTGCGGTCGCGGCGATTGCCCTCTTTGCCGGGAAACTCGCGGAGAACGCCGGGCTCGTCTCCCGCTACAGCCGCCTCTACGGTGGGGCGGGGGTCGGCGCCTGCATTGTTGCCGCTATAGCGCTCGTCTGGTTCGGTCTTACTGAAGCGACGATCGCGCTCGACGTCCTCGCCGCCATCCTGGCGCTTGCCTCTGTTACGTCGCTCGCCCTCTGGGCATTCCTCGTTTACGTGCTGAAGTGGGATTACGCCTCGAACATCCTCTACAAACTCCTCATCTTCGGCCACATGCTGGACGCGAGCGCCACGAGTTACGGGATCGACATCCATCCCGTCGGCTACGTCGAGCAGCACGTCGTGGGTGCGGCCCTGATCGATGCGACCGGAACCGCCTTCTCGATGTTCCTGCTGAAGGTTGCGGTGCTCGTCCCCGCCGTCTACGTCCTCGAGATGTACCGGCGCGAGGGAGACCCCGGCCTCTGGCACCTCATCCTGCTCGCCATGATCGTCGTCGGCATGGCGCCGGGGATACGCGATCTCGGCCGGATGGTGCTCTATGTCTGAGACATCGCTCTTCCGGGCCACGATCTTCGCGGCCGCCCTCTTCGCCGTCTCGATCGGCATCGGCGTCTTTGTCGTGGCCCGCGACCCGGGCGTAGGTGCACAGGCCGCGACCCTCTTCAACGAGCAGGTGGTGGACCAGCTCCTCTCCGATTCCCCGCCCGTCCTTGCGGGAAAACTCTTCCTGAACAACCTGGCCACCTGTCTCCTCCTCTTCCTCGGGGGAGCCTCCCTCGGCGTGGTCACGATGCTGATCCTCTCGGTCAACGGGCTGTTGATCGGTGCGTTGACGGAACTCGTGCGGCAGCAGCAGGGGATGCTCTTCATCGCGGCGGCACTCGTCCCCCACGGCATCTTCGAGATCCCCGCCTTCCTCATCGCGGGGGGCCTCGGTCTCCTCCTCGGGGGGGAACTCATCACCGAATGGCACGGCACGGGGGATGCCGCTGCAGAAGCCCTGCCTCTCGCCCGGCTCTTTCTCCGGGTCGTCGTCCCGCTCCTCGCGGTTGCCGCGGTCGTAGAGGCATTTATTACGCCGGCAATCCTAAGTATGATAGCTTAGAGAGGCAGATCGACAGTTTTTGAGGTACGAGACGGATGGAAGAAGATACAGGAGCACTTCCCCGGAAAGAGAATTTTTCCGAGTGGTACAACGAGATTCTCTGGCGAGCCGAGATCATGGACGTCCGCTACCCGGTCAAGGGGCTGTACGTCTGGTATCCCCACGGGTTCGGCATCCGGAAGCGTGCATACGGGATACTCCGGGACCTGATGGACCGCGACCACGCTGAGACGATGTTTCCGCTTCTCATCCCGAAGACCGAGTTCATGAAAGAGGCCGAGCACATCAAGGGTTTCGAGGACGAGGTCTACTGGGTCACTCACGGCGGCAGGAACGAGCTCGACGTGCCGCTCGCTCTCCGGCCGACGAGCGAGACCGCCATCTACCCGATGTATGCCCTCTGGATCCGGTCGCACACGGATCTGCCCCTGAAACTCTATCAGGTCGTCAATACGTTCCGCTACGAGACGAAGCATACCCGCCCGCTCATCCGCCTCCGGGAGATCACGTCGTTTAAGGAGGCGCACACCGTGCACGCGACGCGGGAGGAGGCGGCGGCGCAGGTCGAGGTCGCGCTCGGCCTCTATAAGGAGTTCTACGACACCCTCCGCGTCCCGGTGATCCTCTCCCGCCGCCCGGACTGGGACAAGTTCCCGGGCGCCGACTACACCATCGCGGCCGATACCATCATGCCCGACGGCAAAACGCTCCAGATAGGAACGGTGCACATGCTCGGCGACCACTTCTCCCGCACCTATGCCATCACCTACGAGGACGCGAACGGTGAGCAGCAGTATGCCTACCAGACCTGCTACGGCATCTCCGAACGGTCGATTGCGGCCGTCGTCAGCGTCCACGGCGACGACAAGGGGCTCGTGCTGCCGCCGGAGGTTGCGCCGCTTGAGGTCGTCATCGTGCCGATCATCGTCGGGAAACGGCGCGACGAGGTGCTCGCGTCGGCCGCGGCGCTTGAAGCAGAGCTCCGCGATGCCGGGTTCGCCGTGAAACTCGATGCCCGGGATATGCGCCCGGGCGCGAAGTACTACCACTGGGAGATGCGCGGCGTCCCGCTGCGGGTCGAGGTCGGGCCGCGGGATATCGACGCGAACACGGTCGTCGCCGTCGCCCGCACGGGCAAAAAGACCACGCTCGACCGCCGGGGCGTCGTCGAGGGGATCACCTCCGTCCTTGCAGAGTTCGGGGAGGATCTCTCGCAGGCGGCGCGGCAGGCGATGGTCGCCCGGATAACCGCCGCCGCGACGCTCGAGGAGACCGCCGAGGCGGTGAAGAGCGGGGTTGCGGTCGTTCACTGGTGCGGGTCACAGGAGTGCGCAGAAAAGATTGAGGCGGCGGTGGATGCGAGCATCATCGGCTCCGACATCCGCTCGGACCTGATCGCCGTCTCGGACGGGCCGTGCGTCGCCTGCGGCGGCGAAGGCACGTCCGCCCTGGTTGCCCGGACCTACTGATCAGCAGGACGGGCAGGTATACGATTTTACGTGTTCGGGGGACGCGAGGTCTCCCGAGATCACGGCTTTTCCGCCCAGGAAGAATATCCTTCCGCACTTTTCGCATCTCTTCGGGAGCAGCCGTTCCCAGCGGCTCATCGGAACTTCCAGAGTGAATTGCATCTTCTCCGCGTCGGCGGGATTGCACTGGGTGAGCTCCTCGTACCGGGAGAGGATCTGCATGACCTGGAGCGGGTTTGCTCCCTCGCTGCAGAACCGTTTGAAGACGTAAAATTGGAAGATCATCCACCCAAGGTCGGAGCGCTCTATGGTCTCCTCATATTCGCTGCACGTTCCGTCGTCTTCGTCGAGGGAATACCCGCAGAGGGGGCAGCGCCCACCCACGAGTTCGTCCAGGTAGACCTCTTCATGGCAGCTGGGACAGGTGGTGTGGGGGGTATGCATTCTGGAAGTCATGATTATACTGGCCTCATACCTCTAACTCTTCCAGGGACACCGGGCGCGGGGGCTTCGTGCCTTCCGGAAGCATTCCACGCGAGATGCGCGATCTCTACGATTGTCGTGAGGTTTACTACGTATTGCGCTTGGGGTGCTCTTATACGTGTCGAATGGGGCCGAGGGATCCGGTCGCCCACGGCGTCGGGACCCACCGTTGCCGGCCCCCCGTGCTCATCCCCGCGGGATCCGGCGCCCATCCCGGCCGCGACCCCCTCCCGTGCAAACTGGAATATCTGCAAATAAGCCGTGTTATCACGATCCGGGCTGCCCGCATAGAATTTTTATAGGTTGCCGTGCCACTCTGCGCGCATGGCATCCCCAGCGGCATCCGAAGTCTACGTCATCGATGCATCCGATCGCTACCATGCCGTCGAGGCGCTCTGGCGCGAGATTGGCCCCCCCTCCCTCGACAACAAGACTGTTGCGGTCAAGGCGAACTTCAACAGCGACGACCCGTTCCCCGCGACGACCCACCCCGATATGCTGGAGGCGGTCCTTTCGCGGGTCCGCGACGACGGTGCCCGGTCGATCGTGCTCGGGGAGCGGAGCGGGATGGGGGAGACCCGCGCGGTGTTGAAGAACCGGGGCGCCGCCGATGTCGCGGCCCGGGCGGGTGCGGAGGTGACGGCGCTCGATTCGCTTCCCCTGGATGGGTGGGAGGCGATCCCGCCGGACGGTCTCCACTGGGAGCGCGGGTTCCTGGTCGCCCGGCTCTTCCGGGAAGCCGATGCGGTTGTCCAGACCTGCTGCCTGAAGACCCACCGGTTCGGCGGCCAGGTCTCCCTCTCCCTGAAGAACCTGGTGGGGGCCGTGGCGGCGAGGAACCCCGGGAACGGCTACGACTACATGGCGGAGCTGCACGCCTCGCCGCACCAGAGGAGGATGGTCGCCGAGATCAACCGGTTTGTTCCCTGCGACGTTGCCGTCATGGACGCGACGGAGGGGTTCTCGATCGGGGGGCCCGAGCGGGGCACCCGTATCGCCCCGAACGTCATCCTCGCGAGCACCGACCGGGTCGCCCTGGACGCCGCCGGTATCGCGCTTCTCCGGCACTACGGCTCGACGCCGGAGGTGATGCGGGGCCGGATATTTGCAATGGATACCATTGCCAGGGCTGTGGAACTCGAAATCGGCGTCAGGTCGGCCGGGGACCTCCGGCTCGTCGCGCTCGACTCCGAAAGCAAAGAACTCGTCATCGATATGCGGCGGATCCTGGACGAGACCGCCTGAGGTTCAGTTGAAGAGATGGTCGAGCAGGATCCGTAGACCGATCCCCACAAGGATTATGCCGCCGACGATCCCGGCCTTCCGCCCCATGATCCGGCCGAACGCACCCCCGAGGAGCACGCCGGCGGCGGAGAAGGCGAAGGTCACGATGCCGATCGTGATTGCGGGCAAAACGATCGGGCTATCCAGCACGGCAAACGAGACGCCGACGGCGAGGGCGTCGATGCTCGTTGCGACGGCGAGCAGAAGGAGAGTGGCGGTCCCGTTCTCGAACCGGACGCTCTCGCCGTCACCCCGCACCGCCTCGACGATCATCTTCCCGCCGATCAGGACGAGCAGCAGGAAGGCAATCCAGGGGCCGTATGTCCCGACGAACGAGGCAAGCCCCATCCCCCCGAGCCACCCGAGCACCGGCATCCCCGCCTGGAACCCGCCGAAGAGCGCTCCGGCAATGACGGCCCACCGGAGCCGCTTCTCCCGCAGGGTGGCGCCTCCGCTGATCGAGACCGCAAACGCATCCATCGCGAGGCCGACGGCGAGGAGAAGAGTCGTCACGAGATCCATTGCTTCCGTAAAGTTCCGACGCGGTGCCGGATAACGCTATGGCCCGGCGGTTGTTATAAAACGCTGAAGCGTCCTACCGATACGGAGAGATGATGAAGATGAGCACGCAAACGATCGGCCTCATCCAGACGGCGGTGAGCGAGGATCCCGACCGCAACCTGGAGCGCACCCTTGAGGCGGCGAGAGCGGCGATCGCGAAAGGTGCCCGGATCCTCTGCCTGCAGGAACTCTACCGCGTCCCCTACTTTCCGCAGTACGAGGATGCGGACGCTTCCCGCTACGCCGAGACGATCCCGGGGCCGTCGACCGAAGCCTTCGCGGCGCTTGCCCGGGAGCACGGTGTCGTGATCGTCGTGCCGGTCTATGAGCGTGCCGCCTCAGGCGAGCACTACAACACCGCCGTGGTGATCGACGCCGACGGACGGCTCCTCCCCGCCTACCGGAAGGTGCACGTCCCCTACGACCCGCTCTTCTACGAGAAGACCTATTTTCTGCCCGGGGACCATTACCGGGTCTACGATACCCGGTACGGCCGGATTGCCGTGCTCATCTGCTACGACCAGTGGTTCCCGGAGGCCGCGAGGGCGGTTGCGCTCATGGGCGCGGAGATCATCTTCTACCCGACCGCCATTGGCAGGATTGCGGGAGAAGAGCCGCCCGAGGGCGACTGGCGCGAGGCGTGGGAGACGGTGCAGCGCGGCCACGCGATCGCAAACAGCGTCCACGTCGCCGCCGTCAACCGTGTGGGTGACGAGGGGGATCTCCGGTTCTTCGGGAGTTCCTTCGTCGCCGATGCGTTCGGGAACGTCCTCGCCCGGGCGAGCGAGACCGGTGAGGAAATCCTCATCGTCGAGGTCGACCTCGCGGGAAACGAGGCCGTCCGGGAGGGGTGGGGATTCTTCCGGAACCGGCGGCCGGAGACCTACGGTCTGCTCGCCCGGAGGCTCCCGCCGGGCATGACCCCGGCAATCTCCGGCTACCGGATGCCGGCGGAGTGGGAGCCGCACGACGCGGTCTGGCTCTCCTGGCCCCACGATCGCGAGACGTTTCCCGATCTTGCGGCGGTTGAGGGGGTTTATGTCGAGATCATCGCGGCGCTCCGGGGATCTGAGATCGTCGACCTGCTCGTCACCGACGAGAAGATGCATATCCGGGTGAAGGCGATGCTCGAGGAGGAAGGCGTCGATATGTCTGGAATCAGGTTCCATCTCGCCGATTACGCCGACGTCTGGTTCCGGGACTACGGGCCGACGTTCCTGGTCAACAGAAAGGCCGGGAACCTCGCGATGGTGAACTGGACGTTCAACGCCTGGGGGGAGAAGTACACGGAACTCATGAATGATACCCGGATCCCGCTCGCCATGAACCGCGAGATGGAACTCCCCCTCTTCACCCCCGGGTTCGTCCTCGAGGGCGGGTCGATCGAGGTGAACGGGTGCGGCACGGTGATCACGACGGAGGCCTGTCTCCTGAACCCCAACCGGAACCCGCACCTCTCCCGGGAGGAGGTCGAGGCCTACCTGGAGGCGTACCTCGGCGCCGGGCACGTCATCTGGCTGAAGCAGGGGATCGCCGGCGACGACACCGACGGCCACGTCGACGATATCGCCCGGTTCGTGGACGAGCGGACTGTTCTCTGCGCGCTCGAGGAAAACGAGGACGACGAGAACTACGCCGCCCTGCAGGAGAACTACGAGTTCCTCCTCTCCTCGACCGACCAGGACGGCAACCCTTTAACGGTCATCCCCCTCCCGATGCCGGGGAGGGTCGGCGGCGCGGAGAGGCTGCCGGCAAGTTACGCGAACTTCTACATAGGAAACACCGTCGTGGTGGTGCCGGTCTTTGGGCACCCGAACGACGTGATCGCCATGGCAAGGATCCAGCAGGCCTTCCCCGACCGGGAGGTCGTCGGGATCGACTGCACGGCGATGGTCGCGGGTTTCGGCACGATACACTGCATCAGCCAGCAGCAGCCGTCTGTCATCTGCCCGGGGGCAGAACGCGCATCGCGCGAGGAATAGGTAGATCATGGTGCTCCAGGTCCAGCCGGCGAGGACGAGCAGGATTGCGATGACGGAGACGGCCGGATAGCCGGCGGTGATGAGGGTAAACGCCGCGACGGTGTACTCCCGCACGCTCCTTCGGGTCAGGATGGCTTCGAGAACATCCATCGGGCTACCCTGTAGGGGGCCCGCCATCGCTCTTCGCGTGCGATTGTTCTTCAGGCACCCGGAACAGGCCGTCCTACCGGCATGAGGTAGAGCGGTGTCGTGTTCTCCGGGAGCGCGAGAACTTCCCGGACCTCATCCTCGTCGAACGCCCCGATAACGACGGTTCCGAGATCGAGCGCCTCCGCCTGGAGGTAGACGTTCTCCGCGGCGTGCCCGGCCTCCATGTACACGTAGCGCGTCCCGCGTTCGCCGTATTTTGCGGTCGTCCGCTCCGGTACAGCCGTGATGACGATCGTCGCCGGGGCGTCGCCGACGGGGGTCTGGTTGACGGCCGCCGCCTGCAGCGCGGTCCGCCGGTCGCCTGCGCCGACCCGGACGAGCAGGTGTTCTCCCGGCCGGTAATGGTAGACCCCCGGCTCAAGGCCCATGACGCCGCCCGCGACGAGGTAGATCTCCAGCGGATAGAGGCCCCCGGCGGAGGGAGCGGTCCGGTAGCCCCGGTCGTCCGTGACCCCCTGCGCCGCCCAGAGGATCTGCCCGGCGTCGGCGAGTTCGAGCGGCACCTCGGCGTAGACCCTGACCGACCGCCGCCCCCATAGCGCCTCCTCGACGGAGACGTCGCCCTCGGTGCGCGGCTCCGGGAGAGCAATCGCGTCTTCTGGCGGTTTTGGCGTGCTGTTGCCGTCCGGGGGCGGGGGAATGCCGGCGCAGCCGGCGGCGAGCACCGCCGCGAGCGCTGCGGCGACGGCGAGGACAAAGCAAGAGTACCTCCGGTTCATGATACCGGACTTCTTCTCCGGGTTCATGATGGTATCGGCGCACTTCCGGCCTACCGCTTCTTCTTCTCGCGGCGGCTCCCGGCGGACGAGAAGGGGAACTTCACGAAGTCCCGAAGGCCGCCGGCGGAGGAGAAGTTGCGCATATCCCGCCTGACCCCCGCGATGAGTTCGTCGACGACCTCCTGCTCCTTCGCCTCGCCCTCCTCCTGCACCGCCGCCAGCCGGTGGAGCGAGTAGAGCCCGAGGATGAAGGCGAAGAGGAAGAAGAACTCCCACTGCTGGATGTCGAGGGTGACGAAGACGAGTTCCTGCACCGGATCCTTCCAGATAAGCGTCCAGATGAGCTCCCGCTCAGCGAAGAAGTCCACGAAAAGCCCGCCGAGGATCGGGGCGACGCCAGCGGCGACGGAGTTCGCGAAGGTGCTCGCTGCAAGGTAACTGGTCGCCTGGCCCTGCGGCGCCATCTTCAGGCCGATGTTTCCCGAGGCAAGCGAGACCCCGGCAAGGGAGATGCCCATCAGGATATGGATGATGATGAGCAGCGGGTAGGTCAGGATGTAGACGTTCGGGAGCGTGACGAACATCCAGGCGAAGATTGCGAGCATAAAGAGCGGCCCGCTCACCGCAAGCACCGACTTGTTGGAGTAGCGGTCGGAGACACGGCCCCACGACCGGTAGAAGACGATGTTCATGACCTGGCTGAGGACGCTGAGGGCGACGACGATCGAGATATCGAGACCGATCCTCTGCAGCATATAGACCGTGAAGAACGGCGATGCGAGGTTGACGGCGAAGTTCCACGACCCGAGGAAGACGATGAGGTTCTTGAAGTTGAGGTCTGCGAATGGCTTTTTGATCGCGGCGAGCAGGCCGGCCTCGTTATTTTCAACGGTCATCCGGGGCTCGGGGGTGCGGGCGAGGAACGTGATCCCGACGAGCCCGGCGATGAGCCCGAGAAGGAAGAGGATCGAGTAGCCGTAGGCTGCAAGGTCCGGGACGGCGATCTCCCACGAGTCGATGAAGAACCCGGCGGCGAGGCTGATGACGAGCGCGATCCCCGTGGAAAGGGTCAGCCGCCGGGAGAAGAAGTCCCCGAGCCGGTCCTGCGGCACCAGGTCGCGCATCCAGGAGTTCCAGCCGCAGTGAGATATCGCCGAGAACGATGCGTAGAGGGCAATTGAGGCGATGAGCGCGATTATCCCCTGTCCCGGTGAGAGGAGGAACGGTATCAGGATGATGGGTATCCAGCAGAGGCGCGCGGCGAACGATGCCGCAACGACCACGAGCCTCCTTTTCTGCACGCGGTCGACGATGTAGATAGACGGTATCTGCAGGAGTTCTGCGAGCGGCGGGATTGCGGCGAGCAGGCCGATGACGGTGTTGGACGCCCCGAGCTGCAGGGCGAAGGCCACGAGAAAGATGCCGCCGGTCAGCGTCACCATCGCCTGGGTGGCAAGCCCGTCCCTGATGACGAGTTTTAAGCCGTGGTCGACCTCTTCGGCCGCCAGGCTCTCTTTTGTCTCGAAGACCGTGCGTCGCCTGCGTCCCCTTCTTATGTTCACGACACCGTTCACCCCGATGGATCGCCCGGCGGCGGGCGATTTTCCGAGCCTAATTATATAAAAATAGAATTATATTAATCTGTTTGAATGAACTGCATGGCTTTCCGGCGACGGTTCGGCCGATATGCCCGTTGTGGGCTCCTGCCGTCCCTCAACTCCCCGACGACCACGGCATCCTGAAGTCGGGATAGAGCGTCAGCCCGCCGTCGACGTAGATGGTCTGCCCGGTGATGTAGGCGGCCTCGTCGGAGGCGAGGAAGGCAAAGGCCGCGGCGATCTCCCCGGGCTCTCCGGCGCGCCCCATCGGGATGTGCCCCTCCACAAGCGCCCTCTTCTCGGGGTCGTCCGTCCACTCCCTGTTGATCGGGGTATTGATTGCTCCGGGGGCGACCGTGTTGACCCGGATGCTCTGCCCGGCGTACTCGAGTGCGAGCGTCCTCGAAAGAGCCCCGAGTCCCGCCTTGCTCGCGGCGTAGGGGGCGTACTGCGGTTTCGGGATGGTCTCGTGAACCGAGGTGTTGTTGAGGATGACGCCCCCGCCTCCACGGTCGAGGAAGTGCCGCACCGCCTCGCGGGAGCAGAGGAACGCGCCCCGGAGGTTCACCGCGAGAACCCGGTCGTAGGCGTCCATAGCCATCTCGTGGGTCGGGCTCGTGGTCTGGATGCCCGCGTTGTTGACCAGGACATCGAGTCTCCCCCATGCCTTGAGAACTTCGCGGAATATGCGCTTCACGTCCTCTTCGCTCGCGACGTTCCCCTGGACCAGCATCTCCCGGCACCCTTTCTCGCGGATGATGCTGCAGGTCTTTTGGGCCTCCTCAAGCGTGATCTCCGCTTCCCTCTCGCTTGAATGGTAGTTTATGGCGACGTTTGCACCCTCGTCCGCGAACCGGATCGCCGTTGCCCGGCCGATCCCGGTCGAGCCGCCGGTGACGAGGACGTTCTTTCCTTCCAGCCGTTTCATATCGCCTCACCTTCCGGGTGGTTTATGAAGGTCTCGGGCGGGTCTCACCGCCACTCCTCGATGACCTTCCGGACAAGCGCCCGCCTCTCCGATCTATCGGCCGTGAGCGCCCGGAACTTCTCCTCGTAGATCGGCTTTTTTACCGAGTAGAACGTTCCGAGCGGGATCGGCGCCTCCCGGTCGTAGTCCCATTCCCGGATCTTTCCTAGAGCGCTCGCGAACTCAGCCGTGTCGGCCTCGCCCTCCTCCATCTCGTAGGCGTGCTCGTTGTAGTAGTCGGTCAGGTTGAAGTAGGTCGCGCAGATCTGGAGGACGTCGACGAACGAGAACCCCCGGTGCATGATCGCCTCCTTGAAGAGGTCTTTTAAGTGCCGGACCTTCTTCGTGTAGCCCCGCGCGATGTGGGTGGCCCCGGCGGCGAGCATGACTTCGAGCGGGTTGATGGGGTGCTCCGTGATGCCGCCGGGGGTGGAGCGGCCGCGAAACCCTTCGGGCGACGTCGGGGTGTACTGCCCCGTCGTCAGCCCGTAGACCCGGTTGTCGTGGACGATGACGGTGATGTCGCTGTTCCGTTTGGCCGCGAAGATGAGATGATCCAGCCCCTCGGCGTAGATGTCCCCGTCCCCGACGTGGCAGATCACCTTTAGATCCGGATTTGCGAGGCGTATCCCGGTAGCCGCCGGGACCGAACGGCCGTGGATGGCGTAGAGGGTGTTGACGTTTAAGTAATCGGCCAGCTTCCCGTGGCACCCGATCCCGCCGAGGAGGACGAAGTTCTCGAGGGGTATCCCCTCCTCCTCCGAGAGTTCGGCGACGGCCGACTTCATCATGTGCTCTATCGAGAAGTTGCCGCAGCCGGGGCACCAGGTGTTCTCTGCCGGGCTGATGAGCCCGCCCGCCGGCCGGCCGGGAGGCTGATCCGGGGTCATGCGAAGACCTCCGCAAGGCGGGCTTCCAGTTCGTCGACCGCGAACGGCCGCCCGTCGTACTTCAGGACCGGGCGGCCCGGATCGAAGCCGTGCTGCCGGAGGAGGCGGGCAAGTTGCCCGGTGGCGTTGTTCTCGACGCAGGCGACCTTCCCTGCCCCGATCATCGCCTCCTTCCACTGGCGGGCGGGGAACGGCGAAAGCACGAGCGGCTGGACGACCCGCGCCCCGAACTCTTCGGCGGCCTCGATGCAGGCCCACTTCTGCGACCCCCAGCAGGCGATCGTCATCCCGGCGTCCCGTGCGCCGTAGGTCATCACCGCCGGGTAGGTGGCAAGTTCCTCCTTGAGGCTCTCGCCTTTCCTGAGCAACTTCTCCTGCAGTTCCCTTGCTTCGGTCGGATCTTCCGTCGTGAACCCGGCCTCGTCGTGGGCGTAGCTGCTTGCCTTGACGATTGCCCCCTCCCTCCCCGGGAAGGCGAGCGGCGATACTCCGTCCTCTGTTTGGACGTAGCGGCGGTACTCCCCTGCGCCGTCCCAGAGCACCGGTTCGTGATCCGGGGGCGGAATGATCGCCCCGGTATCGAAGGAATACGCCCCTTCGGCGAGCGTCTTGTCGGTCAGGACGATCGCGGGAACCTGGTATCGCCAGGAGAGCATCAGGGCTGCCGACGACCAGGCGTAGGTCTCCTCGAGGTCGCCCGGGGCGACGACGAGCCGGGGGAACTCCCCCTGGCCTGCGTTCAGGACGAAGTGGAGGTCGGTCTGGGCGGTGTAGGTCGGTA
This sequence comes from Methanoculleus sp. MH98A, assembly GCF_000691865.1. Taxonomy (GTDB): domain Archaea; phylum Halobacteriota; class Methanomicrobia; order Methanomicrobiales; family Methanoculleaceae; genus Methanoculleus. The sequence goes on along the minus strand of NZ_JMIO01000004.1, from coordinate 23,701 downwards.
TGCCGGTGCTCGGACCGGGCCGCTGCCCCATCACGATCGTCACGGGGATCTCCGACATTCCGGCAAGCGAGAGGCCTTCGGTCATCAGGCAGAACCCGCCGCCCGAGGTGCCGATCGCCGTCTTTTCGCCCGCGTAGGCGAGCCCGAGCGCCATCAGGATGACGCCGATCTCGTTTTCGGGGTGGATGACCCTGATCGCGAGGTCTTCGGCGCGGTTGGCGAGGAAGTGGAGGAGGCTCGATGAGGGTGTCATCGGGTAGGCGACGTAGGAGTCCAGCCCGCCGTGGACGAGCCCGAGCCCTGCGACTTCGTTTCCGGTCAGGACCGGGAGCGCCGGGGCATCGAGGGGCTCGACGGTGAAGACCCTCTCCACGGCGTCGTAGCCCCGGCCGGCGACCCGGAGGTTCGCCTCCAGGTGCTTTTCCGGGACGGTTGCGCGGAGGACGTCCTCGAGCACCTCCCGCCCGATGCCCGCCACCCGGGCAAGCGCCCCGATCATCGCGGAGTTTTTGGTGATCGGGGGTGCATTCTCCTCTTTTACGATATCGTCGAGCGGGAGGCCGTAGCCTTCGCCCCTCACCACCTGCGAGGCGTCATAGACGACCGTGGTGCCGTCGTGGAGCCTCTGGCGGTGGTTGTCGATGCTGTTCTGGTCGAAGGCGAGGAGGACGTCGACCCGGGTGCGGTGCGCCCCGATCGTTCTGTCCGCGGCCCTGACGATCGCGAAGTTGTGCCCGCCGCGGATGAGTGAGGGGTAGTCGAAGTACATGTAGGTGCGGTAGCCGAGGCGGGAGAAGAGGCCGGCGATGGAGAGGCCCGCCGTGTTGATGCCTTCGCCGGCCTTCCCGCCGATCAATACGGAGTATTCGGCCATGGTGATCGGGCGTGGCGTAGATTGCGTGGCGGTATATAGGTTGTGGCATGCGACGGGCCGAAGGGCCGGAGCAGGAGAAAACGCGAAGCGTTTTCGACTTGCGGGAATTATCGGGCGGGGTTATTGCATGAGCAGCATGGAGCAGGAGAAAACGCGAAGCGTTTTCGACTTGCGGGCGTGGTGCTCACGTTCGCCCTCCTCCCTGCCCCCGTTCTCTTACTGTACCACCGGCGACGCCGTCTCGTCGAAGGGGTTGCTCCGCATCGCAAGCGAGAAGAGGTACGGGTAGTTCCTCTGAAGGTACTCCATGTAGGCGAGCCATTCCCCGATGAGCCGGCCGTACACCCGTTCGACGTCCCCCGCAAGGTGTTCGACGTCGCTTGCCGGGAGCCCGGTAAAGTCCCCCCGCCGTTCGAGTTCTTCGGTCAGGTGGAAGACCGCCCGGAGGAGATTGGTGAACGATTCGTGCTCCAGGAGGACGGGGTTTTCGAGCAGGCGAAGGAGGAATCCCCGCTGCTCTGTAAGGTACCGGCAGAGTTCCTGCAGGTCGGCGGCACCGACGGTGACCCGGCAGGTGTGGTGCCGGAGGCGGCTGCGCACCTCGGAGAACCTCTCAGGTGTCCAGGCGTTCGTTATGACGAGATCGTGTTGGATCTCCGGGAGGTTCGGGTCGCGGTCCGAGAGGATGGTGAGGAGTTCGGTGCCGACCTCCGAGAAGAACGTGCCGATAACCATGTTCAGTTTGTCCAGCCGGTCGCGCTTTGCCCGGACGCTCAGGAGCTGGTTTAAGATGAGGGTGACCAGGAGGACGTTTATCGGGAGGAACCCGAGAGCGTTGAAGATGTACTGGTAGGTGTTCTCGGCGTCGCCGAGCAGGAGGTATTTTACGCCGTAGATGGCGACCGATGAAGCAACGAGGACAATCCCGAGTCTAACTTCCCAGGTCCTGAGACTGATGCGCATGATACGATCACGTACTTCTAGCGGAGAAATAAAGGTTGGGCACCGGGTCCCCCTCAGACCCGCAGGCGTGACGACCCGAGCGCCTCGATGGGTGCGGGGACCTTTTGCCTTCTCGCGATCTCGGCCTCGACCCAGGCGACCAGGTCGAGCAGGCCCGCCTCGATGGTGACTTCGGGCTCGTAGCCGAGAACCTCCCGTGCACGGCCGATATCTGCAAAGCAGTGGCGGATATCGCCGATCCGGCTGATCCCCATGATCTCCGGGGAAAGGTTTTGCCGCCCGGTCATCGTTGCAAGAAGGCCGGCGACGGTCCTAAACGTACAGGGGCGGCCGCTTGCGATGTTGAACGTCCCGTCCGCGGCACCGGGCGACTCGAGGGCAAGGCGGAAGGCGCGCACCGCGTCGTAGACGCTCACGAAGTCGCGCTGCTGGTAACCGTCTTCGAAGAGGTGCACAGGGAGATCCTGGAGCAGGCGGGACGCGTACTCGACCAGCATGCCGGAATACGGGTTTGCATGCCCCTGGTGAGGGCCGTAGACGGGAAATAGCCGGAGAATGGTCGTCGGAATCCCGTAGGTCTCCCCGATCAGCCTGCACATCTCTTCCTGGTCGTGCTTGGAGATGGCGTAGACCGAGAGCGGCGATGCCTCCTTTGTCTCCGGGGTCGGGAGGGGGTAGATCACCTCTCCGTCCGGGCTCCGGGGCTCCCAGCCGCCCCTTGCCGTCTCTCCCGGGGAGCGCCGGACCTTCGGGTAGACGGTTCCGTTGTACGAGCAGTACAGGCCTTCCCCGTAGACGGCGCTGCTCGAGGCGACGATGAGCCGTTCGACCGGCTGATCGAGCAGCGCCTCGAGGAGAACGGCGGTTCCGGCGGTGTTGACGCTCATGTACTTCTCGAGCCGGTACATGCTCGACCGCTCCCCGACGACCGCCGCCAGGTGGATGACGGCGTCGACCCCGTCGAGTGCCTCCTCGAACTGGTGCGTGTCCCGGATATCCCCGACGATGACCTTCGCCCGCTGGTCGAGGTGGTCGGGCCGGCGCCGCTCCGGGCCGTGCACCCGTGGCATCAGGTTATCGAGAATACGAACCTGGTAGCCGTGCTGCAAAAGTTCCGTTGCGAGGTGCGACCCGATGAACCCCGCCCCCCCGGTGATGAGAATGGTCGGACTGGTATCCGTATGCATGGTGTATCAGGCACCCTTGATGCACTCTTCGCATTAAATATTATCGTGGATGCAAAATATTAATAAAAATTGTTTATTGGGGGTATCTGTATCCCCCGAGGTTGTTTTCCTCCCCCGGTCCAACGTCAGGGACATGGTGTGCGGCCAGCGGGGAAGGTTGTTCGTCAATCGATACGCTCTGTCTTACGAGTCGAGGATCGCCTCGGCAGCGTCGCGGTAAGCCCGCATCACGTACGGGATGCCCGAGACCGCTTCCGCCTCCTCGGTCAGGGCCATCAGGTCGTTCCGGCCGACCGTCTTGAGGCTGAAGTTCCGACTTCCGGCCATAATCTGCTGGAGCCCCGTTCTGAACTTCTGGGCGTAGGTGTAGATCCCGATTGCTCCGAGCGGGATCTCGCCTATCCGGCCAGGGTATCTCTCCTTGAGTTCCTCGTAGCAGACGAAGATCTCCTCGACGGTGCTGCCGTACTTCGAGACGGTCCTGGGGATCTCGCCGGTCTCAAGCCACTTCTCGATGTTCTTCCCGACCATGCCGGGGATCATCAGAGCGCGGCCCATGCAGACCGCCTTGACGTAGGGGCTTCCCATGGCGATCCCCTTGAAGACATTGGCCTCGTCCGCGAACCCGCCGGCGATGGCGATGTCCGGGACCCGGATGCTCCGCTCCCGGAGCCTCTCGGCGAACTGGTAGGCAAGCGACTCGATGTAGAAGGTCGGAATGCCCCACTCGTTCATCATCGGCCAGGGGCTCATCCCCGTACCCCCGGGCGCACCGTCGATGGTGAGGAGGTCGATCTTCGCCTCGGCTCCATAGCGGATTGCCATCGCGAGTTCGACGGCCGAGTAGGCGCCGGTCTTGAGGGTGACCCGCTTGAATCCGATATCGCGAAGCCGGTCGACTTCCTCGAGGAACTCTTCCCGGGTGACGAAACCGAGACGGGAGTGCCGCTCGAATTCTTTTATGGCGCCGTCCTGGAAGGCCGCCTGCACCTCGTGAACCCCCGGGTCGGGGAGGACGATATACCCGCGGTCTTTGAGCTGGTTCGCCCGGTCGAGGCTGCCGACTTTGATCTCGCCGCCGATGCACTTTGCCCCCTGGCCCCACTTCAGTTCGATCGTCTCAAGGTTATGCTTCGACGCGACGTACTCCGCGGTTCCGAGCCTCGTGTCCTCCACGTTCAGCTGCACCAGGAGCTCGCCGTAACTGTCTTTGAACTTCCTGTAGGACTCGATCCGGCGATCCATCTCGGGCGATCTGGTGACCTTGCCGTTGTGATCGAGCACCAGTTCCGGATCGACGCCGCAGACGTTCTCTCCGCAGACGAGCGTGATGCCGGATATTGCCGCTCCTATGGCGAAGTGCTCCCAGTTCGCCCGGGCGATCTCGGTCGACCCGAGCGCTCCGGTGAAGATCGGAACCCGCATCGGCACTTTGATCTCCCAGCCGTACTCGGTCCGGGTATCGACGTCCTGAAAGACGGCGGTGTCGGGATTCGCCTCGACGCCTTCCGCCATTCCTTTTGCGCCCCGGGCGTAGCCCTGGATATTCAGGTGCGAGTAGTCGATTGGATAGTCTTTATCCGCCCCGGCCGTGATCTCACCGAACGGGCCGGGGTAGAGCACTTCTCTGCCCCGGAACGATGAGAGCCAGATCTCGCAGGATCCTTTGCACCCGTCGACGCACCGGCTGCAGATACCGGACATCGGAACGACGTCCCGGGAGCGGTTTGTCGTTCCCGTCGCATCGTTAGCGTTTGGTCTTCGCAGATTCATCGGTTGCACCTTCTCAAATGTGGATAGAAGGTTCCTTCCAACACGTATAAATCTTTCTGATCCGCGAACCTGCCGTTCCAATACCCGATTGAAATCTCGTTGCCCCCCGTTCCTTTTCTCTTCGGTCCGATGCGGTTTCCCCGGGGCGCGCCGCCGGGCCGGCAGCATCATAGGCTATTTATATCCTCGTATCTACGGCATGCCGCGAGCGTGGCGAAAGGGTGAAATACCTTGGTGTGCATGAATGCTTTATGAACTTCAGGTTGCTGTCAACTCTGATTGTGCTCCTGCTTGCATTTTCGCTCTCTGCCGCCTGCACCGGCTCGGGCGACCCCGCCGACCCCACAACCCCGAGGGCGACGGCGACGGTCGGGGAGACGCCCGTGGCCACGACGACCGCGGTCTCGCTTACGCCCGGCCCGACGCAGACGGCGCCGCCGGGAAAGGAGGTTGCGTTCGGGATCGAGCCGGGATATCCCTCCCGGTTCACGCATGACCTCACCATCACCTTCGGCGGCGGTAAGGGGCAGGATTACGTGACGCATATCGACGTGCGCGTGACCAAGTCGACCGGGGAAGTCATCACCGACACCCTGGAGCCGATCCGCGGCGACGAGATTGTCATCCAGCAAGCGAAAGGCGAGAACCGGATTGAGATAACCGTATCCTTCGTCACGGGAGGCACCTTCAAGGTCGAAGACCAGATCGTGGAAGTACCCTGATCAAAACAACCTTTTTTCGATCGCCCGGCCTGAAGCATGTTCGGAAAGGCGATCGGGCTTCGTTTTTTTATTTTTTAAAAAGTTATCGAGCGGTTTTTTCCCTGCCTCACGTTCTCTCCACTTCCCACCGCACGAGCAGGCCGTCGTCGAGCCGGACGGCTTCGATGAGCCGCAGCCGGGGAAAGTCTTCCTCCCGGAGAAAACCGGCGCCGTCGGCAGGTGTGGGGGCGTCCTTCCCGCCGATGACAATGTTGCCGACGAACGCCTGGAGTTCGTCGACGAGCCCCTGCTCAAAAAGTGTCCAGATCAGCGTCCCGCCTCCCTCGACCATCAGGCGCCGGACGCCCTGCCGGTGCAGTTCTTCGAGCAGGCCGCGAAGGTCGACGGCCTCTTCGCCGCCGACGACGACGCCGGCGTACTGCCGAAGGTTCGCCACGGCGTTCTGGGGTGCCTTCTCTGAAACGGCGACGATACGCTTCCCGCCTCCTTTGTGAAGGATATCCGCGTCCGGGGGCGTCCTTCCTCCGCCGTCCACCACGATGCGGATGGGGTTCTCGTCCTTTCCGGCCGCCTTTCTTTCGGCCCGGAGTTCCGGGGACTTGACGGTGAGGGAGGGGTTGTCGGCGAGCACCGTGCCGATGCCGACCATGATGGCATCGCTCTCCGCTTTGATCCGATCGACCCGCAAGTAATCCTCGTTACCCGAGATTCTCACCTGTCGCCGCTCTTTCGTCGATATCTTCCCGTCAGCGCTCATGGCGATGTTGACGAAGACAAACGGGCGCATAATCTAGGGTTACACGCCGATCTTCATATATGCTCTCTTTTCGGGAGATATCGAGCCCGCAGAAGTTCCCGCCGTCCCCCTCTTCGCGGATTGAAGTATATTCGGCATCTGCCTGAAAATATCAAATTATTGCACTTGTTTTTCTGAAATGCTACTGTTTATAGGCCGGATGATTCCGAATTGCTTATATACATTTCCCGGGATACTCTCTGTATTGCCTATGCCCCCGAACCGGAGCCTCTTGAGATGTTTTCGACAGGACCTTTTTACCGGGACGGATATCGTCAAGATGATTGTGTTGGTATCGTTCTCGGCGGTGTCGCTCATGCTCACGGCGGCTACGCCGGTGAGCGCTCAGGTCTTCTGCCCCCTCATTTACTGCATCCCGATAATCCTTGCCGCTCTCTGGTTCCCCCGGCAGGCATTCAGGGCGACCGCGCTCCTTGTTGCCGGGTTCGTGATCATCCGGGTGCACCTCTCGGCACTCGGCTTTGCCGTCGATCCCGTGATGACGGGGCTGCACACGATGATCTTCTTCTGGGTCTTTGGGGCCACAACTCTCTTTTCGCAGGATGCTCACCTGGCCGCCTCCCGGTGCAGGCGGATCGTCGAGGATACCCGGGACGCAAGGTTCCTCTGCGACCCTGAGACTCTCCGTGTTGTCTGCGCCAGCAGGAAGTGTGCCGATATGCTCGGTTACGCGCCCCGGGAACTCGTCGGTATCCCGGCAGAGGCGTTCTGGGCGGATGAATCCGGCAAGATCCGGTTCATCGAGGAGATGAAGCGGGAAGGCTACGTCGGAAACGTGGAGATGACTTTTTATGCGCAGAACGGCGATGCGAGGAGAGTTCTTCTCTCCTGCAGGGCCCTTGCCCCCGAGAACCTCTTCGAATGCACGGTTGTGGACACCGGCAGGCTTCTCGGCGAGAACGATGAACTCGTCCGGTCGAACGGGCGACTGATGGAACTCATCCGGCAGACAAACGATATCTTCTTCATGCAGGATGCCGCGGGCTGCATCCTGCACTTCTCCTGGGTTCGTGCGCCCGAGTACGGGATCTCTCCCGAAGAGATCGTCGGGAAGGGTGTGGACACCCTCCTGCCCGCCGACCTTGCCGCGCAGAACATGGAGCAGATCCGGAAGGTGATCGCGGAGCAGAAGAACGCCTGTTATGACCTCGACCTGGAGATAGCGGGCGCCCGGCATACCTTCTCCGTTACAATCGCACCGTATAACGGGGTGGACGGCGCGTTCGCCGGCATCGTGGGGTCGGCACGGGACACCACCGAGGTGCGGCGGCAGAGGCTTGCGTGCAGGCAGCTCTCCTGGGAGGTTGAACAGTGGAAGGAGCTCGTCACCAGGCTTGCCCACGAATTACGCACCCCGTTGCAGCCGCTCGTCGGTTATCTCCGGATGATCGTCGAAGATCCCGGTTATTACGGCCTCACGAAGGATACGGAGGCGGCCCTCAGGACCTGCCTTGAGTGTGCCGACCAGGAGCAGGCGGTGGTGGAGAGGGTGGTCGAGCTCAGTCTGCTCACGATGGACTACGTCGATCTGACCGTTCAGGACGTACCGCTCCGCGAGCTTGTCGACACCGCCGTCTCGGAAGGGGGATACGAACATAGTGCCCGGATTTGTAACGAAATACCTGATAACGTCCATATCCTGGGAGATCCCGATAGGCTTTCCATGGCGGTGGCAGGACTGGTATCGAATGCCGTTAAGTATAATGAACCGCCAGAGAAAGTATGGATCCGCTATACGAGATCAAATGAGAACCATTATATTATGGTGTGTGATAATGGCATCGGTATCCCCGGGGATATTATCGAATCGATCTTTGAGCCGTTCTACATCGGAGACGCCAGACAGGATCGCGAAGGCGGCAGCACCGGCCTTGGGCTCTCGATCGCAAACAAGTATGTCCTGCTGCATGGGGGGGATATAACGGTGACGAGTGAGGTGGGCGAAGGGAGCACCTTCACCATCAGGATACCAAGGGAGGTATGAGTTTTGGGAAACAAGATTATGGTCGTTGACGACGACCTGCCGACGCTGGAAGTAATGGAGCTGCTGCTCAAAAAGATCAACCGCGAACCGCTCCTGGTTCACAACGGATGGGATGCCCTGCGGGCAATTAAGAAAGAGAAGCCCGCGCTCATCATTCTCGACGTGATGATGTCTCCCATAGACGGATGGCAGTTCCTGGAAGAACTAAAACGGAATGACGAATACAAGGATATCCCGGTCTTGCTCTTCACTGCAAAACATGTCTGGCCGGAGGAGTATTCGAGATACGCGGACGATATCGTCGGTGTCCTGGAAAAGCCCATCTCTCTTGCCGAGTTGAAGGCTGCCCTGGAGAGGGCCCTTCCCCGGGACGCCTCTTCTCACACGGACGACGACGCTCGCCGTACCCTCGAGATCAAAAGCGAGTGACCTCTTTTAGCACGCATCCCCACGGCATCCTCGCGGCTTTGCACATCTCCCACCGAAAGGCATTTTATCGGTTGGGTGCGTATTACCGGGTAGTGTTCCTCTCATGATCGTTACGGATCTCCCCGGGTATCCCTCCCTCAGGGAATACCAGCGAATCGTGGGCACAAGGCAGTTTTCGGCGATCGAGGAACTTGCCGGGCGTCTCTCCGGTGTCAAGATCCAGGAGATCAACTCGACTCGCTACGGAGGCGGCGTCTCGGAGATCCTGATCTCATACGTTCCGTTTCTCAACGCGCTCGGCCTCGAGACGATCTGGAGCATCATGGAAGCCGAACCGGCGTTCTTCGACGTGACAAAGACGCTCCACAACTTCCTCCAGGGCCGGGGGGGCGGTTTTTCGCCGGCGATGATCGAGACCTACTGGGAGGCCCAGCGGCAGAACGACGGGTTGATCGAGGACGATTTCGATGTCGTGACCATCCACGATCCCCAGCCGCTCGGCCTCGTTGAGTTCCTGACGAACCGGGAGCTCGAGCGAAAGAGGCTGCTCTGGCGGTGTCATGTCCAGCTGGAGACGGTACCCACCACGACCGTCGGGAGCATCGGCAACATCCTGCGAAGGCTGGTCGAGAAGTATCACGCCGGGGTATTCTCCAGTTTCCAGTATCTTCCTCTCTGGAACGTGCCGAGTTTCATCATCCCGCCGTTCATCGACCCCCTATCCGAGAAGAACCGCGACCTCCCCTCATCCGAGATCGACGCAACCCTCGCGAAATACGGTATCGACCCGGAAAAGCCGATCGTCACCCAGGTCTCCCGGTACGATGTCTTCAAAGACCCGGTCGGCGTTATCCAGGCGTTCAAAAAGGTCCGGCAGAAGATGCCCTGCCAGCTCGTCCTCGTCGGCGGCCGGGCGTGCGACGACCCGGAGTGTTTCATCGTCCTGCGTGAGGTCCGCGAGACGGCCGAGGACGATCCCGATATCCATATCCTCGATCTCCCGCCGGACAGCCACCGCGAGATCAACGCGCTCCAGCGGGCGTCGAACGTGATCGTCCAGAAGTCCATCAAAGAGGGATTCGGGCTGACGGTGACCGAAGGGCTCTGGAAAGAGAAGCCGGTCGTCGCCGGGAGCGTCGGCGGCATACCGCTCCAGATCCGCGACGGCTGGAACGGCTACCTGGTCTCGACGGTCCAGGAGACCGCCGACCGGATCCTCCATCTCCTCCGGAACCCGGAGTTGGCCCACGAGATGGGCGCACGGGGCAAGGAGTTCGTGCGGGAGTACTATCTCCTCACCCGGGGCGTGCAGGATCACCTCACCGTCATCGACCAGGTGGTCAACGGCAGGATCACCGCCCGGGACAGCGTCATCTGCTACCACCCGCAGGTGGTGACGACCAGGATGGCCGGGTGCGCGGCCCGGCATTGATGCCTGCCCGCTCCGGCCGCCGTCACTCGATGGGGATCTTTTTGCCGCCGGGCCCGGACAGTCCCCCCCTCTTCTTCAGGCGCACTTCGAGAACGCCGTTCTTGAACCCGGTCCCGGCGTCTTCTGCCGTCACGCTCGCGGGCAGGCGTATCATCCGGCTCAGGGTGCCTTCTCCGCGTTCGTGGATGTAGTAAGTCTCCTGCTCCTCTTCAACCGGCCCGGCGCGCCTCGCCGTTATTCGCAGGGTCTGGGGGTTTAGGAGGTTGATCCGGATCTCGTCTTCTTTCGCGCCGGGCAGTTCCGCAACGACGATCACCTCGTCGCCGTGTTCGAGAATGTCGACCCGGAAGTCTGCGGTGAGGCCCGGGAAGTCGCGGCTCCCGCCGCGTGAGACCGGCGGCAGCCCGCCTCTCTTCCCGCTCCCGGGGGTTCTGTCAAACCCGCCTTCCCGGTTGTCCGTTCTCTGATCCCCATCCTGCCGCCGCCCGGGGCCGGAAGGGTCGTCTTCTCTCCCTGTCATGGTCCTTGCCTCCTGCAGTCCGGTTGCTGTCGGATGGCCGGTCGCCATCCGCCGCCCCCTCTTGAGCTCGCATACTTAACGTTTTGTACCCGGGTACCGGGGTCGCCTTCTCTTGCAGCCACGCCTCCGGCGATGTATACGTTGCGGTCTTCCCGGCACCCCGGGCCGGTGCCGGGCCGGATAATCCGGGGCTGTCGTCGGGAGTGCTGTCGATACGGCCAAAAAAAACGTTCTTTATGCCCTCGTTTGCCGGCCGTTAGGTTTTTGTGGAGTGACCGGCATGGGGAGCAACCCCCCGGTTTTCCGGGGTGCGGGGGGACCGCAAGGTTCACCGCCCGTACCGCCGTACTGCCGGAGATGCCCGTGCCGATGGATATGCGGGGGTTATGGAGGAAGACGAGATGGCGCAATTCAAACCATTCGAGATGGAAGGCATGCCTATCGAAGAGCAGCCCATGAACTGGAAGGATATGGTTCCGGCCCCGTACGACAAAAAGGCGGTCGACGCCTACACCCGGACCCGGATCATCCTCATGAACGGTATCGAGAACAACGCTGTCCTGATGTCGCATGCGATCGAGCGGATGCACCCCGATCCCGAGGTGAAGAAGTCGATGGCCCTGATGCGGCGGATCGACTCCCAGCAGCAGGAGACGATCAACTGGCTCAACCCGGCGGACCAGTCGGTCATCGAGACCACCCTCGGCTACGAGCAGGTGGCGGTCGACCTCACCGCGAACCTGGCAAAGAACGAGCCCGACCCGTACGTGAAGCAGACGCTGGACTTTGCGCTGCTCGAGGACTTCGACCATCTCTACCGCTACAGCTGCCTCTACGACTACATCGAGGGCGGCGACCCCGACTCGATCGTCCAGGGCAAGACCGAGGTCAAGCCGGGCCGGCCGACGAGCATCGAGCACCGCCACCCCGACGACTCGATGCGCAAACACTACGACAAGGATACGGCCGACATCAAGACGAAGATGAACTACATCACGATCACCGCAGGCGAGCAGCAGACGATGCTCTTCTACCGGTCGCACGGGTTCATGTATCCCGACGACATCGCACGACAGCTCTACGCCGAGATCGCGGAGATTGAGGAGCAGCACGTGACCCAGTACGGGCTGCTCGGCGACCCGAACGAGACGATGCTTGAGAAGATGGCGATGATGGAGCTCAATGAGGCTTACCTCTACTATTCCTGTGCCCAGACCGAGAGCGACCCGAGGATCAAGGGGATCTGGGAGAAGTTCATGAAGATGGAGGTCGCGCACTTCGATGAGTGTGCACGGCTGATCCAGAAGGTCGAGGGGCGTGATATCATGGATATCGTGAAGGCCGACGTCATCGAGCCCCTGGTCGTCTTCGAGGAGAACAAGGACTACGTCAACAGTGTCATCGACAACCAGCTCGACCTTGCGCCCCACAACATGGAGTTCGTGCGGATGCGCGACCTCCCGGACAGCTGGGCGAGTTTCGGCTACCTGCGCGTCATGAACGCAAAGGGTGTGCCGAGCGAGGAGGTTGTCGGCAAAGCGGGCCCGAGCCTTGCAGAGCGCGACCAGGCGGAGAATATCCGGAAGGTCAAGCAGGAGGCCGCCCGCCGGGTCGAGAAGGGCATGGCAGCGGTGCCTGCCCGATAAGGTCCCTTTTTTGGGTTTTGTTGAAACCCTCTCCCGGAGGATGAATTATCTCCGGATAATCCATGTCTCACCGACGCACGCGAAGGCGCGAAGAACGCGAAGTCTGGATGGGTATTGACTGTCTCCCTTCGCGACTTCGCGGCTCGAAGCCTACGGCTTCTCACGCTCCCGTCCTGTGGACAGTCGCGGCTCGCACCTACGGTGCTCAAGCTCGCTGCGCTCGCACTTCGCGTGAGACCCACATCACCCGCCTCTATCGGCAACCGAGTGTTATCCAGGGGTTGTGGAAAGCATTTCAACAGGGCCCTTTTTTGCTTGACGGCCCGAACCTTCGGGCTGCTGTGCGGCTTACCTCTTCCGCGGAAGAGTATACTGTTGTCTCTGCCCTGTTTGCCTCACACAACTTGCGATGGCCCGGAGGATCTTATGCACCACCCGCTACATATCTGGTGCCGGTAGTTCGCCGTTACCCCCTGGCCTCCCTGAGCGTGAACACAAACGCCGCCCCCTCCTCAGGGCGGCCCGGCACCCGGTCCTCGACCCAGATCCTGCCGCCGTAGCGTGCAACAAGCATCCGGCAGATCGAGAGGCCGAGACCCTGGCCGCTCTCCCGGCCCTTCCCCTGCTCGAACCGGGAAAATATGGCTTTCTTCGCCTCGTCCGGAACCCCCGGGCCGGTGTCGGTGACGGTGACGAGGAGAAACCCGTCCTCTTCGGCATCCTCGACGGTTATGGTGACCTCGACATCCGGCCCGCCGTGTTTTGCGGCGTTGACGATGAGGTTCGTGAAGAGTTCGGGCAGGAGGTCGTCGGCGAGTACCGTCACGCCCGGTTCCTCATACACGATGCGTATATCCGGATGGTGCGCGATCTCTTCCCGGATCACCCGGTCGAGGTCGACCGGGCGACGCGCCGTCCGGCTCTCGCGGATCCTGCGGATCGTGGCGACGTTCGCCGTGATCTCGATGCTCTTTCTGATGCCGGCCCGGAGTTTCTGCAGGTACTCCCGCTCCTCCCCGGCGAGCGTCTCGCCGAGCAGTTCGGCGTAGATGTTTGCGATGTTGTCGGCGTTTTTGATGTCGTGGGTGAGGATATCCAGGTAGAGGTTCGCCTCCCGGTTCGCCGCCTCGAGCCGTGAGTAGAGCATCCCACGAAGAACCCCGCTCCCGACCTCGCGGCCGATCGCTTCGAGAACCCGCCGGGTTTCCTGCGGGATCTCCGGTGCGGCGGTGCTCCCGAGCACGAGCGCCCCGACGACGGAGGATTCGGCGGTGAGGGGAATGAAGGCCAGGGAAGCGACGCCGAAGTCCGCGAGCACGTCAAGATCCCGGCCGGGCGCATCTTCCGTCCCCTCGGCGAACCACGGTTGCCCCGCGACGAACACCCGGTTGTAGGGCCAGTGCCGGACGTTGAGCCTCCCGTTATGCATCAGGGCGAACTCGGAGACCTCCCGGTGGCACCGGACGGTCGCCTGCATCCGGTCTCCCTCCTCCAGCATGTAGATCGACCCGACATCGAACCCGAGGTTGTCGAGCGCCGCATCGAGCGTGTTTTCGAGCAGTTCGTCCAGGGTGAACCCGGATGCCGAGGCGGTGATGACCGCGTTCAGGACGGCGAGCCTCCTGTTCCGGACACTGACTTCTTCCGCTGCCTGTACCCGTTCCGTAACGTCGGCAAGCGAAAGCACCAGCCCCAGGACGCCTCCCGCGGCATCCTTCACCGGCACGAGACTCCAGTCCCAGTAGGTCGTCCCGCGTTCGGGCTGGTCAACGTACGCGAACGGTTTTGCGTGTATCCGGAACGGCTCGCCGGTATCCCGAACCCGCTCAAAGATCGCCTGGTTCTCCGGGTTCGGGAAGAGGTCGAAGTGGTTGCGGCCGAGAAGTTCCTCCTTCGCATGCCCGGAACCTTCTGCGTAGGCGGTGTTCACGCGAACGAACTGGAAATGGGGATCGAGGTAGGCGAGGTGGATGTCGGTGTACTCCATGACCGTCCGGAGGATGTCGCGTTCTGCCGCGAGGTCGGCCGCGAGCGACTGGTTCTCGGCGAGCAGCCGCTCCCGCTCCGCGTCCACCTGAATCCTGCGGGTGATGTCCCGGACAAGCCACAGGATCTCCGTAAGGCCGCCCCGGTCGTCCCGGACGGCGGTGGCGGAAAGGGAGACGGGGATGGGCTCTCCGGTCGCCGGCTGCATCCTGACCTCGATCCCCCGCAGGGGGCCTGAGACCCCGCCCTCGAATCGGGCGACGAGGTCACGGCAGGCCTTCCTGTTCCCCGGGACGATGTGATCGGCGCCGGCCGTCCCGATCAGGGTTTGCCGGTCTTTTGCGAGGAGGAGGGCTCCCGCCCGGTTCACGTCGAGGATCGTTCCCTGCGGGTCGCAGACGAAGTAGCCGTCGGGGGCGAGTTTGAAGAGTTCCCGGTAGTGCCTCTGCTCCTGTTCGAGACGGCGGTGGTTCTCCTCGCTCTTCTTCCTCGCGGTGATGTCGCTGACGAGGAGGAGCACCGCGCCGCCATCCGGGACCCGGACCGAGCATGCCACCCACCTGTCGGGAGCAATCCGGCATTCCAGCCCGGAGATTATCTTCCTTTCCCGGATCGCCGCGATCAGCCGCCCGGCTGCCTCCTGATCGGCGATGAGCGGTGCGAGGTGGGTGCGGATGAGCGCCATCGCGTCCGCCCCGGTGAGATCCCTGTTGTCCGGCAGCGATAGAAGGCTTTGAAAGATCCGGTTGATCCGTACCACTCTCCTGTCGGCGTCGAGCAGGAGCACGCCGTCTTCGAGTTCGTCGAGGGTGGCGCGTGGGTTGAGCACTTCATCGGATGCAGGTGTGGATGACATGGTGGGTTCGGCCGTTCTGCGTATCTGGGGTGGAACCTGATCGACGGTAAACTTTGGCATGGGATGTACCAAAAGGAGGCAGTCCCGTACAGGCCGGTATTTACGGTTGTGGATGAAGATTTTACGGTCTGTTCATATATCGGGCATACCCTGCACAGATAGATACCTTTATATCTTTTCGCGCATATGAGTAATATGTTACAACAGAGGTGAACAGCAATGCCAGGATTTGATGGTACCGGGCCCCAGGGTATGGGGCCGATGACCGGGCGGCGCATGGGCCGGTGTGTCCTGCCGCCGCAGCCGCCGGCAGAGGGCAGCCCTGCCGGAGAAACGAACGAGACCACCCAGCAGGCTCCGGCCCAGCAGCAGCCTGTTTACGGCCTTGGGCGAGGCGGAATCCCGTACGGGTGCGGTCGTGGCCGCGGCTTCGGCGGCGGACGCGGGCGCCGGTGGTGAACGCCTGATGCGAGCTGGTGTGGGCCGGATTGCCATCCGGCCGCCCCTCGCGGAGCCTGCCGGAGTACAGTAAGCATGGCAGCAATTATCGATCCGGAACTCTGCACCGGGTGCGAAACCTGTGTGGATGCCTGCCCGGCCGGAGCAATCCGGATGGAAGACGCGAAGGCAAAGATCGACGCCGGGCTCTGCATCGACTGTGGAACCTGTGTCGACGAGTGCCCGTCAGGCGCCATACGTCTTGAGTAGTGCCGGCCGGGCAGAGTCCAGCCGGTGAAAAAACCTTTTTTTAAGCGATTCTACACAGACTGCTATACCTGCAGGGTCAGTTGCGGTCAAACACGGTTACTCAAACCCGGGTACGGGTGATCCGTCCCGGGTTATGGAGCATGAGTGGAAGAGTAGGGAAAGAAGGGGTTTGGTGCCGTTAGCACGGCGAGGATCCCGGTGATGCGTGCAGACAGGGTTCTCCCTGCCGGCCCGTGGCTACCAGCACCGCCAACCGCGGCCCCGTCCCCCGCCGAAGCCGCGGCCACGGCCGCCACCGCGTGGCAGCCCCCCGCGGCCGAGACCGTAGACCGGTCCCGGGTAGGGTGAGTACGGAACGCGATAACCCCCAACGGGGCCCCACACGGGCGGCCACTGTCTCCGTGCGGCGGGGTTGCAATAGCCGAACCCGCCGCCGGTCAGCGGCCCCTGCCCTCCTGGTCCTGTACCGTCAAATCCTGGCATGATTCATCTCCTTGCGGGCGTACTCTCGCCCGCCATTATTACTCATATGTTCGCAAGTATATATATGTTCTTGTAGCGGCGAGCGAAAAGGCAGGTGTTGGTGTTCTGGACGTTGCCTGCCGGGATGGCCCGGAGAACCATGTTGTCGCGGCTGAAAAGTTCGTGGCCCCGCTCTTTCCCCATCATGATGATCTCTCGCACGAGAAGATCGAAGCCGTCCTGCCGGTTCAGGCACTTCGTGCCCTCGATGCCGGCGGTTGAGAGGGGATCTACCTTTCGTTCCCGGCGTTCGGCAGGGCGTTTCTCGCTTCGCGGGCAAAAGCAAGCGTCCGCTCAGGGTTGCGGACACCGTCTTTCTTGACGCCGGTATGCACGTCGACCCCGTAGGGGCGGACCTTCCGTATCGCCTCCCGAACGTTCTCCGGCGTAAGCCCTCCCGCAAGTATGACGGGAATTGCCGAGTTTGCGACGATTGCCGCGCTGATGTTCCAGTCGTGAGGGACCCCCGTTCCCCCGAGCCTCTCCCGGGTCCTGGTGTCGAGGAGGAGTGCGTCGGCGTAAGGCTCGTAGCGTTTTGCCGCCGCGACGGCCGATGCGTCCGTCACGTGAACGGCCTTCACGATCGTTACGTACGGGAGAGCGTCGCGGACGGCGTCCAGTTCGGTGGGTTCGACGGTGTTCTGGACCTGCAGCGTCGTGCAGCGCGACTCTTTCACCAGCCCGATAAGGTCCTGTGTCTCCTGCAGGTGGGTGACCGCGACCGGTTCGACGAACGGCGGGAGACGGCGTACCATCTTCGCGGCTTCTGCCGCCGTCACGAAATCGCTGCTCTGGTGGGTTACGCCCATGATGAACCCCACGGCGTCGCAGCCCGCGTCGATTGCGCACCGCATATCCGCAAGGCTGGCAGTTCCGCAGAATTTTACACGCATCGCGATCACTTCACAACGACATCAGAAAAGTTGCTCGAAGTGCCCCCGCCCGGATTTGAACCGGGGACAACCAGATCTTCAGTCTGGCGCTCTCCCAGTCTGAGCTACAGGGGCTTCTGCCTTACAGTGTTGTCGGTCGTTCCTAATAAATACTGTGTTGCCCCGGGACGGCGGGGCGGGAGCGGGCCCATAACCGCCTTTTTATCACGTCGTACGCCGATATAAAGAACAATGGGCGGAAGCGATCCAAAGCCGGATGCCCCGGGCGGAAACCTCATGCAGGCGCTCTCCGGGAGGACGGAGAACGTCGTGCACCTCACGCACAACGACCTCGACGCCGTCGGGAGCGACGCCATTCACCGGAGAACCTACGGGAAGGTCTTCACCGTCTGGTCTTCGGTCGGCAAATTCCTCTCCCTCTTCGACGCTGTTGCCGGTTCCCCGGGACGGGGGGACCTCCTCAGCATATCGGATCTCGGCTACCAGCAGGGTGTCGAGCAGCGGCTGGCGAAGGCGCGCTCCAACGGGTGGCGAATCGAGTGGCGCGACCACCATCGCTGGAAGGACGAGGAGATCCGTGCCGTCGAGAAGAAGACGACCCTCCTCCACGTCGACGTTTCCACCTGCGCGACCGGGATCGTCGCCCGCGACCTCGCCCCCGGTGATCCGGTGGCCGAAGAGATCGCGCGGGTCTCTGCGACTACGACCTCTGGAAGCACCAGGACCCCCGGTCGAAGATGCTCGGCCAGGTGGTGATGCGGAAGGGCTGGCGGGAGTACGTCCGCGACAACCTTGTCGGGGGAACGATCGTCGACGCGAAGGTTGAGAGCGAGTACAGCGAGATCGTCCGGGAGATGGAGCGGGACATCAAAAAGAGCATCCGGCACACCACCATCATCGAGGACGGCCGCTACCGGATCGCGTTCGCTCCCCTCTACGGCTACCCGAGCGAGACCGCTCACGCCATCCGCGAAGAACTCGGCACCGAGATCGAGGTGATCGTCTCCTCTAACGGCCGGATATCCATCCGTTCCGTCCCCCCCGTCAGCCATATCATCGCCCGGGAGTTCTCCGGCGGCGGGCATCCCCACGCGGCGGGAGGAACGTTCTCTTTCACCCTCCCCGATCGGCTCCTCTTCTGGCTCATAAAGAGGAACCGCCACTACCGCCGCCTGGCGGAGAAGGCGGAGTCTATCGAGGAATGAGCGCCCGCTCGACGAGGCTCTTCCAGTAGTCCGAACAGGAGTCCTCGCAGTAGCCGCCCGCCTCGAGCATATCCGGGTCGGCGAGTTCGGCCGCGGCCGCCGCGAGATCCGTTCCCTCCGCATCGAGCAGGATCAGCTTTCGGACGCGGAACCGGTCCATCAGGTCCGGGGCGCGGTCGAGCGCGGCCGCAGGGAGGACGAGGGTGTCCTGGTATTCGAGCAGGAGTTCCAGGTCGAAGGTCTCCGGGTTTCTGGGGAAGAAGAGGACTTTTCTCCCCGCAAGCACCTCGAGTTCGATCGCATCCGCCACATCTGCGACCAGAACGTGGCCCTGAACGCCTGCATCCCGCATCTCCCGCGCAAGGCGAGCATACAGGTCCGCTATCGTCTCGGAGAACTCTTCCTCTTCCCCGATGCAGGCGTCGCGAAACCCGAGCATGCGGGGGGCGGGGAGGGCGACCCATGCATCTTTGCGTCTTGCCCTGACGAATCGGGCATCGTCGGCCACGGCTGCCGGATCGATCCCCGGTTCGCCGACGAGCACCCCGTCCTCCATGCCGAGGAATGCCCCGCTCAACCGCTCGCCGTAGAAGACGCCGCCTGCGGCCGGTATCGCCACGCCTTCCTGGACGTCGAGCGAACGTTCGAGCCGGTAGGTGGTAAGATCCGCTACCACCCCTCTCTTCCCCTTCAGCCACTCCGCGAGTTCGGGAACCGCAGGCGTTCCGACCTCGGAGCCGAACGACCTCACCGGGATTCTAATCTGTCGTGCCATGCGCTGGTATCTTTATTAGCATCGCAACCAGAGTAAATAAGGATGAGTGGTAAGCCGTTGCTGGTAACGTGCGGGCTCCCGTACACGAACGGTCCCTGCCATATCGGGCACCTGCGGACCTACGTGCCGGCGGATTTTTACGTCCGGTATATGCGCCGGTCCGGGGAGGAGGTCGTCTTTGTATGCGGTTCCGACAACCACGGGACGCCGATCGTGATCAGCGCCGAGCAGGAGGGTTCGACACCCCGTGTCCTTTCGGAGCGGTATCACGAGCACTTCTACGAGACGTTCCGGCGGATGGACGTCGTCTTCGACCGGTTCGGGATGACCGACGACGCTATGAACCACGAGACCACCCGCTCGATCGTCGAGCGGCTCATCGAGAACGGCTACGTCTACGCAGAGACCGTCAGCCAGAGTTACTGCCCGGACTGCGAGCGGTTCCTCCCCGACCGCTACGTGGAGGGGATCTGCCCGCATTGCGGGGCGGTCGCCCGGGGCGACGAGTGCGACCAGGGGTGCGGGCAGCACCTGGAGCCCGGCGAGATCAAGGACGCGATCTGCAAGATCTGCGGCGGTAAGGCGGAGTACCGTGAGCAGGAGCACTACTTCTTCAGACTCTCGGCGTTCCGCGAGTTCCTCCTCGACTATCTCCCCAATCTCCGGGGCACGTCCACCGCCCGGAACTACGCCCTCGGGTGGGTGAAGGAGCTCCTGCACGACTGGTGCATCACCAGAACGCTGGACTGGGGCGTCAAGTTCCCCGGACGCGACGACCTCGTCGTCTACGTCTGGGTCGACGCGCCCATCGGCTACATATCGTTCACGAAAGAGTGGGCACAGAATGCCGGCGCCGACTGGAAGGACTACTGGTGCGGCGACGATACCCGCGTCACGCACTTCATCGGCGGGGACATCATCTACCACCACTGCATCTTCTGGCCGGCGCTCCTCAAAGGGGCGGGCTACGGCCTCCCGCACGCGGTGGTCGCGAGCGGCATGGTCACGATCGAGGGCAAAAAGTTCTCGAAGTCCCGCGGCTACGTCGTCTGGACGAACGACGACTACCTCGACCAGGGTCTCCCGGCGGACTACCTCCGCTACTACCTCCTCTCCTACACGAACCACACGAAGGAGCTCGACTTCTCCTGGAAGGTCTACGCCGAGCGGGTGAACAACGAGATCGTCGGGACGCTCGGGAACTTCATCTACCGGACGATGTACTTCGCCGAGAAGGAGTTTTCCGGCGTGCCCGACCTCGCCCCCCGGCCGGAGGTCATCGAGGAGATCGAGCGGTCGCTCGCCGGAATCGACGCCCTGATGCGGGACTACGACTTCAAGAACGCCGTCGATGCGATGATGACGCTCGCATCGTTCGGGAACGCCTACATCCAGAACAACGCCCCCTGGAAATTGATCAAGGAGGACCGGGCCGCGGCAGAGCAGGTGATCGCCGACTGCCTCCAGATCGTCAAAGCGCTCGTCCTCGTCTTCGAGCCGCTGATGCCCGACGCGATGCAGCGGGCCTGGACGATGCTCGGCTACGAGGACAACGTTGCAGATCACCCGATCGCCGAGGCCACGGAGCCGGTGGGGGCACGACCGCTCGAAAAACCCTCTACCCTCTTTACGAAGGTCGAGAAGGAGCAGGTCGCCGTCCTAGAGGCGACCCTTAATCTGCGGGTGGAGCAGGCAAAGGAGGCGGCCGCACCGAAGATGCCCACCGTTTCCATCGAGGATTTCGCAAACCTCGACATCCGGGTAGCGAAGGTCGTCTCGGCCGAACCGATCAAGGGCTCGAAGAAGCTCTACAAGCTCGTCGTCGACCTTGGAAGCGAGAAGCGCCAGGTGGTCAGCGGGATCGCCCAGTTCTACGCCCCCGACGAACTGGTGGGGAAAGACGTGGCGCTGATCGCAAACCTTGCCCCGGCAAAGATCTTCGGCGTCGAGAGCAGGGGAATGATCCTCGCCGCCGGCGACGAGGCCTCCCTCCTGGTTCCCCTCCGGCCGGTTAAGCCGGGGACGAAAATCCGTTGATCGGCTCGATCCGGTCAACCCTGTTTTTTTCCTGAAAACGTGAATCGGTCTGGACGTTCTAGAGACGGCCGAGCGCTTCTCGTCCGGTCATGCCGACGGCAACGCCGCGCTCGCGTGCATGCCTGTTCGCCCCCTTGATCTCGCCGCGGAGGAGGTCATCGACGGTCTCGATCGAGGATGCGCCTCCTGCGGGTTTGACACGCGCTGCGGGGTAGCCGAACCTCTCAAGCGCATCGACGTCGAACGCGCCGCACCCGACCATCCCCGCATCCGTCACCACCGCCACGAGGTTTACCGGGCCGAGGGGTATGACGTACCCGTCGGCGTCTTTTCCGGCCAGTCTGACCGTTTCATGCTTCATGGGATGTCATTGGCCGGATGTCGGCATCAACCCCGCGGTTCTGCGGCACGCGGCGAGGAGCATCCCGTGGATCGGATGCCTGTATTCCTCTTACGGAAAATGGGATCAAAAAATCGACGGGCCTGGAGGGATTCGAACCCCCGGCATCCGGGTTAGAAGCCCGGCGCTATGTCCTGGCTAAGCCACAGACCCCTGTGGTATTCCCATACATTTTGGACGCGAGGAGTTATTAACCCTTTGAGGACGGCGCTTAAGCTCCGGTCATATGATCTGGCGGGGCTCAAGTTCCGTTCCTCGGACTAAAGGGAGGGCATCATCCGGCCCGGTAACATGCCGACCGGATGATCTCGACCTTGGTCGGGTCCCCCCACTTCCGCCCCTCCACGTCGCGGGCGATGGTCATCCCCCGGAACTGGACCTTGATCCGGGCGGACATCCGCTCCCGCTCCTCGTAGAAGAACGGGTTGGCGACCTCGATCCGCCTCATGCTGATGTTGAGGGCGAGGAGATCGACCATGATCCCCGGATCGCCTGGCGAGAGATCTTCCTCGTTGACCGACGTCACGAAGATGCACTCCCCGGGAGCGGTCTCGGTCAGCGTGATGATGTTGTGGGCGCTGTTCAGCTCGAGGGTGCGGGCCTTGCCGCTCTTGAGTTCGGCAATGACCGACGGCGAGATTCCGGTTAACGCTGCATACTTCATGGCAATCACCCGTACATCGGCAGTTGTTCTCTCCGTGGTGTGGCCTCGGTCTTCTGCACCTGCTCGGCGATCTGGGACATCGCCGCCTCGATCTCCACCGCCTGTTCGAGCAGCGGCTGGATGTCCAGGCTGAGGCCGTAGATCTGGTTCAAGACCTCGATCGTGGCCGCGGACGACCGCGGGTCAGGGGTGTTCACCGTCTCCCCGAGCAGCCCTATCCCCGGGATACCCCGGGTCTTGCACTCCGTGAGGAGGCTTGCCGCGACGCCCGAGATGCTTCCCATCGGGAGGATGATCGTCTTCTCTTCGACGCGCTGCAGCACCCCGCTGCTGGTCGCGACCCCGAAGACCCTCTTTTCCGGCTCGTTCGTGATGATCCCTGCGATCGTGACGACCTCCCTGATGTCGAACTGCGCGAGCCAGTCCATGATACCGTTCGCCACCTCGTAGCAGATCGCCGGGTGAACGGGAACGTCGGAGACGACCGCGGCGAGGTGATCCTTCTCGTAGAGACGTACGGGAGCGTTAATCACGCCCTTCGACATAAGGGCGACCGGCGGGAAGTATTTGCTCGTGATCGCCCCGATTTGCTCGAATTCCATCTGCTCGACGAGATATTGCAGGGCAATACTCCCGACGAGCCCGCTCCCGGGAAAGCCGATCAGAACTGTTTTTTCGGCGCCCTCGAGCGCTCTGGATATGACCTTTATATCGTCCATGGGATCAATCACTCACTCCTGGATTAGTTTAACATAGCTGGATGTCCCTTAAAAATATTATGCAGGAATACCAGATCAAGCGCGGATACACGAAACAACTCGCAGAATCCATGATCCAGGGTCTCCGCGACCAGTTCGGGATCGAACCCCGTGCGGCGGAGGACGGCCACTATATCATCTCCTACGGAGCGCTCCTGCGCCTTGAGGTCTGGCTGGGCACGGGAGGCAAAACCCTGATCGTCGATACCGAGGCGGGCAATGATGCCGACGACGAGACGATCATCGACACCAACCGCCGGTTCCGCAACTATCTCCAGCAGGTGACAGGGTATACGGCAAAAGAGCGGGCGAAGAAAGCCCAGAAGGCCGTGAAGGGGAAGGAATAATCGGATTCTTCTCTTCGGCAGGGCGTTTCTTCTTTTTTGCGGGCTGTAAATCCGCATTTTTCATTCAAATTTTCGGTGCAGCGAGGTAGAGTGGTCCTGCCGTTCTGATGTCGTTGCTTGTCGGTTGTATGTGACCAAAATGATGAGAATGCTTGGCATACTGGACCGTGGGGATATCGCCATTGGGGGAACGACGCTCCGTA
>NZ_JMIO01000003.1 GCF_000691865.1 Methanoculleus sp. MH98A | reverse complement strand
TTTGCAAATCCGAACATGGAGTGGTTTTCAGAGAACCGGTGAATATTTATTACTCCGACGAAGATTCATCACTCCGATGCGTCCCGGTATTTAAACACGCTATTCTGGCAAAGGGCTGAGCAGGCTGGAGCGGTGCATTCGCCCCTCTCTCCGGCCCACTCAACAAACACGAATAGAAATTTGTCTGAACCCTGAATGATGGTATATCCCCGGATGCCGTGGAACGACGTTATACCGGGTGTTGCATTGGGCACTGGGATATTGGATCCCGGAAAAAGGGGATATCAGGGCAGTTCCAGCGGTCTGGCGTCTGCTCTGTAATGTTGGAAGAGTCTCTCGCCCCAGGAGATCGCTGCAACGTCGGTACTGATGAGATCCGTAGCAGCGTCGTAGGTGCCGGCATCATGTCTGTACAGGCCCAGTGACAGGTATCTGTCGGTCACTGTCATCCCCAGGCGAATCGGCGAAGTAGAGACGTACACCTTGAAGTTTTCATGCCCTTTCAGGGATCCCAGCATTGTATCATACGGCCCGGTGGTCAATGTCTGGGCGAGTTTCTGGGAGACGATGAGTTCAACCGGCCTGCCGTCCTGAACTGCCTCTTTAATCGCGTTTGCAAGGACCTGGCTCATAATTGATGATACACCATGAATCCATGACGCTTCCTTGAGTATAGTCAGAAAGGCTGCATACACGACGAAGATGTTCTCTTCAACATCTTTTACCACCTTTGAATTGTACAGGTGTTGTATCCCTCTCAGAAATTCGGGTGGTATGCCCTCGATATCGTGCTCTACCCAGAAGTCCCGGTGGCGCTGGAGCACCCCCATCACCATGACCAGCCGCTCGATCCCCGGTTCGACAATCCTGCCCATGGGGGTGAGCGCGTAGTCTCCCTTCACCGATTCGACGTAATGCAGGCCCTCGAGCTGCCGGATCTTCGGGATAAGCGCCTGCGACGAACTCCCTGTGATGTCGCGAAGGGTCGAAAGCGGTTTGCTCCCGCTACCGAGTGCGATCATCACCTGCGTCAGCAGTCTCGACCGGAAAATTGCCTGAACGTCGTCGTGGTACTCGTTATAGATCTCAAGGGGTGATACTTCCTTCATCGTCCTTACTGATAAGGGGTGACGGTCGACGCATATCATCCTTTCCATTCCTGCGCGCTTCCACCATCCCCTGTTCCCTCCCTTCCGCCGGCGGATCGAGCACATGCCCGGAACGTCGGGTACGGTGCCGATGCCCGACCTCAGCACACTTATAGCCCTGGCGCCCTCTACTTGTTTAGAGAGCAATGTCGTCCATACCTGCACGATACCTGATCTGCATAGCACTCTTTGCATGCACCGTCGCCTGCCTCGTCACCGCAGGCTGTTCCAACCCTTCCGGGCAGCAGCCGGAGATCGGCTCTGACCTATCCGGCGATCTCGTCGTCCATTTCATCGACGTCGGGCAGGGCGATTCGATCCTGATCGAGTTCCGCGATAAGACTATGCTCATCGATGCCGGCGAGCGCAGGATGGGGGAGCGCGTCATTGCATACCTCGATGAGAGGAACGTCGAGACACTCGACGTGGTCGTGGCGACCCATGCGCACTCCGATCACATCGGAGGCCTTTCCGACGTCATCTCCGCCTACCCGGTCGGCAGGTTCGTCGATGCCGCGCAACCGCACCCGACCGCGACCTACGAGAACCTGCTCGTCCTGGTCGAAGACCTGGGGATACCCTACACCGCGGCGGAGCGCGGGCAGTCGATCGCCCTCGATCCCGACCTCGAGATCCTGATCCTGAACCCGGGCGCAGAGCCGCTCGGCGACATAAACGAGGATTCCGTCGTCCTGAAGGTGACCTACGGGGATATTTCGTACCTCTTCACGGGCGATGCCGGGACCCCGGCAGAGGAGAGCATGGCGGAGGCCGGGCTCGACCTCGATGCCGACGTCCTGAAAGTCGGCCATCACGCGAGCCGGTACGCCTCTTCGGCGGAGTTCCTCTCCTCGGTCAGCCCCGCGATCAGCGTCATCGAGGTCGGCGAGGGGAACGACTACGGCCACCCCCATGAGGAAGCGGTCGAACGCCTCGAGGCGACCGGATCGCGCATCTACCGGACCGACCTTGACGGAACCGTCATCGTCGCCACCGACGGAACGGCGCTCACCGTTGCCGCCGGCGGGGCACCCGCCGCCACCGTGACGGCCGGGGCAACGACCGCGGCCGCAACGGCGACCCCGACGGCGACGCCCGCTCCCTCATCCGGCGTATACATCGCCGGCCTCGACCTCCAGGAGGAGTGGATCGCCGTCGCGAACGCGGACGAAACGGCGGTCAACCTCACCGGCTGGACGATCACCGACGAAGGGACGCGCAACACCTACACCTTCCCGGTCTACACGCTCGATCCGGGCGCCGACGTCACCGTCCACTCCGGGGCGGGCAACGACACCGCGACCGACCTCTACTGGGGCCGGGGAAGCGCGGTCTGGAACAACGACGGCGACCTCGCCACGCTTGCCGACGCGAACGGGACCGTCGTCAGCACCATGGAGCGGTGATGATGGCGGAGGATGAGTCGGCCTTCCGGGTGAGCCTCGATCGCGTCGAGGAGGGCCTTGCCGTCCTCCTCCTCCGCGAGGACGAGTCGATCCGGCTCACGCTCCCCCGCTCCCTCCTTCCGCCCGGTGCCCGGGAGGGCGATATCCTGGAGGTCGCGTTCCGCCGGGACGTCGCGGAGACGGAGGCGGCGAGGCGGCGGGTGGCGGAGAGGATCGAGCGGCTGCGGAAGCGAAGCGCGGAGTAACGTCCCACTCTATTTTATACCCTATCCCTCCTTACGAGAGCACCGATGCAAAACCGGTGCGACGTAGTCGTCGTCGGTGCGGGCCCCGCGGGCAGCACCGCCGCGCGCTACGCGGCAAAAACGGGGCTCGACGTCCTCCTGATCGATAAGCGGAGAGCGATCGGCGTCCCCGTCTGCTGCGGGGAGTTCAACGCGTCACCGGAGGTCCTCGCGAGCGTGCTCCCGAACGCCTCCGGCCTCGACGAACTCTTCCCCGTCGACCCCGGGCTGATCCGGCGGGAGATCCGGGGCGCCGTCGCCGTCTCTCCCGGCGGCCGGGAGTACGAGTTCAGTCTTCCCGGCTACACCGTCGATAGGGACGCGTTCGACCGGCATCTCGCGGATGCGGCCGTTCGTGAGGGTGCCGTACTCTCGCCGGATACGAAGTTCCTCGGCCGGGAAGGTTGCCGGGTAACGACCACCCGGGGCGTGGTCGAGGCTCGCGTCGTCGTCGCCGCGGACGGTCCGCTCTCCCCGGTCTGCCGCTCGGCCGGGATGGAGCGGAGCGCCGTGCTCGCCCCCGCCATAACCTGCCGGGTCGACGGGGAGTTCGGCGACCGCCTGCAGTTCTTCTTCGGGAATCGTATCGCCCCGGGAGGCTACGCATGGGTCTTCCCGAAACGGGGGTGCGCAAACGTCGGGCTCGGCGTGCAGAAGAGAGATGTCCCGGTTCCGGTTCTCCTGAGAGCGTTCCTCGCGAGCCAGGGGTTCTCCGCCCGCGACGTCCAGGCCGGGTTCGTGCCTGTCTCCGGCCCTATCCGCGAGACCGTCCGCGAAAACGTCCTCGCCGTAGGCGACGCCGCGGGCCACGTCGTCGCGTCCAACGGAGGGGGTATTGCGCCCGCCATGATCTGCGGACGGCTTGCCGGGCTTGCGGCGGCGGATCACCTGCTCCACGGCGAGCCCCTCGCGGCCTACGAGCGGGAGTGGCGTTCGGCGATAGGCCGGGAACTCCTCGCCGCCGCAAGGACGAAGAGGATGGCCGACCGGATTCTCGGCTCGGACTTCCTCCTCGAGCGGACGATGCGGCTCCTCGAGGGCCGCGGCATTGCAGACGTCATCATTCACGGCGGTCTCCGAAAGGCTCATGCCTTACGGGAGTAACGGGCAGTGGGATGCACCGCTCGCTTACGTGGGACCTGCCGGGAATCGAGGGGCGGCTCACGACGCTCAGGGACGACCTCGTGCGGGAGACCCCGGCGCTCTCTACGGGAGACGCCGAAAAGTTCCGGCGCTGGGTCGGGGACATCGAGACGATCTTCGCGAAGGCGGCCGTGATCTCGGGGACGATACAGCCGGAGGTCGAGGCGGATCTCGGCTACCCGCTCGGGGATCGCGAGCAGTTCGTCATTGCCATGTTCCGCCCGAGCACCCGCAACCTCTTCGACGAGATAGCGGAGCACGCCCGGAGCAAGTGCTGGTGTACCCTCACCGATGCAAACCTGCGGGACCTCGCGGGGCTCCACGAAGTGGCGGGGGCGCTCGCGTGGATTGGTGACGCCGCTCTAAAGATCGGTCTTCTTCCGGCAATCTGGGATCCCGATATCGCGAAAGCCGGAGTCCTGACCGGGAACCGGAAGGCATACGACCGGAACTCGAACCTCGCCCGGCTCTGCGATCGCTGGGGGCTGTATGAGCACCGGATCCACTTCGACCCCGACACCCCGCGAAGCACACGGAAGGTCGACCACGTCAAGGGGACGCTGGTCGAATCGGTCTTTGGGATTCTCTTTCTCAGGGAGGGGCTGAAAGGAGTTGCATCCGCAACGGAACTTCTCAGGCCGCCTGCCCCGAGGCGAGGGTGACCGGAACGGTTATGATTCCCGGGTGCCCTCCGTCTTCCTCGAGGTGATTGAACTGGTCGATGTTGTCAAGGCCGACGGCAGGAGAGAACCGTTTGTGCGGGAGAAGGTGACCGTGAGCGCGCTGAAATCGGGAGCGCCGCCGGAGGAGGCAAGGGCGATCGGCGAAGCCGTCGAACGAATCGCCTACGACGGAATGCCTTCCGGCGAGATCCGGCGCCGGGTGCTCGAGCAGCTCCATGACCGGAACCCGGAGTGGGAGGAGAACTGGCGCATTTACGACCGCGCCGTCAAGAAACGCGGTGCGGCGGCCGTGGAGCTTCCCGCACGCTGATCTCATCTTTTTTTTATCTGGATTCAATGCCGCGGATTTTACCGGTTCGGCATGAGGCGGCGCCCTGCCGGCCGGGAGCCCGGATTCCCCTCGACCGGGCGCGTAGCCGCCGAAGCAGGGCATTCGACCGCCTGATTCTATTCGGCCGGTGCGAAGGTATATCTACTGATCCGCGCCCATATTAGTCTTGTATTGCCATATGGCGTCAGGAAATTAAAGAATTGGGGCTGCTATTAATCGGCCGCTTTCGGTTCTGTCACATAAACCCGACCCGTTCGGCAATCGACATCAGCAGATTGGCACGACGTCCCACCCGCCCTCCAGACGTTCCCCGATTGCACAGGGGGCCCGCGGCGTGGACGCGCCAGCAGGCGATATGTATGCCGACAAGTGACTCGGAAGACGATACACCCGCAAGTAGTAACCAAACAGAAGGAACAAAGATACTCCTCGCCGATCCGAAGACCGCGATCCTCCGGCTCTCCCTGCCGATGATGGTCGCGATGACCCTCATGACCCTCTACAACGTCGTCGACGCGTTCTGGGTCGCGGGCCTCGGTGCAGACGCTCTTGCCGCCGTCGGGTTCGCATTCCCGCTCTTCATCATAACCATCGGGTTAGCGAGCGGCCTTGGAACCGGTGGGGAAGCGGCGCTCGCGCGGACGATCGGTGCTCGCGACAGGGCCGGTGCGAGCAGTGTTGCGATGCACACCCTTCTCCTGATGACCGTGCTCGCCGTCGCCGTCACCATCCCGCTCTACCTCTTTGCCCACGATATCTTCGTCCTCATGGGAGCGGGCGACGCCGTCGGCCTGGCCACCGAGTATGCGCGAATCCTCTTTATGGGGACGTTCGCCCTCCTCTTCGGCGAGGTCGCCTACGCGCTCATGCACGGCGAAGGAGATGCAAAGCGGACGATGTACGCCATGGCGGCGGGAGCGGTGGCGAACATCGCCCTCGACCCGATCCTGATCTACGGGCTCGATATGGGAATCGCCGGCGCAGCCTGGGCGACTATCCTCGCGGAGGTCATCGCCGCCGTCCCGATGGTCTACTGGCTCTTCGTGAAGAGAGATACCTACATCTCCCTCCGCTTCCGGGAGTTCTCCCCGGACGCTGCAGTTGCACGGAACGTCCTGGGGGTCGGTCTCCCCGCCGCAGCCGAGCAACTGGCCCTCGCGCTGATGGCCCTGATCTTAAACGGCGTCATCGTCCTCATAGCGAGCACCGACGGCGTCGCCGTATACTCGGTCGGGTGGCGGGTCGTGAGCATCGGTCTGACGCCGATCCTCGCCATATCGTCGGCGGTGGTCGCGGTCACCGGCGCCACCTACGGGGCACGGGCGTACGCACGGATGGAGACCGCACTCCGGTTCGCCGCACGGCTTGGTCTCGGGATCGGTCTCGGGCTTGCCGTGGCCACGTTCGCCTTCGCCCCCCGGATTGCCGCACTCTTCACGGCGGGCGACGTCCCCGGAATCGCCCCGGAGCTGACGACCTACCTCCGGGTCATGAGCCTCGTCTACCCCATGGTCGGGTTCGGGCTCTTCTCGGCGTCGTTCTTCCAGGGGACGGGGCTTGGCGCACGGTCTCTAACGATCACGGTTCTGCAGAACGTCGTCCTGTCCATCCTCTTCGCCTGGATATTTGCAGCCGGTCTCGGGTTCAGCCTCTCCGGCATCTGGTGGGGAGTTGCCGCAGGGAACGCAATCGGCGCGGCACTCGGGTATGCCTGGGCGCGCCGGTACTCGGCAGGGCTCCTGATCGGGCAGGCCGGAGCGGCGGCGGCGTGAGGAGACTCACTCCTCATACTCGTCGGCCTCGCCGTGCACCACTTCGCGCAATGTGAACTTAAACGACGCCCCGAGGTCGGGCCTGCCTTCCACCCTGTCCTCGACCCAGATCCGGCCGCCGTAGCGTTCGACAAGCATCCCGACGATGTAGAGGCCGAGTCCTTCTCCGCATCCCCGGTTCCCGCCCTGCCTGAACCGGTCGAAGATCGTCTCCTTCATTGCGTCGGGGATGCCGGGGCCGGTGTCCTCCACGGTCACCACCACCGCATGGTCCTCCTCGAGGCAGTCCTCCACGCGGATCGCGATCCCGGCGTCCGGTCCGCCGAACTTCACGGCGTTGCCGATGAGATTCGTAAAGATCTCGGGGAGCAGGTCGTCGGCCCAGACCTCCGCCGTAGTGCCGTCAAAAGAGATGGTTGCTTCCGGGGTGCGCTCGATCCCTCCCCTGATCACGCGGCCGAGGTGGATCGGTTTTACGTCGGACGGTTCCTGGTGAATGCGGCGGATGGTCGAGACGTTCTGGAGGATGCCGCTGCTTTTGCGGATACTTCCCTTGAGTTTCCGTGCGTACCGGGCGGCGTCGCCCTCCAGTATATCGAGCAGGAGGTCGCAGTAGAGGTTCGCGACGTTCTCCGCGTTCTTGATGTCGTGGGTCATGACGTCCAGATAGAGGTTCGTCTCGCGGTGAGCCGCCTCCAGCCGCTTATGGAGCATGCTCCGCAGAACACCCGAACCGATCTCCTGCCCGATCGCCTCCAGGAGGCGACGTTCCTCGTCCCGGAACCCCTCGACCTGCCTGCTCCCGAGGAAGAGCGCGCCGACCACGACCGATTCCGCAAGGATCGGGATGCAGGCGAGGGTGGAGACGCCGAGCGAGGCGAGGATCTCTTCCTCGATCGTGCCCCCCTCCCCCTGCAGATCGAGGTAACGCGGCTGTCCGGCGACAAATACAAAGTTCCAGGGCCAGTGGTGAACTTTGATGGCCCTGTTCCGGGCGAGGTAGTTCTCCGGGACGCCGCGGTGGTAGCGCGTGAGCGCCATCGTCCGCTCCGGGTTCAGGAGGTAGGTCAGCCCCAGGTCGAACCCGAGCAGATCGAGGGTCTTTGAGAGCGACGCTTCAAGGAGTTCGTCGAGCGAAAGGGACGACGCGGATACTCCCATGATCTGGTTCAGGACCAGGAGTTGTCTGTTCGAGGAGAGCAGACCTTCGTTTGCCGGCCTCCGGTCGGTGACGTCCCGCATGCAGAGCACCCACATCCCTGCGAACGTCCCCTGCTCAATCTTTCGGCTGGAGTAGACGATCTGTCGCTCTTCCCCCCGTGAGTCCTGCACCGAGAGGTCGAGACCGGACATCTCGGTTCCGTCGTTCATCGTGGCCAGGAGTTTCCTGGCAACTTCCCTCTCCTGCAGAAGCGGCTTCAAACGTGCGTCGAGGATCCGGCGGGCGTCGAATCCGAGGATCTCCTCTTCGCGTGCACAGAGGAGATCCATGGCAAATGCATTTGCCCAGAACACCTGCATCTTCCGATCGAGCACGAGAATACCTGCGCCGGGCTCGTCGAGAATCCGAAACGCTTCTTGAGATATGATAGATATCGAATCCGCTCTATTCATACGGGTGTTCTGCCCCCTTGATGTTTTTATCCTGTAAAAATTATATAAACAAATCACATCCCCGGTAATAAGTGATTTGCGGTGCGGCCCGACCGATGCCGGACCGCCTGCAGTATCGGCCGGTCGTGCAAACATGACCGTGGTCATGCCGAAGACCGAACCCGGCCGTATGGTGCCGCGCTCCCTGCCGCTCGTCGTGATGGGGATCGCGCACCCTTCACCGGCACCCCCTCGCTTAAAAGAACTTCTATCCGGAAGGTTTCCGCAGAATGTGGTGCCATCTGGCCCTGGAAGCCGCCTGAACGCTTTCGGGAACAATGCATATCCCCATGTTTGGAAGATGCACGCAGTCCTTGCCGCCTTTTTTGATCCCGGCGGAAAAAAGTGGTGATTAGAGGTTCTCGAACCGTTTGTTCACCGTGTCCCAGTTCACGACGTTCCAGAACGCGTCGATGAACTGACCCTTGTTGTTCCTTTGATCGACATAATAGGCGTGCTCCCACATATCGAGCACCATCAGGATCTGGAACGTCGGGTAGACGTGGTTGTTGTGCTTCTCGATCTGCATGATCATGGGACGGTCCGTCATGGTGCAGTATGCCAGTGCCGCCCACCCGGAGCCCTCGACGCTCGCGGCCGCCTTCGTGAACTCGGCCTTGAACCGGTCAAAGGAACCCCACTCCCGGTCTATCAGGTCTGCAAGCGCGCCGCCCGGGGTTCCGCCGCCGCCCTTTCCGGCCGGGGCCATCGTCGGCCAGAAGAGGGTGTGCAGGACATGGCCGCCGATGTTGAACGAGAGTTCCTTTAAGAGCGCCTTCATATCGACTTCGGTGCCTTCCTGCCGCGCCTTCTCCAGTTTCTCGAGGTCGGCGTTCGCCCCGGTCACGTAACCCTGGTGGTGCTTATCGTGGTGCAGGGAGAGCTGCTCCTTCGAGATATGGGGTTCGAGAGCGTCGGGCGCATAGGGCAGCGGCGGCAGCTCGTACTTCTTCAACGATGCAGGTGCCATCTTCTGTACAGCCATAGTAATCATTCGTCAGAAGGGAAGGGATCTATTTCATTGTGTCGGTGCTCATCGATCCTGCCGGAGATGGTGCCTGCCGGTGCCTTTCCCCGTCGTGTGCGGCTGCGGTGCTCCTGTACCGTCCCGGGCATACATCCCCGAGATGGCTGACACCTGCACCTCGCCGAAGCGGCAAAAGAGCGGAGAAGGCAGCTCCGGGGTCTGGAGGCTGCGGTTCGGCCGGCCCCGAAACCTTTAAGTGCGCCGGTATGATGGATGGTATCCGGGCCGCCTCGCGCTTTCCGCTGCACCCTGACCGAATCCGGGTTGCCGGTCTCCGGGTGCCAGTACGGCTTCGAGGCGTCTCTGCATGATATCAGCCAGACTGCGGTGGATTTTCATGACAACGGCAGCACACATCTCATTCTTTACCGTCACGCTCATGGTGCTGCTCGCGGCCGTCTTCCTCCGTGACCTGCACCTCATACTGACCGGAGCCGGGTGGAGCCTGTTTGCGAGGATTCTCTCGCTCTTTCTCGTCGCCGTCACGGCATTCGGGGTGATCCAGTTCGTGAGCTACGCCGATCACCTCCTCCGGTCGCTCTACGCCTACCGTCCCACGGCACCGCAAGAGTCGGGTGCTCCGACCTCTCCCGTCACGGTCTTCATCCCGGTCTACAACGAGGAGCCGGACGTGGTCGAATCCTGTGTCCGGGCATGCACGGCTATCGCCTACCCCGATCTCCGTATCTTCCTTCTCGACGACTCCACGGATACGCGGAAACGCACCTCAATGCAGGATATATGCCGGCAGTACGGCCTCCGATATATCCACCGCGAGCACAGGCGCGGGTTCAAGGCGGGAGCGATCAATCACGCCCTCTCGCATCTCGACGGCGATATGCCGTACCTCCTGGTCATCGACGCCGACCAGAGAGTGAAGCCGGAGATCCTTGCCGATCTCGTCCCTATCCTTGAGGCCGACCCGGCCGTATCCTTCATCCAGACTCCGCAGTTCTTCCGAACGGAGCCCCACGACCCGATAAGCGTCACGTTCTCTTACCAGCAGCACATCTACAACAAACACGTCTGCAGGGGGCTCTCCGTCAACAATACCGCCATGCTGACGGGCTCGAACTGCCTATTCCGGGTGAGCCATCTCGCTGCCATCGGTGGGATGGACGAGGCGTGCATCGCCGAAGACATCGCCACTTCGTTTACGTTCCACCTCAAGGGGCGGCGAGGGGTTTTTCTCGATGCCGTGTATGCGGAGGGCGTCGGGCCGCCGAACCTCGCCGCGTATTTCACGCAGCAACTCCGCTGGGCGTACGGGAACACCCAGCTTCTCGGGACGATTCTCCGGCGACTCGTGGCGCAGCCCCGGAGCATGACAGCGATGCACTGGCTTGAGTTCCTCGTTACGGTCTCGATCTACCTGCTTGGCGCGGTGAACGTGGTGCTCTTTCTCCTCCCCGTCGCCACGCTGATATTCGGCATCCCGATTCTCCCCGTATGGGTTCCCCCGACGTTCGCCGTGGTGCTCGTCGTGGTGATCGCGTTCCAGGTCATCGTCAGCATCCGCGAGCGGCAGTACTCCCTGTACGATCTCGCGTTCTCGCAGGCGATCTTCAACACGCTCGCCTTCGTATACGCCCGGGCGATCTGGTACGCCGTCTCGGGAAAGCACCTGCCGTTCGTCGTGACGCCGAAGGTTGCGCCAGCCCCCTCCTCCCGTCCCCGTGTCCGGATAGCGCCGGTTCTCCTCGTGATCGCGGCCGTTCTGGTATCGATGGCCATCGGGATCGTGCGGTTCGTCTCGGGGGGGCCTGATTCCGGCACGGCGATCCCGCTCTTCTGGGCCTGCTACACGCTCGCCGTTCTCTCGTCGTTTCTGGTGGTCTGGCAAAGAGACGGCAGACTGGTGGCGGAAGGCAGCACTGACCGGGCGTCCCGTCATTTTGGAACGGACAAAAAAGGGTAGATATCCT
Organism: Methanoculleus sp. MH98A; assembly: GCF_000691865.1. Classification (GTDB taxonomy): domain Archaea; phylum Halobacteriota; class Methanomicrobia; order Methanomicrobiales; family Methanoculleaceae; genus Methanoculleus. The sequence goes on along the minus strand of NZ_JMIO01000003.1, from coordinate 3,450 downwards.
TACCGGAATCTCTGCCAGAGGATTCTTCCCATCACCCGGAAGGTGAAGTCGAGTTCCTCGAAGGTCGGGATGCCGTTCTCCTTGAGGACCTTGCGGCCCCGCTCCATCGAGTCGCCGCCAAGCAGCGTCCCGACGATCATGTTCTCGGTCTTCTCCGAGAACCGGGTGATCTGGTTTGCGAGCTGCTCTGAGCCGATGACGAGGTTCGGGAACCCGACCACGAAGGCGATGTCCCAGCAGTCCTGGTATTTGGCAAGCGTGCTGAACGTCTGCTCGAACCGCTTTTCGTTGGCGTCGCCGAGAAGGTCGATCGGGTTGTTCTTGTTCCAGAAATCAGGCAGGGACTCGTTGAGTTCCTTGAGGACCTTGGGCGGGAGGGTGATCAGGTCGATGCCGTAGCGCTCGGCGTAATCGGACGAGAGAACGGCGAACCCGCCGGCGTTCGTGATCACGACCGCCCGCTTGCCGCGGGGGTAGCCTTTCGGAGTCGCCAGCATCTCCGCGACCTGGAACGTGCCGGTCAGGGTGTGGACGGGGATCACGCCGGATTCGCGGAAGGCTTCCATGTAGACGTCGTACGACCCCGAGAGCGAACCCGTGTGGGACGAGGCCGCCTGCTGCCCTTTCACCGACGAACCGGACTTGATCGCCACGACGGGTTTGGACTTCGAGACTTCGCTGACCACCTTCATGAAGGTCTTGCCGTCCTGGATCTCCTCGATGTAGAGGATGATGCCTTTGGTCTTGGGGTCGCGCTCCACGAACCGGAGGTAGTCGATGAAGTTGAGGTCCGCCTGGTTGCCCACCGAGACGACGACGGAGAACCCGATGTCCTGCCTGATGCTCCAGTCGACCACCGTGTTGACGATAGCCCCGCTCTGGGAGATGAAGGCGATGTTGCCGGGTTTGGGAGACTCGTGGACGTAAGTGGTGTCGATGCCCTTTGGGGGAATGATCATGCCGAGGCAGTTCGGGCCGATGATACGCGTCCCGTAACGCTTTGCGATCTCAAGGACCCGGTCCTCGAGCGCTTTTCCTCCCTCGCCCATCTCCTTGAACCCGGCGGTGATGATGACTGCCATGACGACGCCCTTCTGCCCGCACTCCTCGATCACGCTCGGGACGTGCTTGGCCGGGACGGTGATGACCGCCATGTCGACGGGGTTCGGGATATCGAGGATGGAGGAATACGCTTTGAGCCCCTGGACCTCCGGGCGTTTGTTGTTCACCGGGTAGAGCTGTCCGGGGAAGTGGAGGAGGTTGTGCATCACGGCGTAACCCATCTTCTTGGGTTCGGACGAGGCCCCGATGACCGCGATCGAACGGGGGGTGAAGTACTCGATCGGGACGAACGGTCGCTCTTTCGCCGTCTTCTCGACCGCCTCATCGTCGACGAAGATCCGGGCGTCGACGATGCAGGCTCCCGACTCGTAGAGCCTGACCGGGTTGATGTCGAACTCCACGACGTTGGTGTTCTCGGCGAAGAAACAGTTGATCGCCCACATGACCTTGACGAGCGTCTCTTCGTCTCTCGGCTTTGCCCCGCGGTAGCCCTGGATCATCGGGTAGCTGTGGATCTCCCTGACCATCTGCCGGATCTCCTCTTCGGAGACCGGGAGAATCCTCAGGGTGACGTCTTTCATCAACTCGACGAGGGTGCCCCCTATACCGAAGGTGAGCACCTTCCCGAACGCCGGGTCGGTCTTCCCGCCGATGATCAGTTCGAGTCCCGGCGCCGCCTGCTGCTCGACGATGATGCCCTTGATCTCGGCTTCGGGGTTGTAGGCCTTCGCGTTTGCGACGATCTTGTTGAATGCCTCTTCCGCGCCCTGCTTTGTGGATATACTGACGATAACGCCGCCCGCATCGCTTTTGTGGACGATCTGGGGCGAATGGATCTTCATGACGACCGGAAAACCGATCTTCTCTGCCACCTTGCCTGCTTCGGCGGGGGTCTTGACGATCGCATGTTCGGGCACCGGTACGCCGTACTGTTTCAGGAGATCGTACGATTCGAACTCGCTCAGCATTCTTTTTGCCATGGTTGCCTCCTCACGTTTTGAGTATCTTTACTCGAACATCACTATGATCTTGCAGTTCGTGTTCCCTGACAGGTGACCCGTCTCCCGGAAAACTAACCCAATAGGTCGGTATGGACCTTACAGCGTGGTATCATATCTGTTTTATAGGTTTTGTAATGATTCTACATGACAAATTAGATAGGGGGTTCTGTCCGCCCTCTGGATGCCGCTGTTCCGCCCCGGAATGCCCGGATTAGAGGAAGATTCTTCGCCGATCTCCAGCGGGTTCCGGCCGTGGCATACCGGCCCGGGCAACAGTTAACGCGGGGCGTGGATGACCGGAATGGGTCGGGACACATTCACCCTTCCGCGGCAGCCCCGTCGGACTCTGTTGTCGTCAGGGGTTCCTGTTCCGCGATAAGCGGCCTGACAATCTCCCTGAGTTCGCTGCGGAACGCTGCCCACCCGTCCCGTCGGTTGAGGTCGTGGGAGAGCTGGACAGCCCTGATCATGAGCGAAATATCCACGTCCGCTCCCTCCGGGGAGTGCATTATGAGGACGAAGTCCTGCTTCTGTTTGAGGAGCACTTCCGGATAAAGGAGCATGCACCTCGCGGCTTTTGTCTTCGCAACATATGCATACATCTGGTAGAGGTCCGCTTGTGAGACACCCAGCTTCCGGTCGCCCGGATCCAGCTGTTTATACTTGGTATCGATGATGCCCTCAATTCGCGGCCGTCCGATGACGATATCCGGCCTCATATTGAAGAATTCAGTCCCGTTCGCATCCTTAGCAAGCCTGCCCACGATTGCCTGCGATCTGACCGGCACATTCCTCCCGAAGAAGTAGGCCGGATCTTCTACAAGGACTGCGCTGATGAACTCTTCGAACAGTCTCTCCATCGGGATCAGCAGAGAGAAGGATTCGACCTTCGAAGCCTGCAGGGTGAGGGAAGAATTCGAGAGGAATACTCTGCACATCCGGATATGGGGCTCGAAGATGCGGTTGAGCCGCGAGAATGCGATACGATCGATCTCGGCTACGGAGACCGGTGTTAACGTCACCGGGTCGAGGAGGTTGACGATCGAGCGGAGCAGTCGGATCGTCGTAAAGTCCGAGACAGTCCTTGACATCAGGTAACAGGTATATTTGAGGGTTCGGTTCAGGAGATTGTCGACCGAGAGCTCGTGGTACCGGCAGGGGATAATATGCATGCGAGCAGGGTTTATGTGGTGCCGGAAGTCTATCCGCCCTCGAATTACGCGGAGTTCATTCGAGTTGCGGATATATTCCCTCTTCAGGGAGCTCTTTATCGTATTCAGCAGGCTCTTTGCAAAGAGGCGAATGAAGACTTCGAAGAGGTCCATCTTCCTGAGATCGAGACCTGCCGGGTCCACTTCGGTGATGGGAACGTTTTCCGTATGAGAAA
>NZ_JMIO01000002.1 GCF_000691865.1 Methanoculleus sp. MH98A | reverse complement strand
AAAAGTAATATTAATATCAATTATATTTCCAATAAGATATTTTAAAACCGGGATTCAATGGTTCAAATAATTGAACTCGATCCTTAAAAAGGATTTCTTTCCGATGCCCGTCAGGCGTTATCGCCCCTGAGAAGGGCCTGCAAAAGAGACATATTAAATATTACGTAGAACAACACTAATAGCAATAATTAAAGTTACTGCTCTTAAAAAGTATTCAACCGTACCCGATTATCTAGATTGGATGTAAAAATATATAACCCTACCCCCTCCGGAGAGGATTTCTAGAGAGACTGATATCCAGACAGTTTTTTCTTGAATCTCCATGATAGTGGTCAGAAGGAAAATAGATGTAATTATATATCACCTCCACAATCCGGCCAACCCCGGACAACGAGAAGAGCCTGCCCATTTCCCATCTCTCCGCGGCCTCCATTCTACGACCCCCGGCACCGGCGGCCGGCGCTGTCTCATGTTATGACTATCCTGCAACACACCGCGGATCATTCCACCCGATAAAAAATAACTTGTTTCAAACACCCAGATGTAAAGTTTGTAATCTTTAGTTGCTTACAAATTCGGAATGGTTAAATACAAAACATTACAAGTTATGACAAAACGATTCGCCCGGTGCTCCGCCCGGATGTTTCGTTTCCTCGGGTGAGCAGGACCCACCATGCCGGAAGGCTCTGCTTGCCGGGTATGGAAAATCCCGGTAGATCCTCCAACGCATCGGAGTACCCGACAACGGGCGTTGCCGGGGTTACCGTACCTGCGGCCGGTCTCCCGAAAACCCGGGAGGCCGGCCTTTCCAACTACATCGAGGCAAAACCATGGCGAACAGGATTACACTGAACATGATCACCCAGCGCTCCATCGATGAAGGCGTTGCGATGGAAAAGGGCAAAACAACCCCGGAATACTTCGAGGCCTGCTCGATCATCGAGATGCACGACGACGACGTCAAGGCGCTCGGCCTGGTCCCGAACCAGCTGGTACGGGTGACGAGCGAATGCGGAAGCGTGGTCGTCAAGGCCGTTAGAGGGCGCCAATCGCTCTATCCCGGCCTTGCGTTCATCCCGCAGGGGGTCTGGGCGAACCAGGTAGTACCTCCCCGGACCCAGGCGACCGGGGAGCCGCAGTACAGCGGCTTTCCCGTGACGGTCGAGCCTGTGAACGGGGAGAGGCGCAAGAGCGCGCTCGAACTCGTCCAGGGGGCCGTCGGCCTGTGGAGAGGTGATCAATAATGCCAAAAAGAATTGAGAACGTCGGATGCCCCTACTGCGGCGTCTGCTGCGACGACCTTGTCGTGACCGTATCGGACGATGGAAAGAAGATCCTCGAGGTGGAGAACGCCTGTGCCATCGGCAACCAGATCTTCCACCACGCCACAAGCGAAGGGAGGATCAAACTCCCCCGCCTCCGCCAGCCGGACGGCACCTACAAGGATATCTCCTACGACGAAGCGGTCGACTACGCGGCGAAAGTGCTCTACAACGCGAAGAAACCCCTGATCTACGGATTCGGATCGACCAACTGCGAGGGCATGGCCGCCGCAGCCAAGGTCGCCGAGAGAGCGGGGGCCGTGCTCGACAACTGCGCGTCCATCTGTCACGGGAGCTCGTTTTTGGCCATATTCGACAACGGCTACCCGAGCTGCACCCTCGGTGAGACGAAGAACCGGGCGGACGTCATCGTCTACTGGGGCGCAAACCCCGCCCACGCCCACCCGCGGCACATGTCCCGCTACTCGATCTTCCCCCGCGGCTTCTTCACCGGCAAGGGCCACAAGAGCCGCAAGATCATCGTCATCGACCCGAGGCACACCGACACCGCCCAGGTGGCGGACATCCACCTCCAGGTGAAGCAGGGGTACGATTACGATCTCTTCGACGCGTTCCGCACCGCCGCCCGGGGCCACGAGATCCCCGCCGAGGTTGCCGGGATCAAGCGCGAGAAGATCCTCGAGGTCGTCGAGATCATGAAGAAGGCCCGGTTCGGCACCATCTTCTACGGCATGGGCCTCTGCCACTCCGACGGCAGAAACCACAACGTGGACATCGCCATCAGCCTGACCCGCGACCTCAACGACTACACCAAGTGGACGATCATGGCGATGCGGGGCCACTACAACATCACCGGGCCGGGCGCGGTCTGGTCATGGCAGTACGGGTTCCCCTACTGTCTCGACCTGACGAAGAAGGACATCGCCCACATGAACCCCGGCGAGACGAGCTCTGTCGACCTTGCCATGCGCGACGAAGTGGACGCTTTCATCAACATTGGAACCGATGCGGGCGCCCACTTCCCAATTGAAGCGGTCAAACACCTGAAGAAGCACCCCTGGATCACCATCGACCCGAACATCTGCATGGCGAGCGAGATCTCCGACCTCCACATCCCGGTGGGCATCGTCGGGGTCGAGGTTCCGGGCATCGTCTATCGGATGGACAACGTCCCGATCCAGTACCGCAAGGTCATCGACCCACCCGAGGGCGTCATCAGCGACGAGGAACTCTTCGAGCGGATCCACAAGAGGCTCTCTGAACTGGAGGCCGAAGAGACTGCGAAAGGCCCGGCGAAGGCCGCGCCCGAAGGCGCCCGCGCGGAGGAGTGAAGCATGAGCGAGTTACTGATCAGGAACGGGTTCGTCTTCGACCCCCTGCAGGGGATCAAGGGCGACCGCATGGACATCGGCGTCAAGGACGGCAAGATCGTCGAGACCAACGCCCTCAGCAGCCCGAAAACGATCGACGCTGCCGGCATGACCGTGATGGCGGGCGGCGTCGACATCCACTCTCACGTGGTCGGGCCGAAGGTGAACGTCGGCCGGCTCTTCCGCCCGGAGGACAAACTCTTCAAGAGCCCCCACAAATCTCCAACGTGCAACCGCATGGAGATGGGCTGCTCCGTCCCCTCCACGTTCAAGACAGGCTACGACTATGCGCGGATGGGCTACGTCTTCGTCAACGAGGCGGCGATGCCCCCGCTCCACTCCCCGCACGTCCACGAAGAGATACGGGATACCCCGATCATCGACAACGCCGCGATGCCGGTCTTCGGGAACAACTGGTTCACCCTTGAGTACCTCAAGAACAACGAGATCGAGAACAACGCCGCATACACCGCCTGGCTTCTGCGGGCCACGCGCGGGTTCGGCCTCAAGGTCGTCAACCCCGGCGGCTCCGAGGCCTGGGGATGGGGATTGAACTGTGCAAACATCCACGAATCGGTTCCCTACTTCGATATCACCCCGGCAGAGATCGTGAAGGGACTCATCGAGACGAACGAGTATCTCGGCCTTCCCCACTCGGTGCACCTGCACGCGAACAACCTCGGGAACCCCGGCAACTATGTCGACACGCTCGAATCGCTCAAACTCGCCGAGGGCTACGCGCCGAAGAACGACTTCGGCCGCGACCAGGTGTTGCATCTCACGCACCTTCAGTTCCACTCCTACGGCGGCGACTCGTGGGGTAACTTCGAATCCCGGGCAAAAGACGTGATGGACTACGTGAACACCCGCGACAACCTCACCGTCGACATGGGCCAGGTGACCCTCGACGAAACCACCACGATGACCGCCGACGGGCCGTTCGAGCACCACCTCTGCTCCCTCAACCACCTGAAGTGGGCGAACGTGGATGTGGAACTCGAGACCGCCGCGGGCGTTGTGCCCTACATCTACAGCCCGAAGGTCAAGGTCTGCACCATCCAGTGGGCCGTCGGTCTTGAGATCGGTCTCTACGCCAAAGACCCGATGCGGACGTTCATAACCACCGACCACCCGAACGCCGGGCCGTTCACCCGCTACCCGCAGGTCATCACCTGGCTGATGAGCAGGGCTGCACGTGACGCGACGATGAAGACGTTCAAGTGGCTTGACAGGACGATCGACGCCACCTCCATCGACGGCATCGACCGCGAACTCGGTCTCTACGAGATCGCACAGATGACCCGGGCAGGGCCGGCAAAGGCGCTCGGCATCAGCAACACCTACGGCGGGCTTGCCCCCGGCATGGATGCCGATATCGCCGTCTACGCCCTCAACCCCGAAGATATGCCCTCCGACCCCGCAATGATCGAGAAGGCTTTCGCCCGGTGCGCTCTGCTCGTCAAGGACGGCATCGTGACCGTACGGGACGGCGAGGTCGTCGCGGAGCCCGCGAAACGGACGGTCTGGGTCGACGTGAAGGTCCCGGAGAACGCGCAGGTGCAGAGAGACATCTACGAGCACTTCCTCCGGCACTACAGCGTGAAACTCGACAACTACTCGCTCTTCGAAGAGCACCTCCACAACCCGCGGGTGATCGAGGTCGATACGACACAATGAGGTGATGAGAAGCATGAAGACAGTTACCCTCACCCTGACCAACCCCTCCGAACTCTTTATCGAGGGGCAGAACATCACGCCGGACAACTTCGCAGGCAGGAAAGCCGCCGAGATAGCCGCCCTCGATGTCTGGGAAGGCAAACAGAAGAGCCCGCTCGGGAAGTACTTCACCGTTGAAGGCGACGGCGGAGCAACGGCCGAAGAGACGAAGATCGTCCTCCGGGGAGACTGCACCCGCGTCAAAAGGATCGGGCAGCAGATGACCGCAGGCGAGATCGTCATCGAAGGCAACGCCGATATGTACATCGGCGGCTGGATGAAGGGCGGCAAGATCCACGTGAAAGGAAACGTCGACTCGTTCTGCGGCATCGGAATGGAAGGCGGCGAGCTCGTCGTCGACGGCAACGCCGCGCACCACCTGGGCTCATCCCCCCGCGGAGAATGGCGCGGCATGCAGGGCGGAGTGATCCGGGTCGCCGGAAACGCCGGCAACGATACCGCCACGTTCATCAACGGCGGGACGATCGTCATCGGCGGCGATGCGGACATCCACATCTCCACCCACGGCGAAGGCGGCACCGTCATCGTCAAGGGCAACGCCAAGGGCCGCGTCGGCGGGCAGATGGTGAAAGGCGATATCTACGTCTACGGGACGATCGAGAACCCGCTCCCGGGATTTTCGATGGTCGACGAGGTCGAACAGGAGGTCGACGGCGAAACCGCACGCTTCGCTCACTACATCGGGGATCTCGGCGAACGCCACCCGACCTCCAAGGGCAAGACGGTGTATGCGAACCTCTACACCAAACTCTGATTTTTTTAACCCGGGCAACGAGCCCGGATGGGTACGCAATACGCCGGAAAGAGCACCCGGCTCCTCATCCAGGAGGTCGAACCGATGAACCAGTTTTTCCGTCTTATATCAGTGATCGAGGCTATCAACCTCATCAACCGGATCTCCCTGCCGATCGGGGTGGAAGATGTGCCGCTGACCGAAGCGTACGGCCGCGTTCTCGCCGAGGATATCCTGGCCGACGGTGACATCCCGGGTTTCGACCGGTCGGTCAAAGATGGTTTTGCGGTGAACTCCGCCGATACCGTTCAGGCATCCGAATCGGCCCCGGTCGCGCTCACGAGCGCAGGAAGGGTCACCATGGGGCAGGGAGGAAACGGCATCACGCTCCGGCGCGGCGAATGCGCCTACATCCCGACGGGGGCCGTCCTCCCGGGGGGTGCGGATGCCGTCGTGATGCTCGAGTACTGCCGGGATCTCGGGGAGACGATCCTTGCGGGCCGCCAGGTCTTCCCGGGAGAGAACATCATCCGCGCCGATGAAGACTACTCGCGCGGCGAAGGCGTTCTGGCGGCGGGAAAACTCCTGAACGTCCGGGACGTCGGGGTGCTTGCGGCGGTCGGGGCGTCCCGGGTGGCGGTGAGGAAACGGCCGGTCATCGGGATCGTCCCGACCGGCATCGAACTGGTGCCGCCGGACGCCGTCCCGGACGCCGGCGACGTCCGCGACGTCAACTCCTATCTCTGTAGCGCGTTCGTGCAGGAGCGGGGCGGCATTCCCCGGAACTACGATATCGTCAGGGACGAACCGGCGCATCTCACGGCCGTCCTCGAATCGGCACTCGAAGAGTGCGATGCGATCCTGATCACCGGGGGGAGTTCCAAAGACGACCGCGACATCGTGGCCGACGTGATCGAGTCGCTCGGGGAGGTGCTTGCACACGGGATAGCGCTGGCGCCCGGGAAACCGACGATCATCGGTACGATCGGTCATGCACCCGTCATCGGCATCCCCGGCCACCCGGCCTCGACGATGGTCGTCCTCTCGGTACTTGCGGCGCCTCTCCTGCAATCGCTCTCCGGCTGCACGGGCCGCCGGGAGATGAAGCAGAAAGCAGTCCTCACCCAGAACATCCCCTCGGAGCGGGGGCGCGAGGAGTACGTCAGGGTCAAACTCATCGGGGATGAAGCCGTGCCGCTCTTCGGCAAGTCGGGCCTCTTAAACACCCTGGTGCAGAGCGACGGGCTCGTCAGGATACTCCAGGGATACGAAGGGCTCGAGGCCGCAAGCGAGGTGGACGTGACGCTATGGTGAGGCGGCGCCTCGCGTCAAAGCCGCTCGCGGAAGTCCGGGAGATGCTGCGCTCGGCCTTCCCGGCCCCCGGCCGGACCGCCACCCTCCCGGTTGCCGGGGCGGCCGGACGGGTGGCGGTGAAACCCGTCTGCTCGCTGCTGACCGTTCCGGAAACGGACATTGCCGCCAGAGACGGTTTCGCCGTCGAGAGCTACGAGACCGCCGGGGCGAGCGCGGCAAACCCGGTCAGGCTCAAAAACCCTCAGAGAGTGAACACGGGAAACGCGATCCCTCGCGGCTGCGATGCAGTCGTCATGATCGAGGACGTCATCGGGGAAGACGGCGTCTGGTATACCGAAAAAGCGGTGCTCCCGGGAGAACATATCCATCCGGCCGGCTCCGAGATCCGGCAGGGCGACCTGATCCTCCCCGCCGGGCACACGATACGTCCCTTTGATCTCGGGGCGCTCCTCTCCTGCGGGATCGCCGCGGTGAACGTGCGGGAGGTGAAGGTCGGCCTCATCCCGACGGGGAGCGAGCTGGTCGGGGCGGGCGAACTCCCGGGACCGGGAGGGGCCGTCGAGAGCAATACCGCTGTTGCCGCGGCACTGCTCGGCGAGGCCGGAGCCACCTGCACCCGCTACGCAATCGTCCGCGACGACCCCGCATTACTCCGGGAGGCCGTCGAGAAGGGTATCCGCGACAACGACCTGCTCCTGATCTCCGCCGGCTCGTCGGCAGGCACCCGGGACTTCACCGCCGCCATCATCGGCGACCTCGGCGAGGTGCTCGTCCACGGCGTCGCGATGAAACCGGGTGGACCAGCGATCATAGGCCGGATCGACGGAAAACCGGTCATCGGGATGCCCGGCTACCCGATCGCCGCACTGACGGTCATGCGGGAACTCGCCCTCCCCCTGCTCGCGGCGTGGGGGTTTTGCCCCCGGCCGGCGGAGCGCATCCGCGCCCGGCTCACCGTGACGGTCACGGCGGATCCCGGCTACGACGAGTTCGTCCTCCTCACCGTCTCGCGGGCAGGCGAACGCTACGCCGCAACCCCCCTACCGCGAGGGGGCGGCACGCAGATGGCCCTGGTGCGTGCAAACGCCTGCCTGCACGTCCCGAGAGGCACCGGGAGCATCCGCGAAGGCACGGAGATCGAAATCCTGCTGACCGGGCCGTACCAGGAGACGGACGAAATCCCCGAATCATCACCGCAGTGCTCGGTGGGGGGAGCGCCACTCCCGGTGAAGGACGGGCACTGACGGGACTTCCGCGCTCAGGTTCCCGCCGTACCGTCGGTCGCGTTTCCGGCCGAACCGTTCCGGCAGCCGCCCTCCTCGCCCTCGCAGGACTTCATCAGGGCGCGGATGCGCTCCTCGAGATGCGGGAGATTCTCCCGGAACTCGCGTGCGAGCAGGAACGTCCGGACAGCGTCGCCCATCCCCCGGTGGGCGGCGAGGAGGTGGCGATACTCCCGCGGGACGGGATACCGAAAGTGCGTCGAGGCGACGGCGGAACCGTCGGCGGAAAAATCGATGAGCCTGGCAAGACGATCGAGGGAGAGAACCTGCTTCATCTTGAAATGCCGCCGGATCTCCCGCTGCAGGTCGACCAGCATGCACCCGTCGAGCGAGAAGCCCGCGGCGCGGAAAGCTCGTTTCTCCATACTCGCAGCAAAGACGACGATTGCCGGGGCATCCACCGGAGAGACGACCGACTCCATGAAGAGCCGGAGATCGGCAAACGCTTTTTTTGCCGTCGCCTTTGCCGTGTAAACCCCATCGCCCGGGCTCCGGTAGGAGTGATCGTAGGGCATTCCATACTCGCCGCGGCCCATGTTCGCCACGGTCGTTGCGACACCGACGGTCTTGCCGCACTCGTCGGTCACTTTCTTCCATATCTCGACGTCGATGTCGTAGCAGAACTGCTCGCCGACGTAGCGGACGCTGTCGTCCTCTGGCCGATAAAGAACCGCACCGATCTCGATCGGCATCATGACCGCCCGGCAGGTGCCGTAGACGTACCCGAACTCGATGTCCAGGTAGACACGCCTGCCCGCCTCGTCCGCTGCCGGCTGCACCACGGATAAGATCTCTTCGGCGGCAACGAAAAGGTTTCCCGGAGGTTCCGTCTCCGGCAAAGGTTTATCCGGCAGGACATAAGCCATTCTATAGAGAAGAACAGCAGGACGCCCTGCACCCGACGGACATGAAACTCTCCACCATCTGGACCAAATTTCGTATCGGCGGCCTTTGCGGGAGAAGGCTCCCCCGGCGCCCGGAGCCCGGCGCCCTCGACCGGGAGGCGGAGGTGCGTGCGCTCCTCGCCCGCCCCCCGTTCGGGATCACCGACGTCGCAAAGACCGCCCTTCCCCTCTACGACCGGGCGCTGACCCACCGGTCGTACGCGAACCGCGGAGAGTACCCGGCAGCGACGTTCGAGGACAACGAACGGCTTGAGTTCCTGGGGAACTACGTCCTCGACTTCGTCATAGCCGACCACCTCTATGGCGAGTACGATCTCCCGCCGGGTGAGATGAACCGGAGGCTCCAGGTGACCAGGAACACGAAACTCGCCGAGATCGTGCGGCGGCAGGGCCTCGGCATCGACGGCGCCGTCAGGCGGCGCGGGCAGCCGCCGACCGACTCGATCGTCGCCGACGCCTTCGAGGCTCTGATCGGCGCAATCTACCTCGATCGCGGCCTCACCGTCGCCCGGGATGTGGTGCTCGCGATTTTCGAAGAAGAGATCGCGGAGTGCGACACCCACAGGAACTACCGCGGAAGGCTTCAGGAGTACGTCGCACGGGAGAACCTCGGCGAACTCGATTACGCCTTCCGGCAGACCGGCCCCGGGAACTGCCCGGTCTGGGCCGCCCGGGTGACGGTCGGGGGAATTCCATTCGGAGAGGGCGAGGCAAGGACCAAACAGGGCGCGGCGATGCTCGCGGCAAAAGAGGCGCTCGGCCGCATCGGGGAGGAATGAAGTGCAGCCGGCCGGCCGGGACGCGACGGTCGCGGTCGCCCGGTGCGACGATTACGCGCCGGAGAAGGTCGATGCGGCCGTCCGCCGTGCGGTCGACCTAGTCGGCGGCATCGGGAGGTTTATCTCGCCGGGAGAGAACGTCCTCCTCAAACCGAACCTCCTGCAGGGGCAGGCGCCGGAACGGTGCGTCACCACCCACCCGGCGGTCGTCGCCGCCGTCGCACGGCTTCTTACGGAGCACGGGTGCCGGGTCGTCATCGGCGACAGCCCCGGCGCCGGGATCATCTACAGCGAGGCGAACCTGCGGCGGGCATACGCGCGGTCGGGGTTTGCCGCGGTGGCCGAAAAGACCGGCACCGCCCTGAACTACGATATCGGCTCGCAGATCGTGGCGTTCCCGGAAGGCGAGGTGATGAAGCAGTTCTCCATCATCACCCCGGCCGTAGAGGCCGACGCGATCGTGGTCGTCTCGAAATCCAAGACCCACATGTGGACGCGGATGACCGGCGCCGCAAAGAACCTCTTCGGACTCATCCCGGGGCTCGAAAAACCGGTCTTCCACTTCCGGTTCCAGGACGAGTACGCCTTCGGCCGAATGCTCGCCGACCTCAACGAGTGCATGAAACCCCGGCTCCAGATCGTGGATGCGATTATAGGGATGGAAGGGGACGGCCCCCAGGCAGGCAGCCCGCGAACGATCGGGGTCATCCTTGCCGGGAGCAATTACGCGGCCGTGGACACCGTTCTCGCGCGGCTCATCGGCATGGACCCGCTCGAGATCGGGAGCACGAGAAGCGCGGCCGAGCGCGGGCTGTTCGACCCTGAGGGAGTCAGGACGGTCGGCGACGACCCGGCGGAGTTCACGGTCCCGGACTTCCAAAAACCCTCGACCTACACGGGGGGCCGGGCGGGCGTCTGGCGGCGGGTCGTCCTCGCCGTCGTCCAGCGGTTCGGGAGAACCTACGCTCCCCGGCCCGGCGTGATCGCTTCTTCGTGCATCGGCTGTGGGAAATGCGAGCGGATCTGCCCCGTGCATGCGATCGCCGTCACGGAAGGCAAAGCGACGATCGATCTTTCGCGGTGCATCCGGTGCTACTGCTGCCACGAGATGTGCACCGAGCACGCCATCGCCCTCTCCCGGGGCCTCACCGGGAAACTCCTCGCCCGCCTGCTCGGATGAGGGAGATCGACCAAAACACTCATGTGGGAACGGGGAGAGAGCGGGGGCCATGCCATGCCCGTTCTGCAATCCGGCCCCGGAAGATATCGTCGTCGCAAACGACCTCTGCTACGCCCGCTACGACATCCACCCGGTCAGCCCCGGCCACCTGCTCGTGATTCCGTTCCGCCATGTCGGGAGTTACTTCGATACGACCGGTGAAGAGAGGACGGCCCTCGCCCGGCTCATCGACGACTGCAGGGAGATCACCGACCGCGACCGCCACCCCGACGGCTACAACATCGGCGTCAACGTCGGGGAGGCCGCGGGGCAGATCGTCATGCACGTCCACATCCACTTCATCCCGCGCTACCGGGACGATGCCAGCACGGAGGGGGCGTTCGGGGCGTGATACCGTGCGAACCGGAGTAGCGGCGAGCCCTGATTTTCGAGCATGATTCCCGGGGATCTCATCGCATCCCCGTCCCCGGCATAGCGGCAGCGGGCATGCACCGGCCGATGTCCCGGGTGTTCGTTTGGAATGATTAATTATGCAGGTAGGGCATAGGTACCCTACGAGGAACAATAGTGCAGACGCTGCTCTTCCTAATATTATTCCCCATCCTCGTCGCGTGCCTTTTATTGTTCGTGAAACGGACGACACTTCGCTACGCGGTGGTCGCCCTCTCGGCTCTTGCTATCGGAGGGGCTTCGATATACCTGCTTATGCGGTATGCGCTCGAGGGCGCGGTCTATTTCGCCGCGCCGTCGGAGACGGTCAGCCTCGCCATGGTGGCCATCGAGATGGGGCTCGCGCTCTTCATCATCTACATGGGCGCTAAGTTCAGGAACTACCTGGCAATCGTGCTGGCCGTCATCCAGGCGGCGCTGGTGGTATACCTCGAGGCCACGTACTCGGGGAGCCTTCATGCGGTCAACAACCTCTTCATCGACCAGTTCTCCATCATCATGGCCCTGATCGTGGGGCTCATCGGGTGCCTCATAGCCGTATACGCGGTCAGGTACATGGAGACCTACCACCACCACCACCCGGAGGTGCGTGACCGGCAGAAGATGTTCTTCTTCGTTACCTTCATCTTCCTCGCCGCGATGTTCGGCCTGGTCTTCTCCAACAACCTCATGTGGCTCTTCTTCTTCTGGGAGATCACCACAATCACATCGTTCCTGCTGATCGGATACTCGGAGACCGAAGAAGCGACGAATAACGCCTTCCGCGCACTGGTGATGAACCTTCTCGGCGGGGTCGCGTTCGTCGTCGCGCTCATCATCCTCGCCGCAACCGAGGCGACGAGCGGCGGCATCGATCTCGCCCGGGTGCTCGCCTCCGGCGACGCGGCCATCATCCTGCTTCCGGCCGCTCTGATCGGGTTTGCCGGGATAACGAAGGCCGCGCTGATGCCCTTCTCCTCCTGGCTTCTCGGGGCGATGGTGGCCCCGACCCCGGTCTCGGCGCTGCTCCACTCGAGCACCATGGTCAAGGCCGGCGTCTACATCCTGGTCAGGTTCTCGCCGGTCTTTGCCGGGACGCTTGCCGGGTTCTCCATCGGCCTCGTCGGCGCCGTGACCTTCGTCGTCGCATCCGCGATCGCGATATCGCAGAACAACGCAAAACTGGTTCTCGCCTACTCGACGATCGCAAACCTCGGCCTGATAGCCGCCTGTGCGGGTGTCGGAACCTACATGCTCGTCTGGGCCGCAATCCTCCTGATCATCTTCCACGCCGTCGCGAAGGCGCTCCTCTTCCTCGGGACCGGGGCAATCGAGCACCAGGTCGGGAGCCGGGACATCGAGGATATGGAAGGCCTGATCGTCCGGATGCCCAGGATGGCGGTGATGATGTTCATCGGGATCGCCGGCATGTTCCTTGCACCCTTCGGCATGCTGATCTCCAAGTGGGCGGCGATCGAGGCGTTCGTCCAGGTCCAGGCTCCCTTCGGCCTGATCTTCATCGCGCTCCTCGCCTACGGAAGCGCCATCACGGTCTTTTTCTGGGCGAAATGGATGGGCAAACTCATCGCGGTCACCAGGAACCAGGAAAAGGTCGAGAAAGGGTTCTTCGAAGAACCCTGGGCCCCCTCTACATCATCACCGGCCTCGTGATAGCGGCCGTTCTCCTCTTCCCGGTCATCTCCTCGACGCTGATCGAACCGTACGTCCTTGCCATCTACGGGGTTACGGCGCTCATGGCGCAGGCGAACGTCGCCATCATGCTCCTGATGATGACTCTGCTCCTCGTCCTCCCGATCTCGTTCCTCCTCTTCAGGAGGAGCGCAAAGCACCTCCCGGCCTACATGGGCGGGAGGCCGGCGACGCCGGATCTGCACTTCGCCGGGTCGCTCGGCCTGACACGGGAGGCACAGACCCGGAACTACTACCTCACCGAGTACTTCGGCGAGGCAAAACTCTTCCTTCCGGGGGCAGTGATCTGTACCGTCCTGATCCTTGTATCGTGGGCTCTCGCGGGGGTGGCGCTATGACCTGGACCTGGCTCATCGGGGCGGTTCTCTTCCTCGTCCTCGCGCCCATCGCCGGCGGCCTCATCGCGGGAATCGACCGAAGGATCACCGCGCGGATGCAGGGGAGGGTCGGGCCGCCGCTCCTGCAGCCCTTCTACGACGTCGGCAAACTCTTCGAGAAGGAGAGCGTCGTCGTCACGACGGCGCAGAACTTCTACGTCCTTGCCTACCTGATCTTCATCGCCCTCTCCGGCGCGCTCTTCTTCGCGGGAGGGGACCTGTTGCTGATCATCTTCGCCTTCACGCTCGCTCACGTCTTCCTGGTGCTCGGGGCCTATGCGGCCCACTCCCCCTACAGCCACATCGGGGCCGAGCGCGAACTGATCCAGTTGATGGCATATGAACCGATGATCATCCTCGCGGCCGTCGGACTCTACATGGTCACGAACAGTTTCTACGTCGCCGAGATCGCCGTCTCGACCATACCGGCCATCCTCTACCTCCCCGGCGTCTTCCTGGGCTTCGTGACCATTCTCACGATCAAGCTTCGGAAATCTCCTTTCGACATCTCGACGTCGCACCACGCGCACCAGGAGATCGTCAAGGGTATCACGACGGAGTTCTCGGGATCGACGCTCGCCCAGGTCGAGATCGCCCACTGGTACGAGAACATCTTCCTCCTCGGGTTCGTCTACCTCTTCTTTGCCTGGAACCCCGTGATCGGGATCGTCGCGGTCGCGGTCACGTATCTCGCCGAGATCTTCATCGACAACGCCACTGCGCGGGTTCGGTGGCAGGCGGCGCTGAAGAGCGGCTGGCTTGCGGCGGTACTCGGCATCGTGAACCTGGCGATCCTCGCCTATATCCTCGCCTATATGATGACTGGAGGTGCATGAGTACCATGGCATTCCTGAAGCGGTCACCCTGGATCCTTCACTACGATGGGTCCAGCTGCAACGGGTGCGACATCGAGGTGCTTGCGTGCCTCACCCCGCTCTACGATGTGGAGCGGTTCGGCATGATCAACACCGGGAACCCGAAGCATGCTGACGTCCTGCTGATCACCGGCGGAATCAACACGCAGAACCGGGAGGTGGTCAAAAACATCTACGAGCAGATGCCGGAGCCGAAAGTTGTCATTGCGGTCGGCGTCTGCGCCGCAACCGGCGGCATATTCCGGGAATGCTACAATATCGTTGGCGGCATCGACAAAGTTATCCCCGTCGACGTCTATGTCCCGGGATGCGCGGCAAGGCCGGAGCAGATCATCGACGGTGTCGTAACAGCGCTTTCGATCCTCGAAGAGAAACGGGCGAAGATGGCCGGGGCGGCGCAGACAAAAGAAGAAGCGCGGCATGAGGAACAGGCAGGTGAGAGTACATGACAGTTAAAGAGGAGCAAACGACCACCGACGTCGCGCTGGAGAATCTCCTGCAGGAGATCGAGGCACTTCACGCCGGGGGATACCGCCTCGTCCAGATCGGGTGCACGGATCTCGACGGATCTTACGAGATCAACTACTCGTTCGATAAAGACTACCAGTTCAAAAACCTCCGCCTGACTATCGGGCCGGAGACGGAGGTTCCGAGCATCTCCGGGATCTACTGGGGAGCGTTCGTCTACGAAAACGAGATGCACGACTCTTTCGGGGTCCCGGTAACCGGGATTAACATCGACTTTAAAGGAACGTTCATCAGGACGGACGAAAAATATCCGCTCAGCGTCACGAGAAGGAGGGGCGACCGATGCCAGAACGTATAATCGTGCCGTTCGGGCCGCAGCACCCGGTGCTGCCGGAGCCGATCCATATCGACCTCGTCCTCGAGGACGAGAACGTGGTGGACGCGATCCCCTCGATCGGCTACATCCACCGGGGACTTGAGCAGCTCGTGCAGAAACGCGAGTATACCGAGTATGTCTATGTGGCGGAACGGATCTGCGGGATCTGCAGTTTCATCCACGCGCTCTGCTACTGCCAGGGCGTCGAGCATATCATGAAAATCGAGGTTCCGGACCGGGCACGCTACCTCCGGACGATCTGGTCCGAGTACTCGCGTATTCACTCGCACCTCCTCTGGCTCGGGCTCTTTGCCGACGGGATGGGCTTTGAGAACCTCTTCATGCGGTCCTGGCAGCTCCGGGAGAGCGTGCTCGACGTGCTCGAGGACACCACCGGCGGGAGGGTCATTCAGGGCTCCTGCAAGGTCGGCGGGGTCAGGCGCGACATCGGGCAGGAGAAACTCGACGAGATCCACCGGTCGCTCGATCTCTTCGATCAGCAGTGCCGGGGTCTCGGCGACGTCTTCTTAAACGACGATACGGTGAAGTACCGTCTCAAGGGACTCGGGGTCATCTCAAAGGACGAGGCCTACGACCTGGGGGCGGCGGGGCCGACCGCCAGGGGGAGCGGGGTCGCGATGGACCACCGCGAGACCGGCTATGCGGCCTACGGGGATCTCGGCTTCAAGCCGGTCGTCGAGACCACCGGCGACTGCTACGCCCGGTGCGCTGTTCGGGTCAAGGAGGTTTACGCGTCCATCGACCTGATCCGGCGGGCGATCGAGGAGATGCCCGAAGGACCCATCGACGTGAAGGTCAAGGGGACGCCCGACGGCGAGTACTTCTCCCGCGCGGAGCAGCCCCGGGGCGAGGTCATCCACTACCTCAAGGGCGACGGGAGCAAGCACCTTGCCCGGGCCCGTATCAGGACGCCGACGCTCGCGAACATCCCGCCGCTCGTGAAGATGCTCCCGGGCATCCAGCTCGCGGATGTCCCGATCGTCGTCCTCTCGATCGACCCCTGCATCGGCTGCATGGAGAGGTGAAGACGAAATGGGAATTTTTCAGATGACAAAGACGGTTCTCCGGAACCTTGCAGGCGGTCCGGCCACCCGGCAGTACCCGGCGGTGCCGGCACGGAGCTGCTCCCTCACCCGGGGCCACATCGTCTTCGATCCGTCCAGCTGCCGCTCCTGCAGCCTCTGCGTGAAACGGTGCCCGTGCGAAGCGATCCGTCTCGACAAGGAGGCGAAGGTCTGGGAGATCGACCGCATGCGGTGCATCGCCTGCGGCGACTGCGTCGAGGGCTGCCCGTTCGGGAGCCTCACGATGGAGCAGAGTTACCACCCTCCGGTGACGGAGCACGTGGTGGAGCGCTACACCATCACCTACGTGAAGCCCGAGAGGCCCGCGAAGAAACCGGCCGAAGAGAGCACAAAGGAAGAAGGCGTCGGCGAGAGCGCGTGAAGCATGGGGGCGGGGTGCAGGGGCACCCCGGTGGAGCCCCTTTTTGAGAACTTTTTTGGTTCGCGCTCAGTGGCCGTTCGAGCGCCTGAGGTGTAGGTAGTAGTTTAGGATCGATACACGGGACGGTTCGGAGTTATGGCTCTCCGAAAGGGATGATGATGCACGGTCGCATTCTGTTTCTTGTACCTGAGGATTCGTGAACTCCACCAGCACATATGCCGGCCACGGCTTTCCAGTGGATATCGCGTCTGGGGGAGGGGCGACGGGGAGGGGGCTGGCCCCCTCCCCTGTCTCTACCCCGTAAGGTTCTACCTGTGACCCCACCCCGCCCGGCCTCCGGCCTCCTCCCCCGCCCCTTAGGGGCGGGGGCAGTGCGTGGCGATATCCCCCCGGTCCAGTGTACCAGATTCGCTCATGGTCTCGGTTGTTCCGGCAGTCACAATCGCACCCAACACACGTCAAGAAGTGAAAAAACCGTTTCTTTCTAAAATAGGGTGCCTACCACACCCCTACGAGACTCTAACCAGTCGGAATAACATTGCCTTCCGGTTAATTTTACTCCTTTCACTTCCTCACCAGCGGATACACCATGTGGATGATGTCGTAGGTGTTGCTCGGGTAGGCCCACGGGATCGCGTCCAGCGTGAGGTCGTCCACCGTCAGACCGTGTTTGATCGCGAGGGCGAAGATGTTGATCACCTCCTCGACGTGGGGCCCGATGAGGTGGGCGCCGAGGATCCGGCGGGAATCCTCGTCGACCAGGAGTTTGTAGCCGGCGTGCCTCTGCCCAATGCTCCGGTTCGTGAACCGCCCGGAGAGGTCGCCGGCGTTGGCGACGTAGGGGATTCCCTTCTCCTTCGCCGCTTCTTCCGTGAGCCCGACGGAGGCGATGGGCGGGTTCGTGAAGACGGCGCTCGGGACGACGGAGTAGTCCGCAACGCGGGCATCGCTGCCCAGGATGTTGTCGACGACGATGTGGGCGTCCCTCACCGCCACCGGGGTCAGCTGCGGGCTCTGCGGGTTCGCGTCCCCGGCAACGTAGACCGCGGGATTCGAGACGCTCCGGAGGTGTTCGTCGACCACGATCCCGCGGCGGTCGGTCTCGACGTTCCCCGCGGCAGGATCGAGTTCCTCGACCGCCGATACCCTGCCTGCGCCGTGGACGACCATATCGGCACCAAAGGTCTTCTCCTCTCCGTCCCTTCCGGCCCGTACGCGCAGATCGGCGGCGTTCTTCTCGACCGAGACGAGCGGCATGTTCATCTGCACGTCGATCCCCGCCTCCCCCGACGCCAGCAGCAGCCGGTCGACGATATCGGGATCGAACTCTTTGAGCACCTGCCCGCTCCGCTGGAGGATGGTCACCGCCGACCCGGCAGCGGCGGCGATGTGGGCGAATTCAAACGAGATGTAGCCCCCGCCGACGAATACGATCCGTTCCGGGAGCGCTTCAAGGTAGAAGAAGTCGTCGCTTGAGGTCATCAGGTCCTCGCCCGGGACGTTTAAGGGGCGGGGGTGCGCACCGGCGGCGATCACGATGTACCGGCCCGTGAGCGTATCGGCGGCGACCGCCACCCTATCCGGCCCGGTAAAGCGGGCAAGCCCGTGGTAGGTATGGATCCCCGCCCCCCGGAAGCGCTCCTCCTTTTGCCGGGGAACGGGATCGGTGAAGGTCCTCTCAAAGGCGATCAGTTCCGGCCAGTCGATCGCGATCGCTCCCCGAATACCGTTCCCCAGCTGGTCATGGGCACGGGAAACCACCTCTGCGGCACCGGCGAGCACCTTTTTGGGGACACAGCCCCACAGGGCGCACGTCCCCCCGTAGTCCCGGGAATCAACGATCGCTACCTGCATCCCGGCCTTCCTGCAGTGCCAGGCGATGTCGGAACCGGCGTTCCCCGTTCCGATAACGACGACGTCGTACTCCCGCTCCATGGTGAGAGCCCGGTCGCCATGGACCGGCATAAAGGTTTACCCGGCCAGGAAGAATGCGGCACCGCCGGCTGCCCGGTCCGGGGACGGCACGGGAAGTCAGAAGTAGAGAAAAGAGACGATGCCGACGGCGATGAGGATGAAGACGACCGTCATGATGCTCCCGGGGACTATGTAGTCCCGGGTCCGGTAGTTCCCCGGGCCCATCAGGAGGGCGTTCACCGGATGTGTCGGGAGGAGGAAGGAGTTCGACGTGCAGATCCCGACGAGGAGCGCGAGGCCGCGCGGATCGAGCCCGAACGAACCCGCCATAACCAGCGCGAGCGGAACCAGGAGGACGGTGGCGGCGATATTCGACATGACAAGCGAGAAGGCGGTCGCGAGGACCGCAACCGCGATGAGGATGAGGGGCGTCGGGTATCCGGCGACCAGGCCGGCCGTCTGATCCGCGATGAATCGGGCGGTCCCGCTCGTATCCATGGCGATGCCGAGGGGAAGAATTCCGGCAATCAGCGTGAGCGTCCGCCAGTCTATCGCCCGGTAAACCTCGCCGATCGGGATGACCCGGAGGAGGATCATCGCGAGCACTCCCGAAAGAAGGCTCGTTGCGATCGAGAGCCCGGTGTAAGTGAGGGCGACGGCGGCAAGAAAGCAAAGGACGGCAGCGGCCGCACCGCGCTCGCGAACCCCCGCCCGCCCCTCGACGGGAGTCACCATGACGAAGTTCCGGTTCGTGGCGAGCGCCCGCAGCCGTTCCCAGCGCCCTAAAACGACCATCGCGTCCCCCGCCTGCAGCGGGCGGTCGGCAAGGTTCCTCCGCTGCTCCTCGGTTCCGGAGAGGAGGATCAGCACCTCGACGCCGTAGGTCACCCGGAACTCGAGGTCGCGAAGCGTTTTACCGACGATCTCTCCATACGGGCGGACGATCACTTCCGCAAACCCCACGTTCGGGTCGGCCATGACGTTCGCGGTGCTCTCCCCCGCCCGAACCCACTCGAGCCCGAAATTGTCCACGAACCGCCTGACATCCTCATCCTGCCCGAGAATGCCGAGTTCCTGCCCGGCGACGAACCGGGTGTGGCGCCACGGCGTGTAGGTGATCTCGCCCCGCTCGGCAAGAGAGATGAGATGGAGATTGTAGTGCGAGATCATATGCACCTCCTCGCGTGTCTTCCCGACGATAGGGCTCCCGGGCGGGACCCGCAGGTAGAATATCCGGCATGGCGGACACCATGTCCGGATCAGTTCCTCCTGCGGGCTCAACCGCGCCTTCTCGCGCCGGGGAAGGACCCGGTCCCCGAAGAAGCAGAAGAAGGCAATCCCGGCAAGCAGGAGCGGCACGCCGATGGGCGTCACAGCAAAGAGTCCGAAGGGGGCATACCCCTGCTGGGAGAGGAGATCGTTGAGGATGATGAGGGTGCCCGCCCCCACCATGCTGACGGTGCCCCCGAGGATCGCGGCATAGCCGACGGGCAGGAGAAGTCGCGATGCCGGAACCCCGGAAAGCGACGATACCCGCAGGAGCGACGGGAGGAAGACGGCGGTCGCTCCGACACTCTGCATGAACGCCGAGAGAGAGCCGGCGACGATGGAGACGGCGGCGATGAGCCGACGCTCGCCGGTCCCGGCGAGCCCGACGATCGCGCGGGCGATGCGGATCGTCACCCCGGTCCGGTCGAGCCCGTGGCCGAGCACCATCACCGAGAGCATCGCGACGACCGCGCTGCTCGATAACCCCGAGAGAGCCTGCGCCGGAGTAACGAGCCCGAGCCACGCGAGCGCGAGGGCCACGAGCACGGCGGCGACATCGACCCTGACGGCGCCGGAGATAAAGAGGACGGCGGTGCCGGCCACCACCAGCAGGGTGAGGAGGATCTCGGTCTCCATCGGGCACCCGGAGGTGAGCGGAGCAGAAAAAGGTGCGGGCGGATTGTCTCGAAACCGGCCGGAGCGTTACTCCCCGTACACGTCGCGGGTGACCCGGTGCGGCTCAAACCGCCCGCGGTGGAAGACCAGAACTTCGGCCTCTGCGCCTTTTCGGAAATCCCGCATCAGGAGATCGTAGGTCCGCCGGACGTACCGCAGTCCTTCCCGGTCGAAGAGGTCGCGGAGGGCCCGCCGGAACCGGATCGCCTGGTCGAGAAACGCCGCTTCGTAGGCCCGGGTCTCCCGGGCAATCCGGGCGCACTCGGCATCGTCAATCGGGTTGTTGTAGCATCCGTGTTCGTTCAAACCGCCGATCTGCCGCCAGTCGACGGCACCCGTCTCGTCGGCCTCCCGGTGGAGCATGTAGGGGTAGACCCGGCAGATGGCGAATCGCCGGTCGTAGATGCTGCACCTGCCATCCTCAAGGAAGATACAGGAGCCGTCCGGGTTTGTCCGGAGGGCGTAGCCCGAGACGTAGAACCTCCCCTGCTGATCGCAGGCATCAAAATCGGGTGCCGGGACGACGGCGTCGGGCGCAAACGAGCGGACGCTGTCGGTATCCTCCTCCAGCAAAAAGACATGACCGTTGAACTCCCGGGTGCAGCACCGGCCGCAACAGTCGCAGGAGAACCCCACCTCCCGGATGATCGCGATGAACTCGTCTTCCGGGAACCGGAGAAGTCTTTCGCGTTCCGCTTCAAGGGCAACAATCTGTTCGTCGAACGTGAACGTAGCCGGTAACCTCCGTTTGTCGGCCCGGCACGAATGCCGGACCTTCTTCCCTCAGGTGTAGAACGGGGAGGGGGATATGCCCTTCGGCACCCGCCTTCTTACGGCTTTTTCCCGACAGTCGCAACGTAGATCAGGAATTGGCGTTCGCCGTCGATGCCGAGAAGCAGGTTCATCGCCGCGTCGTCGAAAGCGGCGATCGCGCAGACGCCGCACCCCACGCCCGATGCCGCCAGGTAGAGGTTCTGGCAGGCGTGGCCGGCATCGAGATGCAGGTAGCGGTAGCCGCGCTCGCCGTAGCGCCACGCCATCCGGTCGGGGACGGCAGTCCAGAGGAAGGTGACGGCGCTCTCGAGGACGTGCGGCTGATCCAGGCATCCCGCCGCCACTTGCCGCGCAATGCCGGGGTCGCGTGACTCTTCGGCAAGGCGGTGCTCCAGCGCGAGGTAGCGGTAGAGCCCCGGCGGGACACCCTCGACCCGGTTGACCAGGAGGTAGGTCTCGAACGCGTGGCGTGCGCCTGCGGACGGGACGGTACGGAGGGTGAACACCCCGTCGACGACGCGCCTGACCCCCTGGGTGCACCAGAGGAGAAAGGCAACTTCCTCAAGCGTGAGCGGTTCCGATGCGTAGTTCCTGACGCTCTCCCGCTGCTCAATCGCGTCCCGAAGATCGACGGCAGGGGTGGCGATATCACCGGGCGCGGGCAGCGGAACGACCGTCTTCGCTTTTGTGTACGGAACCTCGAGAGGGGGAGGGGGACGGCCGAACATCTGATCCGACGGCGGCTGGGCTCCTAACTCCGTCCTCTGCATGAACTCCCTTCCCGCTCCGTGCAGGGACCTGGCTCCCGGAGTGAACATGACCGGGCCGGTGGATGCCGGGATTACATAACTTTTTGCCCGCCGCGCACTCGCCGCTCCCGGCAGCCTCCGGGACTCGGATTCGGAAACGTATTAGCAGACCCCGCCCAATTAATATCACTACTCCCGGGGCATTCCAGTGATCGTGACCATTATCGTATTCATCGTCGGCGTAGCCTCCTCGTCAAAGGAGCCGACCTCTTCGTGGGCGGCGGAAGCGGCCTCGCTCTCCGCCACAGCATCTCCCCGGCCCTGATCGGGTCGACGATCATCGCGTTCGGTACATCCCTCCCGGAACTCGTCGTCAGCACGAACGCCGCGGCAACCGGCAACACCGGAATTGCCCTCGGGAACGTCATCGGGAGCAATATCGCAAACATAGCCCTGGTTCTCGCCCTCTGCACCTTCATCCGGCCAGGTATGGTTGCCGATTCAGGGACATCGCGTTCCGCGCTCACCCGGCACACCGTGCTGATGCTCGTTGCGACGGCGGTGTTCGCCCTGTTCGCCTTGAGCGGTACACTCGATTCCCTTGCCGGAGTTGTCTTCCTCATCCTCTTCGCAGGGATCCTCATTGTTCTCCTGCGGAAGGGGCGCGAGGAGGAAGACGTCGAGATAGAATCCCACGGATGGGCCGACATCCTCTACATCGGCCTCGGGCTCGTCGCCGTTATCATCGGCGCGCAGCTGGTCGTCGATGGAGCTGTTACGCTCGCAGAAGTCTTCGGGGTCCCGGATTTCGTCATCGGCGTCTCGGTCGTCGCCGTCGGCACGTCGCTGCCTGAACTTGCGACCTCCCTCGTCGCGGCCGTGAGAGACGAGGGCGCCATCTCCATCGGCAACATTCTCGGGAGCAACATCTTCAACCTCCTCCTGGTCCTCGGGATCAGTCTCCTCCTCGCCCCGGCCGCCATCGGGTCGACCATCGATATCATCGTCGTCGTCCTCATCTCGGTCGCGATCCTCCCCCTGCTCTTTGCCCGCCCCTCCGTTGTCCGGGGCTGGTCGGTCCTCCTGCTCCTCGGCTACGCCGCCTACATCGCCTGGAGTTTCGGGGCGGTGCCGATCGGGTGAGAGGATGTTCAGAACCGTCGTTCTTCGCGTGAGCACCGAAGGTGCGAAGGGGGGTTACAGGTAATTAGGCCAAACTTCGCGTCCTTCGCGGCTTCGCGTGAGTGAATTGGGGGATATCGACAGAACTTCACGCGAAGAACGCGAAGCCGCGAAGGGGAATTTTTCACCTTTCTACCGAATTTCGCGTTCTTCGCACCTGCGGTGCTCACGTTCCTGCCCACGCATCTCGCACCTCGGTGCTCGAACTCCGTTCGCACCCGACGGTGCTCAAGCTCTGGCCTTCCGGCCCGTCGCATTCCCATGGAACGTCGTTCCTACCGGTGCTCAAGCTCCCTCCCCGCAGGGGAGGTCGCACTTCGCATCACCCGAAGACTTCGAAAATATTCGTAGGTTACGCAAACCTGAAGCATAGGGACGTGCATCTCCCCCTATCGGAAGGTGAACGGATATGTGGAACCGAAACGCGGTGCTGGTGGCCGTCCTCGGGTGTCTCGTGATCGCCGCGATCATCGGGACCGCCCTCGCGTCGGAGGGCGGCGGGGAGGAGACCCAGGGAGACTTGCTGAAGTTTTCGTCGAAAGAAGAGATCGAAGCGTTCCTGAAGGAACACGCGCAGGGAGTGAAGAGCGGTAACGGCTACCCCTGGATGGCGGGGACCGGACAGGAGACCGCCATGGACGCGCCTGCACCGACGAGTGCGCCGCCCGCCCCGTCGGCCGCACGCGACTACTCAACCACGAACGTGCAGGTAGAGGGCGTGGACGAGGCCGACTTCCTGAAGAACGACGGAAGATACATCTACGTCATATCGGGCGAGACCATCGCGATCCTCGAAGCGTTCCCGGCAGAGGATGCCAGGATCGTCTCCGAAACCCGGATCGAAGGGTTCCCGACGGCGCTCTTCCTTGCAGGCGACCGCCTGACGGTCTTTGTCACCGGAACGGAAGAGATCATGACCACCGTGAAAGGGAGCGCGACACCCGTTCCCGTCCAGCGGGCGGTGACGCACGCATACATTTACGACATCGCCGACCGGAGCGATCCCGAACGGGTCCGGACCCGGACCTTCACCGGCAGTTACTACGACGCCCGGATGATCGGGGACAACGTCTACGTCCTCACGCGGGAGGCCCCCGTCTGGATACGGGACGAGATCGTCCTCCCCGAGGTGCGGACGGACGGCAGCGAGCCCATCCTGCCCGACGTCTATCGCCCCGGAACCCCGCTGCAGAACTACGTCTTCTACACCGCAAGCGCCTTCTCCGTCAAAAACGACAGGGCCACTCCCGACGCCGAGACGTTCCTCCTCGGCTACGACACCACCCTCTTTGCGTCGCAGAAGAACCTCTACATCGCTACCGCCACATGGGGACCCCCGGAACGGCGCCCGACTACGCCGGCAGCCGGGAGCAGACGATCGTCCACCGGTTCGCGATCGATGACGCAAGGATTGAGTATGAGGCCATGGGCAGGGTTCCCGGGCACCTCTTGAACCAGTTCTCGCTCGACGAGTACGAGGAGAACCTCCGGGTTGCGACGACCGTCGAGGGCTGGACGCGTGAGGGGTCGGTCCAGTATAACAACGTCTACGTTCTCGACCCCGCAATGGAGGTCATCGGGACGCTCGAGCACATCGCGCCGGACGAGAGGATCTACGCCGCCCGGTTCGTCGGCGACCGGCTGTATCTCGTGACGTTCAAGCGGATCGATCCCCTCTTCGTCATCGATCTCTCGGACCCGGAACACCCCGGCATCCTCGGGAAACTCAAGATCCCCGGCTACTCCGATTACCTCCACCCCTATGACGCCGACCACATCATCGGCATCGGCAAAGAGACGAGCGAGAACACCTGGGGCGGCGTCTCGGTGGAAGGGCTCAAGATCGCGCTCTTCGACGTCTCGGACGTGAATAACCCGATCCCGATCGACGACGTCGTGATCGGGGAGCCCGGAACCGACTCGGAAGCCCTCCGCGACCACAAGGCCTTCCTCTTTGTGAAAGAGAAGGACCTCCTCGCCATCCCGGTGAGCGAGATAAAACGGGTGGAGAACGCCGAATCGAAGTACCCCGGCTCCTACGGCACCGCGGCCTGGCAGGGGGCTTACGTCTACCGGGTGAACCCGGCAGAAGGGTTCGTCCTGCAGGGCACGGTCGCCCACGCGGAGAAAGGTTCCCCGTACACCTGGGACTCGCCCGACGCCGTGCGCCGGTCGCTCTTCATGGACGACACCCTCTACACCGTCTCGGCAAGAAGCATCGTCATGACCGATCTTGCCGACGGCAGCCGGGTGAACGAGGTCTTCCTCCCCTACCGGTGGGGGGCCTCCCCGACCCCTGTCCCGGTCCGGTGAACGGGAGGGCGGTGTCTCCGGACCGCCTTGAAGACCTCCATCACGATCACGACCGAGGAGGCCAGGGCGAGCAGCGAGAGCCACTCGACCAGGGAGACGGGCTGCAGCTGGAGGACATCCTGAAGGAAGGGGACGTAGAGCGCGAGGATGTGTATACCCTGGGCGGCAATGACGCCGGCGACCAGGAAGTAGTTGCGGCTGATGGGGACGCGGAACGCAGAGAGGTACTCCGACCGGCAGTTGAAGGCATGGAAATTCTCGAAGAGTACCATCAGCAGGACGAGCAGGTTCCGGGCCGCGAACTCGTCCCACCCGTTTGAGATAAGCCAGTGCCAAGCACCGAGCGCAACCAGCGCGATGACCGTACCGGAGAGAAGCACTTCTTCCATCATCAGCCGGTTGAAGATCCCCTCCTCGGGTCTTCTTGGTGGTCGTTTCATGACGCCGGGCTCACCCCCTTCGAACGCCAGCGCCACGTCCTGAATGCCGTTCGTCACCAGGTTCAGCCAGAGGAGCTGGACCGCAAGGATAGGCAGCGGCAGGCCTATGAGGAGGGCGAGCATGAAGAGGAGGACCTCCGCAAATCCGGTCGAGATCAGGAGGTAGACGACTTTGCGGACGTTGTCGTAGGCGTACCGTCCTTCCTCGATCCCGGCGACGATCGAGGCGAAGTCGTCGTCGGTGACGATCAGCGACGCCGTATCCTTGGCGACGTCGGTCCCGGAGCCCATCGCGACCCCGATGTTCGCGCTCCGGAGCGCCGGCGCATCGTTGACCCCGTCTCCGGTGACCGCGACGTATGCCCCGCTCTCACGGTATGCCTCGACAATCCGGAGTTTCTGCAGCGGCGTCACCCGGGCAAAGACCCGGGCACCCTGCACCCGGTCGATGAACTCCGTGAACGTCGGGATCTCTTCATCGCCCAGTTCCGCGCCGGTGACGACCCTGTCGGGGGAGTCCGTGATCTTGAGTTCCCGCGCGATGGCGAAAGCCGTTGCGGGATGGTCCCCCGTCACCATCACCACGTCGACCCCGGCGTCGCGGCACCGCCGCACGGCGTCGGGCACGTCGGGCCGGATCGGGTCGATGAACCCGACCAGGCCGAGGAGTTCGAGGGGAGGGACCTCTGGGTTCTCCGCAGAGACCCCTCCCTCCGCACGACCGTGAGCCACGGCAAGCACCCGGTAGCCGCGGGAGGTAAGGCTATCGAGTTCCTCCTGCACCCGGTCCGGATCAAGGGGCATGCTTCTGCCCGGCCCTGCAGCCATGGTGCGGCAGAACGGGAGAACGGTCTCGATGGCCCCCTTGACCGCCACCAGGGTCTCCTCGCCCTCCCGGTACCAGACGGCGGCATACCGGCGCTCGGACTCGAAAGGAATCTCGGCGACGGACGGTGCGCTCTCGCGGATACCGGCGGGGTCGAGCCCCAGCTTGTAGGTGAGCGCGAGGAACGCCACGTCGATTGCATCGCCCCGGTGCGTCCAGTCACCCCCGTCGTTCCGCTCCAGGGTGGCCTCGTTGCTGATCGTCGCGGCCCGGGCCAGGCTTTCTATCCGGTCACGGACGGAGCCGGCGACCGCGGTGCCGCTCTCGTCGAGGATCTCTCCTTCGCCCGCGTACCCGGCCCCGGTGACCGAGAACATTTCGCCCGTGGGCAGGGCGACGACCCGGGCGGTCTGCTGGTTCACGGTGAGGGTGCCGGTCTTGTCGCTCGCGATCAGCGTGCAGCTCCCGAGACTCTCCACGGCGGCAAGGAACCGGACGATAACGTTTCGTCCGGCCATCCGTGACGCTGCAATCGAGAGCGCGACGGTCAGGGCGATCGGCAGGCCCTCGGGGATCGCCGAGACCGCGAGGGCGACGGCGAGGAAGAAGACCTCGATGGGGGGCACCCCCTGGCCGAGGACGATGATCGCAAGCACCCCGGTGGCGGCAAGGACGGCGATGCTGATCTTTTTGGAGAAGTCTTCCATGCGGATGACGAGCGGGGGTTTGCCCGCCTCCGACGCCGTGACCGTCTCGGCGATCTGCCCGATCTCGGTGTTCTGGCCGGTCGCGACCACGACTCCTATGCTCCGGCCGGTCATGACGGTGCTGCCGGCGTAAAGCATACTCTGGCGGTCGCCGAGAGGCAGGGACACATCCACGGGATCGGTGTTCTTCCCGACCGCGTGGGACTCACCGGTCAGGAGCGACTCGTCGACGGCGAGTGATTGCGCCCTGATGACACGGACGTCGGCGGGGACGCGGTCGCCCGACACCAGGACGACGCGGTCGCCGGGAACCAGGTCTTCTGCCGGTACGGTCGCCTCGCGGCCGTCCCGCCGCACCCGTGCATGGATCTTGAGCATCTGTTGCAGCGCCGTTGCGCTCCGCTCCGCCTTCACCTCCTGGAACGTCCCGATGACGGCGTTAATCAGGATGACGATGAAGATGAAGACCGCGTCGGTAAAGTCGGCGAAGAGGACGGAGATGATCCCTGCTGCAAGGAGCACGTAGATGAGCGGACTCGTGAACTGGCGAAGGAAGACCTCAAACACCGTCGGAGGCCGCTTCTGCGGGAGTGCGTTCTCCCCGAAGGTCCCGCGCCGCCGGGCGACCTCTTCGTCCGTGAGGCCCGCCTCCGGCGAGGCGAGGTTTTCGGCTGCGTCGTCCGCCGGTAGGGCGTGCCATGCCGTCGTCCGGGACTCTTCGGGGGAGAGGGGTGCGTCCATACGATCATCTCACGGGTCTACGCCACAGGATGCAGGTGCCCCGGAAGAAGGGGTGCACCGGCCATGCCGAACGATCCGTATCAGCAGTAAATCGACCGAATGGTGAAGTCTTTCCGCCCGACGAGGCCTGGAATGCCGGCAACACCGATCTCCCGGAACCTACCAGGGAGGGGATCCGTCGCCCGCATATAAAAAACCTGCAGACCGGTTTTGAGAGAAGGCCTATTCCCGAGGGATCAGGCATGAATCATCGTCAGCATCATCTTGAACCGCGTGACGGTGTGGACAGCGTGGGGAATTTC
This sequence comes from Methanoculleus sp. MH98A, assembly GCF_000691865.1. Taxonomy (GTDB): domain Archaea; phylum Halobacteriota; class Methanomicrobia; order Methanomicrobiales; family Methanoculleaceae; genus Methanoculleus. Next base: position 45,047 of record NZ_JMIO01000002.1, on the reverse strand, counting down.
CGCCGGCATGATGATCAGGTCGCCTGTCTTCATCGGATACTCCTTGCCCGCGATGGTGATAAGGGCCTCCCCGTCGATGACCTGGAGAACGGCGTCGTAAGGCGCGGTGTGCTCCGAGAGCCCTTCGCCTGCGTCGAACGCAAAGACCGTGATCGTACCGGCCTTCGTGTAGACGAGCATCCGGCTGACGATCGAGCCCGGCTGGTAGGCGACGAGGTCACGGGGATCGATGACCTGCTCGGTGAGGTTCTCTTTCTTCGCTTCAGGCATAGGAGTCCGTTCTCACTGCAGGGTATTCTGTCTTGCGCCTGAAGCGACGAACAGGCATACAAACTCCTAACCCTTATGGACAGTCTGAAGGTATGACCCACTCTCAAATCCGATCACCGCCCGATCCCCGGTGAGAAGAATATTATAACGGGTGAATGAACTGTTAATGGTCGAAGGTGATACCATTGACAAAGGTGCGACTAACTATTCTGATCTGGGAGGAAGAGGGGACCTATGTTTCAAAGTGCCAGGAACTCGAGGTTGCCAGTTGCGGCGATACTCCGGAAGAAGCGCTGGATAATATCCGTGAAGCGATCGAGCTCTACCTGGAGAATGCAAGAGAACTCGGGATGCTGCAGGACATTGAGCCTATCCTGACATCGCGGCACAAGTTCACCTCGGTCATTGAGGTCGAGGCATGACGAAGCTGCCTCAGATCTCTTCCGATGACGTCATAAAGAAGTTGAAGGCAATCGGGTTCGGTTACGCTCCTCACCGGGGAAAGGGAAGCCACGTAGCTCTCTATAAAATCGGGGACGACGGGAGCAAACTGCTTGTCATCGTTCCTCGACGCGATCCAATTCCCCGCGGGACGCTTCTCTCGATCCTGAAGCAGGCACGCCTTACAAAAGAAGAGTTCCTTGATCTGTAAAAGTTCAGCACCGGAGTCGTCCGGAGAAGATTTGAAAGTCCCACATCCTCACCTTTTTTTCACCCGGCCCACCAAATAGTAAGAGACCCTCCGTGTACTACCATCTCATCCTGACCGACAACTGCAACCTCTGCTGCACCTACTGCCGGGGGAAGGCATTCACCGTCGAACCGCCGGAACTGCCCGATATCGTCATCGACGAAGACCTTCCGGTCGACCTCGATATCAACCTCGCCGACCTCTACCGGTTCCTCGCGAAGGACCCCGACGCCGTGCTGACCTTCTACGGCGGGGAACCCCTGCTGGCCGTCGACCTCGTCCGCGAGATCGTCCGCGACGCCCCGGTATCGGCGCTGATCCTGCACACCAACGGCACGCTTCTCGACCATCTCGAACCCGGAACCGCGAACCGGTTCGACACGATCCTGGTCTCGATTGACGGGCCCGAGGGACTCACCGACACACACCGTGGGGAGGGGACGTTTCGCCGGATCATAAAAAACCTCAACGGCCTCGTGACAGGCGGTTTTGCCGGCGAACTGATCGCCCGGATGACCGTGACCGAGGATACCGATATCGTGGAGGCCGTCCGCTACCTCACGGAGAACGACTTGTTCTCCTTTCCGGCCATCCACTGGCAGATGGACGCGAACTTCTGGAACGACTACCACCTGCGGGACTACGCCGCGTGGGTGGAGGAGAACTACAACCCCGGCATCCGGTCGCTCGTCGCGTTCTGGGTCGAGACGATGCGCAAAAAAGGAAGGGTGCTCCGGTGGTATCCCTTCATCGACCCGGTGGAGGACATGCTCCTATCGCGGCCAAGCATGCTCCGGTGCGGGTGCGGCCACGCGAACTACAGCATCATGACCGACGGGCATATCGCCCCCTGCCCGATCATGGTCGGGATGAAGGACTACTACGCCGGGCACATCGCCACCGCCGATCCCCTCCGCCTCCCGGTGACGACCGTGGGAAGCCCCTGCACGGAATGCGACCTTCTCGACTTCTGCGGCGGCCGATGTCTTTATTCAAATATCACACACCCCTGGCCGGAGGAAGGCCGGCGGGCCGTCTGCGGGACGGTGGAGAATCTCCATTCGGCGCTCTCGGCGGCGCTCCCCGAGATCCGGGCCCTCATCCGCGACGGGAGAGTCCGGATGGAGGATTTCGCTCACCGGAAGTACAACAGCTGCGAGATTATACCCTGAAAAAAGAGTTCAGGAGAGACCGAACCTTATTCGGCGGCATCGAGGAGTTCCCGGGCGCCGTCCACCATGGCGCGGGCGGCTTTCGCCTTTGCCTTCACGATGGCGTGGTTGCCGTCGTCGAGCGCCGCTTCCGCCTCCAGGTAGAGGGTCTCTGCCCGGTCCGTCCGCGTCCGGGACTTTTTGACGTCCAGTCCCTCGGCGGCCGCAATCTCGACCTCTTCCTGGACGGCAAGGAGGTCGCCGTAGAGTTCCTCCAGGAGTTCGCGCAACTCTTCGGTCCGGGCCGCATCCTCCTCCCGCTTCTGCCGGCCGCGCTCGCGGAGCGCCTCGCGGGCCTCCTCCTGACCCTCGATGATCGACTGGAGTTCGTCCTCGACGTCTTTGACCGCCTGCGCGAGCACCTCGGCAAACGCCGTCCTATCCTCGCGTGAGGACTCGTAGCCGTCATAGGCCCCGTATGCACCGCCGGCCGCCGCACCGCCGAGAGCACCGCCGATGACGTCGCTGACATCCCTGTCGCCTCGTACGATGCCCCCAAGGAGACCGCCGAGGCCTGCCCCGGCGATGGCTCCCGCGATCCCCTTCTTGACCTCTTTGCGCTCCCGGTCGACGGTGTAACTCACCCGGACGTTCTCGCGGTCGACCGTGATCTCCATGTGCCCCTCTTCGCCGGTATGCCGGACATCCATCCTCGAAGACGCATCCCCGATATTCTGGTGCGTGATCTCCGTGCCCCTGAGCGCGAGCTGCGACATCAGCCGTTCCACGAAATCGTCGTAGAGAGACGATACTCCCTGCCCGTAGTAAATAAACGCCATAGGATCACCCGTTATGGTTTCCGATTCTAGAAGATCGTTTTGTATCCAATAAAAAACTTCCCGGGCGTCCCTGGAGAGAGCGTCGACACAGGAGAGGCTCACCGGAGGGAGAAGCCAACATTCATCCGTCCGGAAGAAAGATTAGCATATAGACACCCATGACGGCCATCGGACAGATCCTCTGCAGAATCGGGCTCCACCGGTGGGGCAGGAAGCGGGGATACGACGAATACTCCTCGAATGTCATCGAGTGGGAGCAGCGGTGCGAACGGTGCGGGAAGAGAAAGCGGTGGGTCGAGGCGAAGCGGGACCGGCGGCGGTGAGAATCAGGCGGCGGCACCGGCATCCCGGACCCGCCAGCCGCCTTCCGGCACCAGTATCTCGAACCGTGCCCCTTTCCCGGGCTCCCCGGTCTCCCGGATGGCAAGCCCGGTGGCCGAGAGGATCTCCCGGACGAGAAAGAGACCGAGACCGGTGTTCCTACCGAAGCCACGTATGAATATCTTTTCTTTCTCGTGTGCTGGTACCCCGGAACCGTTGTCCTCGACGGCGATGATAAGGCTCCCCCCCTGGCGTTGGCACCGGACCCTGACCGTCGGGGCCGGCCCGGCATACCTGATCGAATTCTCAAAGAGATTGTAGAATGCCTTCTCCAGCATCGGATCGGCGTAAATCTCAACCTCCCCGACTTCGGCAAGGAGAGCGAGATCCCGGGAATTGAGGTCCGCCGCCGCCCGTGCCACGCATTCTCGAAGTCCCTGATAATCCGGGGTCCGGACCCCGAGGTCCTGATAGTCCTGGGTGAACGCAATCTGGCGGCCGATGAACCCGATGACCTGCTCCTGACGGTCCATGTACCCGAGGAGAACCGGATCGGTGATCCGCTCTCTCATGAACTCCAGGTTGCCCTGAAGGACAGTCAGCTGGTTGAGGATGTCGTGCCGGGTGATGCCGGAGAGCAGGTGCATCTTCCGGTTCGCGGCCATCAGCGCGGCTTCTGTCTGCTTCCGTGCGGTGACGTCCCGGACGATGGCCTGAAGCTGGCGCGGGCCTTTCACGTTCACCCGGCTCGCGCTCATCTCCACGTCGTAACGCTTTCCGCTCGGTGTAGAGATCCGCCATCCGAAGAACTGCGGCTGCCCGGAATACGCCGCCCGCATCTTCTCGATAGCGCTCGCAAACGCCGGGAGACCGTCCGGCTGCACAGGGCTGGAGAGTTCCCAGGGAGTCTTCCCGATAAGGAACTCCCGGGTGCACTGAAAGGTCTCGAGAACCTTTGAGTTGCAGTCGACGAATCGGTCCTCCTCGAAGATGAATATGGGATCGTTCGCCCCCTCGAAGAGAGCGCGGTAGCGCTCCTCGGAGTCACGCAGCGCCTGGATGGCACGCCGGCGCTCCACCGCCCGCACGACCCGGTGCTCAAGCTCGGCAAACTGCGATTGGGCGTCGCCTCCTTTCTGGATGTAGCCGTCCGCACCGCTATTGAGCGCCTCCACGACGACCTCCTCGCGGCCGCGCCCGGTAAAGAGAATGAACGGGATATCTCCGAAACGTTGCCGTACTTCCTTCAAAAGTTCGATGCCGTCCATGCCGGGCATCTGGTAGTCGGCGATGACGGCGTCGCAGGGCTGCCTTCCGAGCCGGCTCAGGGCTTCCCGGGCAGAGGAGACGGTCTCGATGGTGAGCGTACCCGAGCGCTCAAGGAATATCTTACCGACTTCGAGAAGGGCTGTTTCATCATCGACGTAGAGTACGGAATACTGAACCATCTGCAATGTTTCCAGTTCCCAAGAATACCCGAGCAACCATATAATAACTTATCGAAACAGTGAGACGGCGCTGAAATGCATCATTCAGAAGTTAAATGACAAATATAGAGTACTTTGCCGATAAACGGCGTTCCCGGCACTGATCCGTGTAACCCTGCATTATACGATGTCGTTTCCAGCGCAGGCGGAAACCGCTCCGGTGTCGATGCCGCTCCAACCGGCACCGGGGAGGGCCGAAATGGACGGCTGCGCCCTGTAGCGTCCGGAAGAACCTGATGTGTCGCTTGAGGCGAAATTAGAGTTATTGTTTGAGTTCCTTCCCCGCAGAGAAGGCCTTCGCGAGCACGCCGCCAAACCCGTAGTACTCCTTCCGCATCGAATCGTAGGCGAACGGCCGGATCTTCTCGATATCGGGCTTGCCGTCCTCCCCGATAACGCTCTCTTCCACCTTCACGTCCAGGATCTCCCCGATGAACTGGGTGTGCACGCCGATCTCGACCGTCTGGAGGAGCCGGCACTCGAGGACGACCGGGAACTCCCCGACGTACGGAGCGTTCACCAGATCGCTCTTTACCGGCGTCAGGTTGGTCGCGGCGAACTTGTCCTCGTCCCGGCCGGAGACGATGCCGAAGAAATCGGCCTCCCGGACGTAGTCCGTCGAGGGGATGCTGATCGTGAACTCGCGCTGCTCCACCAGGTTTGCGTAGGTCTGCCGGGCCTTCTGCACCGAGACCGCCACCGACGGCGGACGGGACGAGCAGATGCCGCCCCACGCCGCGGCCATGGCGTCCGGCCGGCCGGAAGCGTCGTAGGTTCCGATGATCAGGTCCGGGTGGGGGTAGAGGAGCGTTCGCGGACCGATTGAACGTTTTGTCATGGCCGTATATTTCGTCTCTATAACTCGATAACCTTTTCGAACCCTGACGACGGGAAACTGCAGGCGCGGGTCACGCAGTGCCCGCCGGCCCCATCTTCTGCTCCTGCACCGAGCGGTAGAGGAAATAGCCGACGATGGCGAATGTCGCCACCGGCGAGAGCCAGGCGGGGATATGGAACCCGAAGCTGTCCGCGAGCATGATCGTTCCGAGCACCAGGATGGAGTACATCGCCCCGTTCTTGAGGAAACAGTAATTCCGGATCCGGTCGACGCCGCGGACGGTCAGTTCCCTGACCACGACCGCCCCGATGCCGTTGCCTATCAGGATGAGCGGGACCGAGAGGGTGAAGGCGAACGCACCGATGACGCCGTCGATAGAGAAGGTCGCGTCGAGGACTTCGAGATAGGCAACCTTCGAGAGATCCGACATCCCCGGCTTCCGGAGCCGGGCCTCCTGCACCTCGGCGTTCTGTCTGAACCCGTGGACGATGAAGAAGGCGGTCGACCCGAGCACGGCCGCGAACCCCATCATGACGTTGACCTGCAGGGCGAACCAGACAAGGATCGCAAGCAGGATCGAGACGACAGCGTAGAACCAGACGCTCTGCCGGGAGAAGAACCGTTCGCTCCGGAGTCCGCAGGTCTTCTCCTCCACGAAGAGCCAGTGGAAGAAGAGGAAGACGAGGAACGTCCCTCCGAAGATCAGGAGGATCGGGGCCGAACTCTCGATCGCCTCGGTGACCGCGGGATCGTTTGAAAACGTCGCGAGCAGCGCATCGACAGGACCGAGCGACGGGTTCGTCGCCCAGACGATCAGCCACGGCAGGAGCCCCCTGACGACGAAGACTGCAAAAATCAGGCCCCAGAGAAGGAACCACCTGCGGGCTTTCTCCCCCATCGTCGCGAGAACGTCGGCGTTGATGATGGCGTTATCGATGCTTGAGACGATCTCGAAGACCGAGAGACCCGCTACGGTGAGAACGATCAGCAGCCAGTCCATTTTGTGTGACGTACGATCTATCACTGATTGCATATAAGGAGAAGGGGCAGCCCGGTGAGTGGGTTACGTTCATATACCATACCGGCATGAGTCAGTCGTCGAAACGGAGGAATTGCATATGGGACTTGTGAAGTGCTGCCGCGAGCAGGTGGTCGCCGTCTCGCCGGACACGCCGGCGGTGGAGGTGGCGAAGATCATGGGGGAGAAGAACGTCGGAAGCGTCGTCGTCGTCACCGGCGATAACCGGCCCACCGGCATACTGACCGACCGCGATCTCGCAGTCCGGGTCATGGCGCAGGAGAAGAACCCGGGCGAGGTGCGGGCAGAGGATGTCCTGACCCGGGATGTGATCACGTTCCAGGACAGCATGGGGATCTACGAGGCCATCCAGAAGATGACCGCCGAGGGAATCCGGAGGATGCCGATCATCGACGATGCGGGAAAACTGATCGGGATCGTCACGATGGACGACATCGTCCGGATGCTCGGGGAGGAGATGGCCGCAATTGCAAAGAATATCGAGAAACAAAGTCCCCCCATGCAGGAAATGGGCGCTCCCATACCCATGTAGGGGGCCGGCACCCTCTTTTTGGTGCAGGCCGCACGTTCGGCCCCCTATCCCATGGCGAAGACTACAGCCTCCCCGGACTGGTTCATCGACCCGTCCATCGCACGGACCATCTCCTCCCAGGTCGCCCCGGGCGCGAGCGCAAGATCGACGTCGAGCGCGTAGACCCGGAAGAGGTAGGCTTCGGCCCTTCCGGCCTCCGGGCAGGGCCCCCGGTAACCGGGGGTGCCGAAATCATTCGTGCCCTGCACGGCATGGAGCGGCGACTCCACCACCTCCCCTTCCGGGAACCCTTCGGGAATCAGGGGAACGGCAGGAAGGTTCCAGAGAACCCACGCCACCTTTGACGGCCCTTCCTCGGGGCTCGTCGTCGCAAGGACCGCGAGCGACTTGATGTTCGGGAGAATCCCTTCGACCCGGATAGGGGGCGACCGGTTCGCTCCCCTGCAGGTGTATTCCTCGGGGAACTCTTCGAAATCCAGGTTTACTACCAGTTTTTGCGTCATGCCAGGCTCCGTCGACACCCACCTTCGAAAACCATGGTATAAAAATGGTGCGTGCGGTCACCGGGAGTACATGGCGACGGTCTCGCCGAACCCGAGGACGTGGCCCCGCATCGCATTGATGACGTCGTGCTTGCCTGCGCCGGGCGCGAGATCGAGCATGGCATCGAGCCCGTAGACCTTGAAGAGGCAGCGGTGCGTCTCGCCCGGAGGAGGACAGGGGCCGCGCCACCCGATGCTCCCGTAGTCGTTCGTCCCCTGGACGGCATTCACCGGAGCCGTCACGACATCCTGCGGCGGGATGCCCTCCGGGAGCAGGGGTGACGGCGAGAGATTCCAGATGATCCAGGTCGTAAAGGAGCACCCGGGTTCGAAGGGGTTCAGCGCAAAGACCGCCATCGACAGCATCTCATCCGTTAGACCGCGGATCCTCAGCTCCGGCGAGAGATCGGGGCCGTCGCAGGTGCTCCAGATGGGAAGCTCCGCCGAACGGAGGGAGACGAACAGGTTTGCAATGCCGGAGGTCATACAGGGCCTCTCGGCGCGGGGTAATAAAAAAGGTTGCGGAACTCGAGCGCCCCGGATGCCGGGCGGCGAACGCCCTCCCGTATCATAAGAGTCCCATGTCCCGGGCCTGGATCAGCAGTTCCTGCACCTCCTGGTCGGTGACGTCGTGCCACCGCTCGTATGCCTGCGCCACCGCGAAGGTGCGGCTGGTTCTGACGTTTAAGCAGACGACGAAATCCGCCTTCCGGGCTATGAAGTTGACGGCGTGGAGCGACCCGGTGGGAACCGCCACGATGATCTCATGGGGAGACCCGGCCCGGGCAGCCTCGATTGCGGCGAACATCGTATACCCGGTTGCGAGGCCGTCGTCGATCAGGATCGCGGTCTGGTCCCTGATCCCCGGCTCCTCCCGGCCGCCGGCGAACTTCGCTATTCGTTCTTCCACGTTCTTTTTAGCCTTTGCAATGGCGGCGTTCACTTCGGCTTCCGAGAGATCGAGAGCATTCATGAGGGGCTGATTCAAAAAGACTCGCCCGTTCCAGGTCACGGCACCGAACCCGGCTTCCGGGTCCCAGGGAACCTGCACCTTCCGCACCACCGCCATCCGGAGCGGGGCCTTCAAGGCCCGCGCCACCTCAAGCCCCGGCGGCACTCCTCCGGCAGGGATGGCGCAGATCACCGGTTCGGCGGCCATCTCCAGGGACGAGAGGGGCGCCGCGAGTTGCCTCCCGGCATCGGTCCGGTTCTCAAAAACGCTCAACCTGTCGCGCATCGTTCTGTCCTCAATGATCCGGCCCGAATCCAGCATGGGCCCGCCTTTACTGCGCCGGGATATTAACTTTTTGCGGTGGCGGGCCGCCTGCTCCGGGGAACGATACCAATAACTCCCAAAAGATCGATGATCAACCCAGAGATGATCTGGAGAGAGACAGACCGGAGGGGACGTCGGTGACAAAAACCGATGAGGTGACGCTGTATACCGACGGCGCTTCACGGGGTAATCCCGGAGAAGCCGCCTGGGCATACGTGATCGTGCGGGACGGCTCCGTCGTGGCCGGCCGTTCCGGCTACATCGGAACCGCGACCAACAACGTGGCCGAGTATCATGCCGTCATCAACGGTCTTGACGCCGCACGGGAGTTCACCCGGGACAGGCTCGAGGTCAGGTCGGATTCGGAACTGGTCGTGCGCCAGCTCACCGGACGGTACCGCATCACCAAAGAGCATCTCGCCGATCTTGCAGAGGAAGTGCGGCGGCGGATGCGTCATTTCGCGGAGGTCGGGTTCGAGAGCGTCCCGCGGGAGCACCCCTGCATCCAGGTCGCGGACCGCCTCTGCAACGAGACGCTCGATGCAAAGAGACGGGGGAGGCGATAGCGGCATGGCTGCGCTGGAGTGCATCCCCATCGGCGTCGTCCGGTCGCCCTACCGGGAGCGGGGCGACGCCCCCCGGCAGGGGCGCCTCGTGGATGTCGTCGCGGAGATCCATGTCCTCGACGCCTACGTCCCGGGGCTCGAAGGCGTGGAGCGGAGCAGCCACCTCATCGTGCTCTACTGGCTCGACCGGGCGGAGCGCGGGCTTCTCTTCGCGAAACCGCCGGGCGAAACCCGGGAGAGGGGGGTCTTTTCCACCCGCTCGCCCGCCCGGCCGAACCCGATCGGCCTCGGGATCGTCGATCTTGTCGGGCGGGAGGGCAACGTCCTGGTGGTCAGGGGTCTCGACGCCCTGGACGGGACCCCGGTGCTGGACATCAAACCCTACTCCCCGGAGATCGACTGTATCCCCGAAGCGACGGGCGGGTGGCACATCAAAAGGTAGGGGCGGTCACGGCGCGGTCACCGCCTCCTCCTCGCCGATCCCGAGGTCGCGGAGTTTCTCCGGTGTGGGACGGCCTTCCCGGTCCCATCCCCGGACCCGGTAGTACTCGTCGAGAAGAGGCTCCCGCTCCCAGACCCGGCCTTTCGGGGCGCCTTCGGTGAGCGGTTCCCGGAGGAGACGCGGCGGCAGGGTGTCGTCCTCCCGGGTGCACCCGGCTCTTATGTTGAAGACCTTCTGCAGGTTCCAGATCCGCTCGCCGATCCGGAGCACTTCGCCGGCATCGATCTCGTAGCCGGTGACCGCCGAGACCATCGCGCCGTAGTCTGCCGCCCCGAGCGGGAACGAGGTGAAGAGACAGCTTCCCGATGAGTCGATGAAGGCAGTGAGGTCCTGGAACGTCTTCGTCCAGGCGGCTTTCCCCTCGCTCGAGTAGGGGTCGAGTTTCTCCGGCGACCCGAGCACTTCGGGGGCGATCAGGTAGGCGTAGACATGGTCGCCGCCCCGGACCGAGGTGGCGTAGGCAAGACCGTGCCCCTGCAGCCCCCGGGGATCGTAGGCAGGGAGTTCCTGCCGCTTGACGCTCATGGAGAGTTCGGGGTGCCCGTGACGCCTTGCGAAGCGGAAGGATCCTTCGGCGAGTTCGTCGCCGATGCCGTCGCGGTAGCCGATCCGGTGGACGAGGTCGACCATCCGCTCTGCGTCGCCGAACCGGACTTCTTCGTCGATGTAGCCCTTCTCCGAGAGCTCCATGGCGCAGGCGATCGTCGACCCGGCGGAGATCGTATCGAGGCCGAGGTCGTTGCAGAGATTGTTCGCCTCCACAATGGCCGCAAGGTCATCGATCCCGCAATCGGGGCCGAACGCCCAGATCGTCTCGTACTCAGGACCTGCCGTCCGCTTCCCCCCGACCTCAACCTCGCGGCCGCACTGGATGATGCAGCCCTGGCATCCCATCTTTCCGGCGAGGATGGTATCGGCCATCCGCTCCCCCGAGACGTTCTCCGCGGCAGGGAAGTGTGCGGTCTGGAAGTTCCGGGTCGGGAGGATGTAGTTCTCGTTGATGACGTTCACGAGGACCGCCGTCCCGAACCGGGGCAGCCCGCCGCCCGAGATGGCATTCTCCCGGATCTTTTCGGCGATCTCTGATTTAAGGGCAAGGAACCGGTCGCGGTCGGCAACGGTGATCCGGCCGCTCCCCCGGGCGACGACGGCTTTCAGGTTCTTCGATCCCATCACGGCGCCGACACCCCCGCGCCCTGCGGCCCGCGAGGTCTCGTTGATGACGCCGGCTATCCGGACGAGGTGCTCGCCCGCGGGGCCGATGCAGGCCACGCTCACACCGGGATCGCCAAGATCCTCCCCTATGGCCGCGGCCGTCTCGCTCGTCGTCATGCCCCACAGCTCCGAAGCGTCCCTGACCTCCGCATGCCCGTCGTCGAGGAGGAGGTAGACGGGCCTCTGTGCCCGACCCCGGATCACCACCGCATCGTAGCCCGCACGTTTCATGCCGGTGCCGAACTTCCCGCCGGAGTTCGCGCTGGTCATCGTCCCGGTCAGCGGAGACTTCGTGACGACATCGTACCGGGATCCCAGGGGAAGACCGCTCCCCGCAACCGGCCCGGTGGCGAAGACCAGCACGTTCTCAGCGCCGAGAGGATCGCTGCCCGGGTTCACCAGGTCCCCGATGATGCGAACCCCAAGCCCCCTCCCGCCGATGTACGCCCGCATCCACTCTTCGGGAAACGGCTCCTCCGCTGTCTGTTCTCTCGCGAGATCGACGTGGAGGATCTTTCCTGCATAGCCGTTCATAGGTTGTCACCATGTCCATATGACCTCGTTTTGGGTAATAAGACTGCGGGACGAAGAAAATGATTAACTTCCCCTTAAAAGAAAAGACATCACGTCATACCCGGGCGCCAGGAAACAATATCAGCCGGATATGCACGAGGGTAGACAGTTCCGCAGGATACGAGCGAAAAAGACACCGTAACAGTGAAAGACCGAGCTTACTCGTCAACATCTTAAAAAACGGCAGGAACGCCCTCGAGAGCGGCGATCTCGAACCATCACTCAAAGGCAACGGCACGGTCGACCCTCTCTATCCCCGCCGGCAGGGGTGACCCTGTGTCCGAAAAGGTGCGCCGGGGGCAGAACAGGGTTACGTGCTACCACCTATACCTTTTTGTTGCAATTGTCGTTAATATATAGTAGCTTTAGATCCTTCTCTAGAAGGATACTATACCGCAGAGGATACTTGCTATGACTCAGACGAACGAACCCAATAAGGAAACCTGCACCGGGAACTGCGCGAGCTGCCCGTCTGCAACCAAATGCGACGACCCGAGAAATGCGGATGCCCCGAAGGGCCTCCCACCGAAGGCCGATGTCAGCGTCAAGCACGTCGTCCTCGTCCTCTCGGGGAAAGGCGGCGTCGGGAAGAGCACGGTCTCGGCAAACCTCGCCTACGCCCTCGCCAACCGCGGCTTTAATACGGGACTCATCGACCTCGACATCCACGGCCCGGACATCCCGAAGATGCTCGGGATCGAGGAAGCCCGCCTCCAGTCCTACGACGGGAAGATCATCGAACCGGTCAAGATCACCGGCAACCTCGCGGTCATCTCCATGGCGTTCCTCCTCCCGGAGCGCAACACTCCCGTGATCTGGCGCGGACCGATGAAGATGACGGTCATCCGGCAGTTCCTCGAGGACGTCAACTGGGGCGATCTCGACTACCTGATCGTCGACCTTCCGCCCGGCACCGGCGACGAGGCGCTCACCGTCGCCCAGCTCGCCCCGAACATCGCAGGCGCGGTCATCGTCACCACCCCGCAGGACGTCGCGGTCCTCGACTCGAGCAAAGCGGCCGAGTTCATCAAGAAACTCGAACTCCGGGTGCTCGGGATCGTCGAGAACATGAGCGGCTTCATCTGCCCCCACTGCAAGGAGGAGATCGATATCTTCGGCAGGGGCGGCGGCAAGAAAGAGGCGGAGCAACTCGGGGTGCCCTTCCTCGGCTCCATTCCGCTCGATCCGGAGATGCGCAAGGCAGCGGACGAAGGAAGGCCGTTCATCATCCGCAAGGCCAAAGCCGAAGAGAGCCCGACCTGGAAGAGTTTCGACGCCATCATGCAGGCTCTGGTAGACCAGATCGAGGAGTAATATGGATTACTCGAGGATTCTTGCCGGCCGGGGGGAGGGCCTCCCGGTCTTCGCGCGGGTCGTCGAGGCGCTCGAAGAGTTCGAGGAGTTCCCCTTCCTGCTCGAGCCCATCTACCGCGAGGCCTCGGAACTCGGGGACGACGATCTCGACCGCCTCCGGTTCGGCCTCGTCCGCCTGCAGGTCTACGCCGACATCCACCGCTACGAGGACATGGAGACGGCTCAGCGGATGAAGTACGTGGCCGCGACGATCGAGCGGGTGCTCTTCGGCAAGCTCCTCCTCGAGGGGGAGGAAGACGGCAAACAGCAGTGCTGCTGAGGCCGGCCGGCCCGAAAAGATCATAGAAGCCCTGCTTTTTTACACCACAAAGAGGCGGCAGCAATCCGCCAAAAAAAAGAGTTCAGTAGGTCGCCAGGTACCGGTCGAGTTCCCAGGGGTGGACAGCCGTCCGGTAGGCGTCCCACTCGGCTTCGGCAACGCTCGTGAGCGCCTCGACGACGTGGGAGCCGAACGCCCTGCAGATGAGATCGTCGGCGAGCAGGGCCTGGTTCGCCTCGTAAAGGTCTCCGGGCAGCGTCTCGATCCCGGCGCCTTTCCGCTCCTCGATCGACATATGGTAGATATTTGTATCGACGCCTACCGGCGGCTCGATCCTCTCCCGGACGCCCTCCATCCCGGCGGTGAGCATCGCGGCGAAGGCGAGGTAGGGGTTGCAGGTCGGGTCGGGGCTGCGGAACTCGACCCGGGTGCTGTTGCCGCGGGGCGACGGAACCCGGACCAGGGCGGAACGGTTGCCGGCGCTCCAGCTGACGTAGCAGGGCGCTTCATAGCCCGGGACGAGCCGTTTGTAAGAGTTGACCGTCGGGTTCGCAACCCGGGTGATCGCCTTTGCGTGTTTGAGCAGCCCGCCGATGAAGTGCATGCAGGTCCTGGAGAGTTGGAGCGGCGCTTCGGGGTCGTAGAACGCGTTCTTATCGTTCTTCGCGAGCGAGCAGTTGGTGTGCATCCCGCTCCCGCAGATGCCGTAGATGGGCTTTGCCATGAAGGACGCGTGCAGGCCGCGCATCAGCGCAATCGTCTTCGCGGCGAACTTGAAGGAGATGACGTTGTCGGCCGTGTGGAGCGCGTCGCTGTACTTGAAGTCGATCTCGTGCTGGCTCTCGGCGACCTCGTGATGGGACGCCTCGATCTCGAACCCCATCTCGGTGAGCGCGAGGATGATCTCGCGCCGGACGTCTTCCGCAAGATCGGTCGGCGCGAGGTCGAAGTAGCCGCCGACATCCTGGAACTGCGTGGTCGGCCGCCCCTCGTGCATCCGGAAGAGGAAGAACTCCAGTTCCGGGCCGGTGTTGAAGACGTAGCCGTCCTTCGCGGCGTCCTCCATCGCCCGCCGGAGCACGTAGCGCGGGTCGCCTTCGAACGGTTTGCCGCTGGCCTTGTAGACATCGCAGACGAAACGCGCCTCCGCGTAGTCCCCGGACCTCCATGGCAGGAGGGTGTAGGTCGAGAGGTCGGGTTTGAGCACCATATCGGACTCCTCGATCCGGACAAACCCCTCGATCGACGACCCGTCGAACCCGATGCCGGTGGTCAGTGCCTTCTCGGCCTGCTTCACCGGGATCGCGACATTTTTGGGCATGCCCAGGAGGTCGGTAAATTGAAGACGGAGGAATCTGACGTTATCCTGTTCGATGCGCTCGAGCATTGCAGAAGTGGCATCACGGGACATGTGGAAGTCTTCTTCTATCCGATGAAATAAATACCTATTGACACAAATATTCCCGGGCAGAGTTCTAGAAAACGGCAACAGAACGTATTCACCGAGGTAACCATGTGCGGCATTTTTGGTGTAATGGATAAGAGGCGCCAGATGATGGATGGTTCCGGCATCCGGGAAGCCCTCTCCATAATGAATGAGCGCGGCAGCGGCGAGGGGGCGGGGTACGTCGCCTACGGCATCTACCCCGACTACCGGGACTGCTACGCGCTCCACGTCTTCTTCGACAATCCTGGCAAGAGCAAAGCGATTGTCGATGCAACACTGGAGCAGTGGGGAACGATCGAACACGACGAGGCGATCCCCACCTGCGACCAGCCGAATCTCAAGGCAAACTGTACCCCCTGGCGTTACTTCTTCAAGCCCGACGCTTCCCTTGCTCCGGGAAGCGCGTCGCCGGAGAAGGACGTCGTCACGAGTATCGTGATGCAGATCAACGCGAGTGCGAACGGTGCCGAGATAGTCTCGTCCGGCAAGAACGTCGGCCTTTTCAAGGCCAGCGGCTGGCCGGAGGATGTGGCGGACTACTACCGTATCCAGGACTACGAGGGCTACATCTGGCTCGCGCACAACCGCTACGCGACGAGCAACCCTGAGTTGTGGGAACGGCCCGACCCGTTCAACCTGCATGACTGGAGTGTCGTGGAGAACGGAAAGACCACCACCTACGGGGCCAACCGGCGCTACGTAGAGAGTTTCGGCTACAACTGCTCGACCGGCACCGACAGCGAGGTCATCGCCTACTTAATCGACCTTCTGACGCGCAAGCACGGTCTTGGGATCGACCTCGCCATCCGCGCGCTCGCCCCACCCTACTGGGATGAGATCGACCGGATGCCCGAAGCCGAGCAGAACCTGAACCGGGCGCTCCGGTTCGCCTACGGCTCCGCGACGATGAACGGGCCGTTCACCGTCGTGGCCGCGAACCCCGATACGATGATCGGGTTCACCGACCGGGGCAAACTCCGGCCGATGGTCGTCGGCGAGTGCGGCGACCGCCTCTACATCGCAAGCGAAGAGACGGCTATCCGCGCCATGGAGCCCTGCGTCGAGTCGATCAGGAGACCGGCTGCAGGCGAGCCGGTGATCGGGAGGGTTGCCCCATGAGCAGCAACTTCGGGAGCATGCCGCTCCGGTACCGGATCACCATCGACCGCGAGCAGTGCATGGAATGCGGGCGTTGCGTCGAGAACTGTCCCTACGGCGTCTTCCGGTGGGACGGCAACCGGATCCTGATCAACTCCCGGAACTGCACCGCCTGTCACCGGTGCCTCACCTACTGCCCCCGGGACGCCATCATGCTCCAGGAGCACCCCTGCGATTACCGGAGCCACCCGGTCTGGACCAGGGCGGTCAGGGAGTCGATCTACAACCAGTCCCGGACGGGTAAGATCATCCTTGCCGGGATGGGGAGCGTCGCGAACCTCCCGATCATCTTCGACCACCTGATGCTGGACGCCTGCCAGGTGACCACGCCCCCGACCGATCCGCTCCGCGAGCCCGTCGAACTCCGGACCTACCTCGGGAAGAAGCCGTCGAAGCTGGACTTCACGCAGAAGCCGAACGGCGACGTCGAACTCTCCACGGAACTCACGCCGAACCTCATGCTCGAGACGCCGATCATGCTCGGCCACATGAGCTACGGTGCGCTCAGCCTCAACGCCCACGTGGCGATGGCCCGGGCGGCAAAGGAGACCGGCACCTACATGGGTACCGGCGAGGGCGGACTCCATCCCGGTCTCTACCCCTACCAGGACCGGATGATCGTCCAGGTCGCCTCCGGGCGGTTCGGCGTGAACGTCGATTACCTGGAGCGCGGCGCCGCAATCGAACTCAAACTCGGGCAGGGCGCAAAACCCGGCATCGGCGGGCACCTCCCGGGTGAGAAGGTGAGTGCGGACGTCTCCAGAACAAGGATGATCCCGCAGGGCAGCGACGCGATCAGCCCTGCGCCGCACCACGACATCTACGGCATCGAGGATCTCCCCCAGCTCGTCAACTCCGTCAAGGAAGCGACGGAGCGGAAGAAACCGATCTTTGCGAAGATCGCGGCCGTCAACAACAACGCCGAGAACGTCGCGGCCGTTGCCCGGTCCGGGGTGGACGCCATCGCCATCGACGGGTTCCGCGGCGGCACCGGCGCAGCACCGCGGGTCTTCCGCGACCACGTCGGTATCCCGATCGAAGTCGCCATCGCGACCGCCGACCAGGAACTCCGAAAACAGGGCCTCCGAAACGAGGTCTCTCTCATCGCCTGCGGCAGCATCCGGGAGAGCACCGACGTCATAAAGGCAATCGCCCTCGGCGCCGATGCCGTGTACATCGGTACCGCGGCGCTCGTGGCGATGGGCTGCCGGGTCTGCGGGAACTGTTACCAGGGCCTCTGTCCCTGGGGAATCGCTACCCAGCGTCCGGACCTCGTGGCGCGCCTGGACCCCGACGTGGCATCGAAGCAGATCGCAAACCTGATCCACGCCTGGACGCTCGAGATCACCGAACTGATGGGCGCGGCCGGTATCAACAGCATCGAGAGCCTGCGGGGCAACCGCGACCGGCTCCGGGGCTACATGCTTGACGAGGGGCTCCTCGAAATTCTCGACGTCAAGTCGGTGGGAGCGTGAGCAAAATGGCAAAACAGGTCACGATCGATGCGAAGGGAGTGCATTACACCCCCTTGAACCAGCAGATCAGGAAGGCTATCGAGGACGGGGCCGACGAGATCGTCGTCAATAACGTCCTCGGGCAGCGGTTCATCGGCAACGGTCTCCGCGGGAACGCCACCATCCGGGTTAACGGCGTCGCTGGCGGGGATCTCGCCATGTTCATGAGCGGGCCGACCGTCATCGTCGACGGCAACGCGGAGCACGCTCCCGGCAACACGATGGATTCCGGGAAGGTGGTGATCCACGGGAGCGCCGGCGACGCGGTGGCGCACAGCATGCGGGGCGGCAAGATCTTCGTCCGCGGAGACATCGGCTACCGGGGCGGGATCCACATGAAGCAGTACGAGACGCAGCGGCCCATACTGGTCGTCGGCGGGTCGGCACAGACGTTCCTCGGCGAGTACATGGCGGGCGGCCTCCTGCTCGTCCTCGGTCTCGACGGGGCCATGAAAGCCCGGGAGATCGGGAGCGGGATCCACGGCGGCGAGATCGTCATCCGCGGAGACGTGGACGAAGCCTGCCTCGCTGCAGGGGCAAAGAAACTGCCGCTCACCGATGAGGACAGGGCACGGATCGCCCCGGTCATCCGGGAGTTTGCAGCCGATTTCGGGCTCGACGCGGAACCGCTCGTAAAGGCGAACTACACCAGGATCGTCCCTGCGAGCGCAAGGCCCTTTGCCGGGAAGTACACGTGGGAGTGATAGGCATGGAGATGAAGACATTCAAGGACCTGAAGGCGGAGGTCTGGGATACGGAACTCTGCTCCGGGTGCGGGGCGTGCGTGGCGGTCTGCCCGGCGGATGCCCTCCGGTTCGAGCCGGGGAACACCGATACGCCGGTGAACATCGGCTACTGCAAGGCCGATAACGACGGCGTGCCCTGCGGGGCGTGCTACGCAGCCTGCCCGCGGGTCGACCTCGCGGCGCAGGGGAAGATGCTCGGGGAGTACCAGGATATCGTTGCGGCCCGGTCGGTATTCACCGTTGAGCGCAAGCAGAGCGGCGGCGCGGTGACGGCGATCCTCGTCAACGCGCTCGATGAAGGACTTATCGATGCGGTCGTCACCGTGACGAGAGACCCCTGGACGATGAAACCGTCGTCTGCGGTGATCACCTCCTCGGAGGAACTCGTCCAGCACGCCGGGAGCCGCTACTCCTGGTGGGTGCCGCTCCTTGCGTCCCTCAAGGAAGCTGTGGTCACCCGGAAGTACCGGCACATCGCGGTCGTGGGCGTGCCCTGCGTGGCACGGGCGACCCAGGCGATCCGGGCGAGCGACCACGAACTCCTCCGGCCCTACGCGAAGGCGATCCGGCTCGTGATCGGCCTCTTCTGCACGGAGACCTTCGACTACGCGAAACTGGTCGAGGGGAAACTGCAGTCCGAGCGCAAGATCGAGCCCTGGGAGATCCGCCACCTGGACATCAAGGGCAAACTGGACGTCTACCTGCAGGACGAGCGGCACATCTCCATCCCGCTCGCAGAGCTGGAGGAGTCCGTCCGCCCCGGATGCCGGGTCTGCACCGACTTTACGGCGGTGAACGCGGACGTCTCCGCGGGTGCCGTCGGGTCGCCGGACGGATACACGACGCTCGTTATCCGTAACGACATCGGGAGAGGGTTCGTCGACCGTGCGGTCTGGCAGGGGAAACTCGCGACCGGCAGCGCCGTCGATCTCCACATCATCGAGCAGCTGGCCGCGCGGAAAGCGCAGCGCCGGCAGGAATAATACTTTTTTTACGCCCGTGAAGTCACGGGCAGTTCGGGCTTCCAGATATTCAACACGATGCCGGCAGGGTAGCGGCGCCCCCGGAATGCGCACAGTCAAGAGGTTCATATAGTATGAAAAATCATACTTGTGTGAATAGTTTGATTTGTGGGGGCGAGAACGTTGCACCAACTTCACAAAGACATACCCGAGCCTGTACCGGGGACCGAAACGGCGCGTAACACAGAACAGGCAGACCGGATGCCGGATCTCTACTTCAGGCTGATGTCGCTTGCGTTCCGCGTCAGGGATCGCATTCGCCCTCCGGGGAGACTGCTTGTGGAGATCGGGATCCGGGAAGGCATGACCGTCGTGGATTACGGCTGCGGCCCGGGGAGCTACGTCAAAGAGGCATCCGGGCTCGTCGGTGCGGCCGGCACCGTCTACGCGGTGGACGTCCACGAGCTTGCCGTCGAGGCCGTCTCCCACCGGAGCCGCAAGGAAGGGCTCGCAAACGTCATCCCCATCCTTGCGAAGGGTTACGACTCCGGTCTCCCCGATGCGGTTGCAGACCTCGTCTACGCCCTCGACATGTTCCACATGGTCGAGAACCAGAAGGCGTTCCTCGCGGAACTCCACCGGATCACGAAACCGGACGGCACCCTGATCCTGGACGACGGGCACCAGCCGCGGGAGAAGACGCGCAGGGCACTTCTGGATTCGGGATTCTGGAGTATCGAAGAGGAGACCACCGATCACTTACGATGCCGGCCGTTAGCGGCCGTAGACTGAGAACACATCGAGAAGGTGATCCGAACTATGTTCAACAACCACCACAGGCACCACGATCACGGCGGCAGAAGGCACATCTTCGGGACGGTCAAGGTCGGCGAACGCGGCCAGATCGTTATCCCGAAAGAAGCGCGCGAGATATTCGATATCAAGCCCGGCGACACGCTGATGATCCTCGGCGACGAAGGGCGCGGGCTTGCCGTCGTCAAGGCGGATAAATTCCGCCGGATAGCAGAGGAGATGCTCCGGATGTTCGAGGTTGAACCCGAGGAGCCGCCGGAGGAGTGAAGATGAGCGGTTCAAACGCACCATCTCGGAGAACCCCATGCAGGCCATAGACGCACGCAACCTGACGAAATCCTTCGGCAATCTCGTCGCCGTCGACGGCATCTCGTTTTCCATCGCGAGCGGCGAGATCTTTGGGCTCCTCGGCCCGAACGGAGCGGGAAAAACCACGACCATCGCCATGCTCTCGACGATGCAGAAACCCACCTCGGGCACGGCGACGGTCAACGGCCACGATGTCGTGACGCGGGAAGACGACGTCCGTAAGTCCATCGGAATTGTCTTTCAGGACCAGAGCCTGGACGAAGAACTGACGGCGTACGAGAACATGGACTTCCACGGCCGCCTCTACCGGATCGGCACCGAAGAGCGACGCCGGCGTATCGGCGAACTCCTGACTCTCGTCGGGCTTGCCGACCGGAAAGACGACCTCGTCAAGACCTACTCGGGCGGCATGCGTCGGCGGCTCGAGATCGCCCGGGGACTGCTCCACGAGCCGAAGGTACTCTTCCTGGACGAACCCACCCTCGGCCTCGATCCCCAGACGCGAAACCACCTCTGGGAGTATATCGCGCGGTTGAACGACGAGAAGGGCATCACCATCATCCTCACCACCCACTACATGGAGGAAGCCGACCGGCTCTGCGACCGCATAGCGATCGTCGACCGCGGGACGATCGTCGCGCTCGACACCGCGGAGAACCTGAAACATTCCATCGGCGGCGACGTCGTCACCATAACCTCGCCCGATCCCGGGGCAATCGCCGAGATCCTGACCGCCCCGTGGATCTCCGGGATCGAGCGGCACGACGGAACGGTGACGATCCGGCTGCAGGAGGCCGACCGGCACATCCCCGGGATCGTGACCGCCATTCACCAGAGCGGCATCGGGATCACCTCGCTCTCGGTGAGGAAACCGACGCTCGAGGACGTCTTCCTGCACTACACGGGGAGGACGATCAGGGACGAGGAGGCAAGCGGCAAAGAGACGATACGCATGTTCCAGCGGGCAAGGAGGCGGTAAGCGTGGATATCGTCTATACCATCTGGCTGCGCAACGTCAAGCGCTACCTCCGCTCAAAGAGCAGGATCGTCGGCAGCCTCGGGATGCCCCTCTTCTTCATGCTGGTGCTCGGGTTCGGGCTGAACTCGATCGTCCGGATTCCCGGCATGGAGGAAGGTTACCTGGAGTTCATCATTCCCGGCATCGTGGCGATGAGCGTCCTCTTCACCTCGGTCTTTTCAGGGATCCAGATCATCTGGGACAAACAGTTCGGGTTTCTGAAAGAGACGCTCGTCGCCCCGGTCTCGCGGCTCGAGATCATGATCGGCCAGACGCTCGGGGGAGCGACGACGGCGGTCATCCAGGGGCTGATCCTGATGGTGTTCGCGCTCTTCATCGGGCTCCAGCCCGCCGGCATCGCCGGGTTCCTGGTCGCCGTCGGGTTCATGGCGCTGATCGGCGTGACCTTCACCGCGTTCGGGATCGCGATTGCATCGAGGATGGAGGACATGCACGGTTTCCAGCTCATCATGAACTTCGTGATCTTCCCGATCTTCGGGCTTTCCGGGGCGCTCTTCCCCATCAACAGCCTGCCCGGCTGGCTCCGGCCGCTGACGCTTGCCGACCCCCTGACCTACGGCGTCGAGGGGATCCGTTACGGCCTCTCGGGCACCGCCCAGGTTCACCCGCTCGCGAGCCTCGCCGTCATGGCCGCCTGCGCCGTGCTCATGACCGTCGCCGGGGCATACCTCTTCCGGAAGATCAGCATCTGAGGGGCAGGTGCCGGAGGGGGGTTCCCCTTCCCTGGCGGCCTGCCCGGCGCATACCCGATCCCGACTGCGATGATCGGAACGGGGGGTAACAGAAGCAATCTGCGATGGAGGGCAGGCGTCCATCCTCAAGAGGGACAGGAAGACGGCGGTGGCGGGTGCCCGGTTGATCAGGAGAGAGGACCTGAGGGCGGGAAGGGGAGAATCCAGGTTAGACACCCAAAATCAACGAGTTTAATGTGTTTTGCCGTATCTATCCCGAAACATAGTACTTCAACGTAATATACGGATCGGAAACGCACGGGTACCGGGCTGGCGCAACGGTTATTTCCAGGAGAATGGTGTGAGCGTCCGCACAGTCGGGGAAGATTTATTGTATCGTGGGGGAGAATGCAATCGGCAATCGGGCTGCTGCAGTTGCTCAGGCTCCGGCCGTTGTATGCGGAAACCGGCCGGCCAAAGAGAGTTTCCGACCGCTGGTTTCACCAGGCGCGGCATTGCACGAAACCCCCGCAGACCGGGGTTACCGCAGCATGCAGCAGATCCCGTCCCGCATCTGCCCGGGGTGCGTATGAGCAAGGAGTCCCAGCCAGTCAACCTCTACCTCACGCTTGGAAAGGTGGGCGTATTCGCATTCGTCCTGATGAGTGTCTACCAGTCCATGAAGGACTACTTCTACCCGAACATGACGCTCGCGGAATCGCACATGCATACCGTCCTCTTCACCACCCTGCTGGCCGTGACCGCCGCTTACTTCGTCTTTCGCAAACAGCAGACTCTCCTTCTAATGCTGACCGCCGAAGCAAACGAGCGCAGGGTGACCGGAGAGGCCCTGCAAAAGAGCGAGGAGAAGTTCCGCTCCATCGTGGAGATGGCAAACGAGGGCATCCTCCAGATAGACAGCCGCTATATGACCACCTACGCCAACCGCACCATGGCCGGCATGCTCGGGTATTCGGTCGAGGAGATGCTCGGCCGGCCGCTAACCGACTTCCTGTTTGCCGAGGAACTCAGCGCGCACCGGAACCGCATGGCGGCAAGAGAGCAGGGCCTCGACGGCAGGTACGAGTGCCGTCTCAGGCACCGGGACGGCAGCGCACGCTGGGTGCTGGTCTCCGCAACCGCCAGGAAGGACGAGGACGGCAGGTTCGCCGGATCGTTTGCCATGTATACCGATATCACCGAGCGAAAGCGGACAGAGGAAGCGCTCCAGCACCACACAGAAGACCTTGCCCGGCTCCACCGACAACTCGACAGTGCGAACCGCGAGGCGAACCTCTACCTGGACATCCTCACGCACGACATCCGCAACACCGAGAATGTCGCGAACCTCTACACCGATCTGCTCATCGAGACCCTGGACGGCGATTCACGGACGTACGTGGAGAAACTCCAGCGGAGTATCAGAAAGAGCATCGAGATCCTGGGCAACGTCTCGACAATCCGGCGAATCCACCAGCCGTCCGGCGGGCACAAGCGCGTGGACCTGGACGCGGTTATCCGCGATGAGATCGCACAGTTCCCCGAAATTGCCATCCATTACGAGGCGGTCGACCGCCAGGTGCTGGCCGATGACCTCCTCTCAGAGGTCTTTTCTAACCTCATCGGCAACGCCGTCAAGTTCGGCGGGTCCGGCGTCGAGATTACCGTCCGCGTGGAAGACGAAGACGGGTTCGTCCGGGTCTCGGTCGAGGATACCGGCCCGGGGGTTCCGGACGATCAGAAGCGCGAGATCTTCCACCGCTACGAGAAGAGGAGGAGAGGCGTCGGCGAAGGGCTCGGCCTCTTCCTCGTGCAGGTGCTCATCGAACGTTACGGCGGCCGGATCTGGGTGGACGACCGGGTGCCGGGCACCACGGAAGCGGGGGCAGCGTTTCGGTTCACGCTGCAAAAAGCCGTCCGGGACGACCCGGGGGCTCCAGCCGATGGCGACGTGCAGGGGTGCAGGGTTCCCCTGATCGGTTGAGAGACGCCGGAGCGGCCCGGCAGGCCCTTACTTCCCCGTCAGCCTCTTGATCCTCGCAAGCGGCGATGCCCGGTCGAGGAACCTGGAGACAAAGACGGCAAACTCCTCGTCCCAGCACTCCGCACCGGCCTTCACCGTCCAGCCCTGCTTCATCGAGCGGCGGACGTGCTTGCCGAGCGCGACGTCAAAGAGCGCCTTCGACCGCAGGAGGTCGACGGCCCGGGTGTACCGGCGCGGGAGTTCGACCACGTAGCGGCCGTCCTCCACGTAGGGGCCGGCGAAGACCTCTTCCCGGACGTACTTCTCGAGGAACTTCTCGGCGTTCTCCCGTGCCGAGAGCGGCGGGCCGATATGCCGGCGCATCACCGGGACGGTATCGGCCATCAGCTCGAAGAGGAGCATGCACCGTTCTTTTCCCATGCAGACGTCGATGCGGCTCGCCGGAAACCCGCTCCGCTCCAGGAGTTCCCGGATCGATTCGGCGGATTTCCTGAGCTGGGGGACCACCGTATCGGGGGTGTATTCCGGCGTTGCAAACGTGAAAGAGAAGAGGTGCGTCCCCCGCGCGGAGAGGAGACGGGCGAAGACCTCCCGGGTGAGCGGCGGGGAGGGGGGCCGGCAGAAGAACGTCTCCGACGGCTCGGCGAGGTAGCCGCGGGCGAGTTCCACGAACTCGAACATCCGCGAGAGCGAGAGCGCCGCCGCCACGTTCCTCTCCGGGTCGACCGGATCGATGACGACGAGCGGGTCCTCGAACTCCTTCGTCCCGTGCCTCTCGATGTCGATCACCTCCCCGGGCTTCCAGCAGGCGGCGGCGCGAAGAAGCGGGTGGAACCCCCCGTAATAGATCGTCAGGATCTCGCAGAGGTAACCGGAGAACCCTTCGGTCATGTGGTCCGAGCCGTAGACCCCGCCCGACTTCGTAAACTGCTTGAAGAGGAGGACGTCGTCGGCGTAGCCGCCGATGTGGCCGAGGATGTAGCGGGTGTGAAACGGCGTCCGGTCCACGGCGCTCTTGATCTCGGTGGCGCTCGCAACGGCGTAGCAGGGGACGAGATCGATGTCCAACGAATCGATCGTCGCGTTGACGTAGGGGTGCTCCGCGTACTTCTCGCGCCAGGTCGCACCGAACTCCTCCGCGATCCGGTGCGCGAGGGCCAGACCTTCCTCCTGCAGCTCCTCCCGGGAGAGAGCGGGATCGAAGAGCATGAAGACGTCGAGATCCCGGTCGCCCCGGACGAAGGTGTCGCGGGCGACCGAGCCCACCATCATCGCCTTCGCCTTTCCCGAACGCTCCACCGCCTCGATCAGTTGTTCTCCCATCGTACGGACGTAGGTCCGCTCTTCTGGCGTGGGGCGGATCCTGTTGAGCACCTCTTCCTCGCATGGGCACCGGGTCAAAACGCGACCTCCGCAAGATCTTCGTAGATCGAACCGCGGGGCGTCAGCGTGCTCTTCTTGAGTTTGATCGCGGTTACCCGGCAGGTCCCGAGCGGCTCGCGCGGGGTGGATGCCGCCTCCCGACACTGCGAGGAGTGGAACTCTTTTACCCGGGCAAGCGTCACGTGGGGGCGGAAAGGACGCGTCTCCCGGGGGAACCCGAGCGGTGCAAGGAGAGCATCCACCTGCCGGGCGAGGGCGGCGCTCTCCCCGCCGTCCGTGACGTCGCACCAGATCACCCGCGGTTTCCGCGGCGGATTGCAGACCGCATGACCGACCGTCAGGCTGAAGGGGTCGGCCCGGACAGCCCGGAGCGCCTCGACGACCGGATCGACCTGCGCCGGATCGACCTCCCCGAGGAACTTCACCGTGAGATGGAGGTTTGCGGGGTCGACGATGGCGAGCCGCCCGGACGACCGTCTCAGGATCTCCTGGAATTCGCGGGCGCGCTCCCGGATCTCCTCCGGCAGATCGATTGCAACGAACGTCCTGACCATACTACCGTACTATCGTGCTTCACCCTACAAAATGATGATTGTCCGGCCGGGACGCAAGCGATAGAACGTAGCGGAAGACGCCGGAGGAAGAAGCCCGGTGCAAGTTTTCCCCCCGATGCACACCCGGATGAGAAGCAGCGTTCCGTACTGAATGAGATCTGTTATAACCGAACAGGACGAAAACAATAATGACCGACTAATCCGGGGGTATTATCATTTCCGATACAACGCAATTCACTGTATACACACTGGAATTCTGCCCGAATTGCGAAATACTCAAAGAGTTCCTGGCCTCCAGGGGCGTTCATTTCGTTGAATGCGACATGACATCAGCCGAGGCGCTGACCGAACTTCGCATGAACGGCGTATTCGTTCAGGAAGCGCCGGTCCTGCAGAAGGGCGACGCATTCTATACATCCGCCGATCTCTTCGGCGGAGGCGCGTTCCAGGAACACCTTGTCGCCGACCTGATCGCGGGGGCATGAGGTTGACTCGCAAGTCGACACAGGCAACTCTATTCGGGGAGTTCGTCCCGACGTTCCCAAAGGTCCGAACCTCCCGCGGCTACCTCCTCGACTGGAACCGGAACAGGATCGTCAAACAGATCCTGGAGGAGAGCCAGCTCGTGGAGACCTTCTACGGATACGAGGGGGCCGACGAAGAGACGGCGAAGGATATTGCCCGGCGGGTCGAGAAGAAGATCCAGATGCTGGGCCTCCAGTCGCTCTCCGGCCCCCTCATCCGCGAGATCGTCAACATGACGCTCCTTGAGCGCGGCCTCGTCCCCTACCGCAACGTCTGCACCCGGGTGGGAACCCCGGTCTTCGACGCGCACCTCATCGACGTGGGGCGCGGGTTCGAGGCGCACGACAACGCCAACCTCCAGGAGAACGCCGAGACATCCCACAAGAAGAAGGCGGACAAGATCAGCAAGGAGCAGTACCTCCTGCAGCTCCCCCCGGACCTTGCGGACCACCACCTCCGCGGCGATCTCCACATCCACGACCTGGAGTACTTCGGGACCCGCCCGTTTTGCATCGATGGGAGCACGGTCATACCAGTGCGGTTGAACAACCGGATTCGGAGCATCCGCCCCGATGAACTCCCGATCAAGGGCGACGAATGGCATCCGGATGACCTCTCCGCGCTAACGCCGAAGGGCTGGCGGCGAGTATTAAAGGTGACACGTCGGCGGGTGAATTCCGGCGAGATGCTCAGGATCCGGACGTCGGGAGGACGCACGCTGATGGTCACCGGCGAGCACCGGATCCCGGTGCGGACAGGAGACGGCATGATCATCCGCCGCGCCGACGAAGTACGCGCCAGGGACGCTCTCTACAGGATCTCCGCGGCCGACACCCTCCGCGGGGAGACGATCGAATCGATCGATCTCGTCCGGGAGTTATCCGCATCGGTTCCGACCGAATTTCTCGAGAACGTCTACGTCCGCGGTGCTGAAGAGATCTTTGCCGACGTGGTACGGAGCGGGAGGGCCGTCTCATACACCGACATATCGCGCGAGCTCGGCGTCGAGCACCAGAAACAGTGGTATACGCGCGGGATTATGCCGGTCGCGCTCTTCGAAGCCTTCTGCAACCGCTACGGCATCGAGGATTATGCCGGGGTCACCGTCGGGGTCACCGGGAGCGAGCACGAACTGCCCGCTCTCCTTGCGCTTACGCCTGAAATCGTCCGGCTCCTCGGGTTCTTCGTCTCCGAGGGCAATTACAACGCCGCCCCGGCGATCGGACAGTACAACCTCGCGATAACCGAGAACCACCAGGCGCCCGCGATCCAGGCCGCGGCATGCGCTGCCCTGAACACCTACGCGACCATCGCCGGCGGCGCTCCCGACACCACGACCATCTACGGGGTCGAGGTGGAACGCAACCGGGCGCTACAGGTCTACTTCGGCGGCAAAGCGGCCTACCTGCTCTTCCGCTACGTCTTCGGCATCCCGGAGGGCGCAGCAGGAAAACGCCTCCCCTGGATCGTCTACCATCTCGACGACGTCCTCCTCCACGAGTTCCTCTCCGCCCTCTTCACCGGGGATGGTTCGGCATACTATCGCCCGGAGAAGTCGGACTGCATCGTCAACTATACCACTGCATCACCGGCGCTCCGGCAGGAACTCTCGCTCCTGCTCACCTCGCTTGGGATGGCGCCGCATATCGTCGAACTCTACGAAGAGGAAGAGCGGCGGACGCTCTACCGGCTCCAGCTCAACGGCCGGCGGAACATCGAGGCGTTCGCCCGGTACGCCACATTCCTTGATTCGCGACAGGACCACATCGACAGGTTCCTCTCCGCGGTAAAGGAAGGACGGAACACGGAACGAGAGGAGACCGTTGTCAAGGTCGCTCCGGTAGAGCCCACCGGCGCGTACGTCTACGACCTCTTCCTCGACGGCGACGGGAACGAGGAGAGCCACACGTTCTATGCATCCGACGGCCTTCTCATCCACAACTGCCAGGATTGGGACCTGCGCTACTTCCTCTACTACGGCCTGATGCCTGATGGGAACGGGACGAAGGCCTCGGTCGCCGGCCCCGCGAAGAGGGCCGAGGTGGCGGTCCTCCACGCGGTCAAGGCGCTCGGCTCCGCCCAGACGAACTTCGCCGGCGGCCAGGGCTACTACAACTTCCTCACGTTCATGGCGCCCTTCTTCGAGGGGATGGACTACGAGGAGATCAAGCAGCTGATGCAGATGTTCGTTTACGAGATGACCCAGATGATGGTCGCCCGCGGCGGCCAGGTGGTCTTCTCGTCGGTCCAGCTCTCCCCGGGCGTCCCCACCCTCTGGAAGGACAAGCCCTGCGTCTACCGCGGCAAGGTCTGGAACGGAGAACAGGCACCGCTCCGGACCTACAACGAGTTCGAGCGGGAGGTCCGGCTCCTCTTCAAGGCGCTGATGGAGGTGATGCTCGAGGGGGACTACTGGGGCAAGCCCTTCTCCTTCCCGAAACCCGAGATCAGCATCGAGCCCGACTTCCTTAACGAGGACGAGGAGTTCAACCGCGAGCACCCCGACCTCCCGACCTACCAGGACCTCTACCTGATGACGTTCGAACTCGCGTCCAAGTACGGCACCCCCTACTACGACAACCAGATCCCCCCCTACCGGGGCGCCGGCGAGGGGATCTCCTGTTACCAGTGCCTGGCGGGCGACGAACTGGTTCCCATCGTGGACTCGAACGGCAGAACCCGGATCCGGAAGATCAGCGATCTCTTTGAAGATACGGCCGCAGAAGACAGGGAGATAGATCCATACGGCACGGAGTTTGCCCCTCTCTACGCAAAGACCCCGAGTGCCGATGTCGTGGGTATGACGGCAACGCTGCGCCCCTTCCGCGGGGTCATGCGAAAGAAGCACACGGGAGAGATGCTCCGCATCACCCTCGAATCCGGCCGCCGGATCACCGTCACGCCGGATCACCCGGTCTTCACCCTTGCTGAAGGAAGATTCACGAAGACAGCGGCACGAAACCTCAGTACCGGGGACTACCTCCCGGTGATCAGGACCGCCGAGTTCGGGAGCACCCCGGCGAGAGAACTCAACGTAGCAGAAACGCTTTGCGCCGCCGGATATGCCGGCGAGATCGTGCTCCGGGACGGGGAAGTGAACATCCGGAACGCGAAGAATCGTGGCCTGCCCCGGATTCTTCCCGTAACAAAGGAGTTCGTCAGGTTCCTCGGCTACTACCTCGCGGAGGGATGCAGCGATACCAGCGGACGGCGGTATACGGTAAGGCTTTCGTTCGGGAAGCACGAAGAAGGCCTTATCAAGGACGCTGCAGCGTGCATCAAAGGCTTCCTTGACTATGAGCCGCTGATCTCCGACGAGGCCACAGCCGTCAACGTCACCGTCAACAGCAAACTCCTCTATCTCCTCCTTGACGCAATCGGCTGCGGGAAGTGTGCTGCCGAGAAGAACGTACCGGATCTGCTCTTCGACGTCGACAGGGAACTGGTAGGCACTTACCTCGATGCCGCGTTCCGCGGTGACGGCAACATCAGCGTCCAGGCAGGGCAGCAGGGGTCGTACGTCCACCACGCAAGGGGCATCCGTATAAAACTGGTGTCGCGGAACGCAGTTCAGAAACTGGTCTGGCTCGCGCAACGTATCGGTGTCCAGGCGAACTATCTCGAACAGGAGACGACCGTCACGCACCCCCAGACCGGCGAGCCGTACCCCCTCACCGCTTACACCTGCACGATCACGGCCCAGGACCAGATCCGCCGCTTCGCCCATGAGACCGGCTACGGCATAGCGGCAGCCGCCGGATCGTCGCGACAGACCGGAGGGATCTTCACCCGCCTCCCGATAGAAGCAAGCGGGCTCCAGTACACCGGACTCGTCTACGCAAGCCAGTATGCCTCTTCGGGCCATCATAGCGCGCAGGTCTCCCTTATACGACCGGAGGCACAGACCGGAGATGTCGAACGGCTCATCAACGGCGACCTCCACCCGGTTCGCATACGGTCTATCGAGAGACTGCCCTACGACGGCTACGTTTACGATCTCGTGGATGTCGCCGACACCCACACCTTTACAAACGCGCTCGGCATCGTGACCGGGAACTGTTGTGCCTACCAGTTCTCCTCACTCGCCGACGAGGACGACGAGTTCGAGGACAAACTCTACTTCCGGGAAGGGAAGCACTTCTCGATGGGGTCATGGATGGTGATGTCCATCAACTGCCCGCGGGCGGCGTACAAGGCGGAAGGCGACCAGGAACGGCTCTTTGCCGAACTGAAGGCGCTCATGGATATCGCCGTCGAACTCTTCCGGATCAAGCGCCGCTGGATGTCTCACATCCGGACAAACGGCCGGATGCCGTTTGCGATGCAGCGCCCGAAGGACCCGAACACCAGCGAACGCGGCGCGGTTGCCGTGGATCTCGAGGGGCTCGTCTACACCATCGGTGTCGTCGGCG
This sequence comes from Methanoculleus sp. MH98A, assembly GCF_000691865.1. Taxonomy (GTDB): domain Archaea; phylum Halobacteriota; class Methanomicrobia; order Methanomicrobiales; family Methanoculleaceae; genus Methanoculleus. The sequence continues at coordinate 14,055 of NZ_JMIO01000002.1, read as the reverse complement.
TCAACGAGATGGTGCAGCACTTCACCGGCCACCAGCTCCATGAGTCGCGCGACGCGTTCCGTCTCGCCGTCCGGGCAATGACCGAACTCGAGATGTACGCCCGTGAACTCTCGAAGAAGCACAACATGACGATCGCCCTCGCCCGCACCCCGGCGGAGACGACAGGCCAGCGGTTCGCGGTCGCGGACCTCCTCGACGAGCGGTTCCGCGACCACGCCATCCGGGTCGTCAAGGGCGACGCCGATGCGGCGCTCGATACGCTCGGCACGACGCTCGACCTCCCCATCTACTATACCAACGGGACCCATGTCGCCCCGGGAGCCCCCGTTCCGCTCACGAAACGGATCGAGATCGAGCACATCTTCTTCCCCATCGTGGACGGCGGAAACATCTTCCACGTATGGCTCGGGGAGGCGCGCCCCGACCCCCGCGGGCTGATGGAGATGGCGATGAACCTCTGCCGGACGACGCAGATCGGCTACTTCGCCTTCACCCGCGACCTGACGGTCTCCCTGAAAGAGTACCGGGAGTTCAAGCCGGCACGCACGGATAAGGCGACGACGGCCGGAATCAACCCGGTTGCCGATCAGGCAGGTGCCTGACCGGGATCATACCTTTTTTTGGTTCGCCGGGAAGACTCAGTTAGGAACCGCCCGGCATGACACCGCGGCGACATGCAAGAGGCCATCCATGATCGACCTGAAAACAACATTACTCGCCATCGATGTCGGCAGGGGTACCCAGGACATCCTGGTCTACGAGCCCGGCCGCTCGATCGAGAACAGCATCAAACTGGTCCTCCCCTCCCCGACCGTGGTGGCGGCGGCGAAGATCCGGGAGGCGACCCGGGCGGGGCGCCCGGTCTTCCTGGACGGGTACCTGATGGGCGGCGGCGCGAACACCGGCGCGATACGGAAGCATCTGGCGGCAGGTTTGCCCGTTTACGCCACGACAGAGGCCGCTCTTACCCTCCACGACGACCCGGAACGGGTGCGGGCGCTTGGAGTTGAGATCCGCGCCACCCCCCCGGGAGACGCGGCGGTCGTCCGCACCACCGACTACATGGAACCGGAACTCAGGCAGGCGCTCTCCCTCTTCGGCGTGGACTACCCACAGAACGTGGCGATAGCAGTCCAGGACCACGGCTACTCGCCGCACCGGAGCAACCGCATCCATCGGTTCGAACTGATGCGGGAGCGGCTGGACGCCGGGGACTGGGACCTCCTCTCGCTCGCGAGCGACCCGCCGCTCGCCGATATGACCCGGATGCAGGCCGTCCTGAGCCAGGCACCGGGAGCGTTCGTCACCGACACCGGACCGGCCGCCCTCATCGGGGCGCTCTGCGACCCGCAGGTTCGGCGCATGGCAAAGACCGGGGTGACCCTCGTCAACGCCGGGAACGGGCACACCCTCTGCTTCACCCTGAAGGGGCAGGAGATCCACGGCCTCTTCGAGCACCACACCGGCGCGCTCGATCCTGCGAAACTTCAGCACTACATCCGGCAGCTCGCCGACGGCACGCTGACCTCGGAAGAGGTCTTCGACGACGGGGGGCACGGGGCGGCGGTCAGAAAGCCCCTCGCCGCCGGTGCCGTGGCGGTCACGGGCCCGAACCGGCTCAGGCTGCTGCCGGAGGCCTACCAGGCGGCGCCATTCGGGGACATGATGCTCTCGGGGTGCTTCGGGCTCGCGTATCTCTGGAAGAGGTTCAGAGAACCGACGCTCTGAAAGAGCGGAGGTTGAGAAAACGCGAAGCGTTTTCGAGCGGCGACGCGTGCCCCGCTAGGGGCAGGCGGAGGTCGAGCACCGTCAGGTGCGAAGGCGATGCTCTGAAAGAGCGGAGGTTGAGAAAACGCGAAGCGTTTTCGAGCGGCGATGCGTGCCCCGCTAGGGGCAGGCGGAGGTCGAGCACCGTCAGGTGCGAAGGCGATGCTCTGAAAGAGCGGAGGTTGATCGGGCGTCCAGACAGGAACAGGGGAAAAGGAGTGCCCCGCCTCCACTCACGAAGCACGTTCCTGGTTCATCCCGAACAGGCCCTCGAAGAACTCCACGATCTGGTCGAATATCGACGGCGAGGGCGCGGACTGCGCTCCACCCGCGCCCCCTCCTTCCAGGTCGTAAACAGCCGCGATCTCTTCTTTCCCAAGGGTGCTCAGGGCCTCGAGATCCCCGACCGCCGCGGCAACGATCGCATCGTGATCGACGCCCCGCGCCCACGCCCCGGCCATCGTCTCCGACGGACTGAGCATCGAGTTCTCGACGCCCGAAAGCGCGTAGAGTCCGGGGAGGGAAGACACCTCCGCCGTTTCCGCGCTCCCGTCGCGCCGGATTGCAAGCACCGGGTCGGAGAAGCCCGATGAAGGCACCTCCTGGTCGCCGGCAAGAGCGTATGCCTGGAAGGCGAAGAGGTTGGGGTTCGACGTCAGGTTGGTGACCAGCCGCTCCTCGGGGAGGGTGAGGTTCGCAAGCGTCAGCCTCCCGGTGCGGGTGACGACCGAGAACTCCCAGACGCCGCGCTCCCCGTCCCCGAGGGTCCGAAACTCACGGGTCCGCGTGATCTCATAGACCCCGGTCTCGTCCGGGGGCGGCACCAGGACGACGTAGGCGGGGTTCTCCTCCGTGATCGTCACGTTCCTGGCCTCGACCGTCACGGTGACGGTGAATCTCTCCCCCTCTAAGACCGCCCGCGGGTGCCGGCCGCCGAGAAGCATCGCCGGGTCGAGCAGCCAGTCAAGATTCGCGATCTCCACCCCGCTCCGGGTGAGGGCGACATCTTCGGGCGTCCGGTCGAGGAGCACACCGATACCCCTGACGAAGAGACCGTCGCGCGGTACGGCGGCGGCGGACGGTATCCCGGTCTCGTTCTCCCCGGAGGTGTACGGCAACCCGGGATTGACGATCTGATGGCCGCTCTGGACCAGCGGCCGGTCGTGAGAATAGTGCGCTTTCGCCATCGTCGCGCTCGGTCGCGGCGGGGCATACCGCTCGAGAGTCGGTACCGGGCTTTCATCCTCCTCATCGTCATCGGAGTCGTCGACGTATTCGGTGGTGGTTGTTGCGTTCAGGGACGGCTCTTCCGCCGGTATCTCCTCTGTTTCCGCATCTCCGGTCTCGTTGCCGTTCGCAACCGTCCCCCCGGCAAACTGCGACAGGGTCGTTATAGCCGGAGACGGCGTAGAGGTTGCCGGAGTCGTCTCCGTCGGCTCCCGGGTCTCCAACTCCTCTTCGGCTGGAGGCGTGGCCTCTCCGGTTATCAGGATCTCGGGCTCCTTCTGTGCTGCGGTCTTCTCCTCCGACTCTTCAGGCGCCGGGCCCTCCGCAGGCGTGACCGGCACTTTATTAACGGCGGGCTTCTCGCCCGGTGCATCGACGGTGCCGTTCTCGTCGGAGCCGGCGAGAGCGGATGTGAGAAGGCCGGCCATAACGATACAGAGCACCAGAGCCCCGACAATGAGAAGAAATCCCTTCAACGGCACTCCCCCCGGTATCCGGGAACTCCGCGCACCCTGTTCGCCGGTTCTGCCGTAGGTGGCGCAGGCTTCACTATCCGGGCGGGGACTCGGTTCATGTGAGTCTCATGGAGCGCATACCGGTATAAATAATTTCCGGGCAGGAGCGCGCTCGAAACCTCCCCCGCAAATCGCCCCCGGGAGAACCGGTCACCTACCGCCCCGGGATACCCCGGGATGTCGCCGGATTACTGCAAAAAAGGTGTTCAGGCAGTCTCGTCCTGCACCAGCTGGACATCGGCGATGTCGTGCTGGCGCTGTGCGAGTACTTTTGCCTTGAAGATATTCTTCCCCGCTTTGCCGATGGCAAGGCCCCGGTCCTCGTCCCGGACCTCGATAAGGGCGACCTGCTGATCCTCCTCGTTCGTGTCGAAGTCGATGCCGGTGACCTGGGCGGGCAGGAAGCAGTTCCGGAGGAACTGGCCCGGGTCCGCGGAGTATTCCACGACCTCGATGCGCTTCCCCATCACGTCGGAAGCCTTCTTGATGCTCGACCCGCTCTTGCCGATGGCGAGTCCCATATCGCCGGGATTGATCACGAAGATGATCCGCTCGTTGCGGTTATCGACGATGCAATCGCGGCTGCCTGCGCCGGTAAGGCTCTCGAACTGGGAGATGAGGCGCATGCACTCCTCAGTCAGCGTAACCTGTGGCATCGTCTACACTCTCGCAGCATTCAGGATATCGGATTCTCCTGGCTCGACCACGGCGAGCGCACTGACGACGTACGGCCTGCCGCAGGCTTTCCCGAGCTGGACACTCGAGCCTTCGTAAACGTAGACAGGGGTATCGATCTCATTCACGAGATTTTTAACGGATTCCGGGCTGTTCCTGGCAACCACGACAAGTTTGGCCTTGCCTGACTCGATGGATTCCCGGGTCTTGTTTCGCCCGAGGAACACGGTACCAGTCTTCACGGCTTTGCGTAGCGAAGCATTAAAGTCCATTATGATTTCTCCTAGATTTTCAGGTTTATGGGTTTTGCGATGAGTTTCACATCACCGGTGCCAAGCTGGATAGGCTGGCCCACGATCACGTTCTCGGTGACGCCGTTTAATTCGTCCACCTCGTTCGCGATTGCAGCATCCAGCAGATGGTTGACCGTCACTTCGAATGCAGCCCGGGAAAGGACACTCTCCTTCTCGCCAGCAATACCGTGCCGGCCGATCTGCTTGACCTCGCCTTCCATGCACATCATATCTGCGACAAGCATGATATGACGGACATCGACGCCGATACCCTGTTCGTTCAGGGTACTTAAGGCCTCCTGGATGATTGCATTCCGGCCGGCCTCGATACCGAGCACATCGGCGATCTCGCTGATGTTGTTGCTCCGGGTGCGGGAGGTATCGACTCCTTCGACTTCGAAGACATCTTTTAGGTTGGAGCCCTCAGTATAAAGGATATACTCTCCACCCTCCTTTCTGACGACGACCCGCTCGATATCGTCGATGCCCTGGACGATGACGTGCCTGACGTGTTCCGCGAGCTGGAAGAGGTTCTGGTAACTCTCCCGGTTCTTCGGGGTGAACGTGAGCGAGGCCCTCTTCGGGTCCCCCTCGACGTCAAAGTCGCGGAAGTGCCGCTTTTCGCGGATCTTCCTCGGCGCCGTCTCGAGGATCTCGTCGATCGAGATCTTTCGCCGGTCGCAGACCGCCTTGTTTAGCATGACGAGAACCTGCATGTTCTCCATGTCGATGGTGATATCCCCGAACTCATGGAGCGGCGCGGCCTCGATCTGCCAGCTCACCTCACGGGCGCGGTCACGGTTGAACGCCCAGTCGTCCAGCAGGTGGATCGCCATCGTGGGGGTGCTCGGCTCGCGCCGGGCGTCCATGATCTCGATCAGGCGGGGGAGACCGAGGGTAACGTTGATCTCGGCCACACCCGCGTAGTGGAACGTACGCATCGTCATCTGGGTGCCGGGCTCGCCGATCGACTGCGCCGCCACGACTCCGACCGCCTCGCAGGGCTCGATCCGGCTCTTCTGATACTCCGAAAAGACCATCTCGAGGATCTGCTCGAACTGCTCCTCGGTGACATCCTGATCCGCGAGAGTTGCTTTGAGGTCCTCCCGCGTCCGGTAAGGCAGCTCGAGGGTATCGATCCGCTGCTCCATGTCGCTGTTCATTTGACCTCCTCCTTTAGCACGCTCTCGACGATGCCCTTCACGTCCACCGGGGCGCCGTAACTGCTTCTCCCGGGGTCGGTTCCGTCCTCGCCGTAGCGGAACTGGATGATCCGGCCACCCGTCGTCCGGACGGTGCCGTCGTACGCCACCTTGAGATCCTGCAGGGCGTTGATCATCCGCCGCTGGAGGTACCCGCTCTGCGACGTCCTGACCGCCGTGTCCACAAGACCCTCACGCCCGCCGATGGCGTGGAAGAAGAACTCGGTGGGGGAAAGACCGCTCTTGTAACTGTTGGTGATGAACCCGTGCGCTTCCGCACCGCGCTCGTTCCGCCTGAAGTGCGGCAGCGTCCGGTCCTCGTAGCCACGCATGATCCGCTCGCCACGGACGGACTGCTGTCCGAGACATCCGGCCATCTGCGTCAGGTTCAGCATCGACCCACGGGCGCCGGAGACCGCCATCACCACGGCACTGTTGTCCATCCCGAGGTGCCGGCCGGCAATCTCACCGGTGCGGTCACGGGCCTTGCCGAGCACCTGCATGATCTGCATCTCGAGCGTCTCTTCAAGCGTCCGGCCCGGCATCGGTTCGAGCTGTCCCTCGTTGTAGATCTTGATCCGGCGGTCGACGTCGCTGATGGCGGTATTGAGCACCTCGTCGATCTGGCCGTACTCCGTCCGGGTCAGGTCTTCGTCGTCGATACCGAACGAGAACCCTTCGAGCATGATGCCCCGGATCGAGAGCTTGGTCACGTCGTCGATGAACCGGGCAGCCCGCTTCATGCCGTGCTGCCTGATGATCCGGTGCAGGATCTGACCGTCGAACGCACCGATCCCCTTCTTGTCGATGGTTCCGGAGATCAGGTTCCCGTTGATGATCCGGACGAACGCATCGTTCTCACACATCTCACGGCGGCAGGTCTCGCAGTTCTGGCACGACGAGGCCTTGAAGACCATGTTCAGGTCGTCGGGGAGAACGAGCGAGAAAACCTGCTTGTTCGTCCAGAGGGGGTTGCCGTTCTCGTCCATCCGGTCCGGCTCGGGCAGGTGCTCGATATCCAGGTGCTGGGTGAGGTAGAGTGTCTCTTCCTTGCTGAAGTGGCGGACGGTATGCGTCAGGAGGAAGATGCCCGAGATGTGGTCGTGAATACCACCGATGATCGGGCCGCCGGTCCTCGGCGAGAGGATGTTCGACGACACCGAGACCAGGATCTCGGCCTCGGCCCGCGCCTCCTCGGTCTGCGGGATATGCAGGTTCATCTCGTCGCCGTCGAAGTCGGCGTTGTAGGGCGGGCAGACGGCCGGGTTCAGCCGGAACGTCTTTCCGTCCATCACGACGACCCGGTGGGCCATGATGCTCATCCGGTGCAGCGAGGGCTGCCGGTTGAAGAGAACGATATCGTTATCCTTTAACTGCCGCTCCACCGTCCAGCCCGGCTCGATCATCTCCGCGACCGTTTCGAGGTTCGCCTCGGACAGGCGCATCCTCCGGTTGTCCGGCCGAATAGCGTAGTTTGCGCCGCAGGGCGACCGGATGGTAGGGCGTTCGGGGCCGTTTAAGATGTACTGCCGCATCTCCTCGAGGTTGAACTGGGTCACCCGGATCGGGAGCGTCATCTCGTTTGCGATGGCGAGCGGTATCCCGACCTCGCCGATGGAGAGGTTCGGGTCGGGAGAGATGACCGTACGGGCCGAGAAATTGACACGCTTACCCGAGAGCGAGCCGCGGAACCGGCCTTCTTTCCCCTTGAGACGCTGCGACAGGGTCTTTAGGGGCCGACCGCTCCGGTGCCGGGCAGGCGGGCACCCCGCCACCTCGTTGTCGAGGTAGGTGGTGACATGGTACTGCAGGAGTTCCCAGAGATCCTCGATGATCAGCTGGGGCGCACCGGCGTCCTGGTTCTCCTTGAACCGCTGGTTGATCCTGATGATGTCCACGAGCTTGTGGGTCAGGTCGTCCTCGGATCGCTGCCCGTTCTCGAGGATGATCGAGGGCCGCATCGTGACCGGCGGGACCGGGAGGACGGTGAGGATCGTCCATTCCGGGCGCGCGACATCCGGGTTGACCCCGAGAGCCCGGAGATCGTCGTCCGGGATCCGCTCGAGACGCGCCCGGATATCGGCCGGGGTCAGCTTGTGCTCGACTTTGCGCCCGTCTTCCACGAAGACCTCGGAGAAGGTGGTGGGTTTCTCGAAGTTGATCTTGAGCTGCTGCTCCCCGCAGTGGGGGCAGACCCGCTCTTTCTTGATATCTTTCTCGGAGACGATCTCGCCCGCGAGCTCGCTGTCCTCGTGGCCGATGATCTTTTCGACCTCCTCGGACGTCATCAGCAGCCGGGAGCACGACCTGCAGGTCACCCGCAGGAGTTTCCGGATCAGCCGGGTGTAGCCGACGTGAATGACGGGCTTCGCGAGCTCGATGTGCCCGAAGTGGCCCGGACAGTCGGCCGCCTTCTGGTCGCAGGTCTTGCACCGGAGACCGGGGTCGATGACGCCCAGGTTCAGGTCCATCAGGCCCTGCGGGTAGGGGAACCCGTCGTCGTCATAGGTGTCCGCCCAGATGATCTTTCGAACACTCATCTTGCGGATCTCCTTCGGGGAGAAGAGCCCGAACTCGATCCTTCCAACACGTTTTGGACTGGTCATAGTTTGATTGTGCCCCCTCTCTTACACCATATCGTCGAGTCTCAGGCGGGGAGCGATGCCCATGCTCTTCATCTCGTCGAGGAGGAGCTTGAATGCGTAGCTCATCTCGACCGGGTAGATATCAGTCTCACTGCCGCAGGCAAGGCACCGCGTCACCTTCCTCTTCCTATCAACCATCGCCACCATGCCGCACTTCGCACAGACCCACTGGGTCACCTTGTCCGACTCGTCGAGGAGACGCTCTTTGAGGGCCATCGCCGCGCCGTGGCCGATCATCACGTCCCGCTCCATCTCACCGAACCGGAGACCGCCCTCGCGGGCACGCCCTTCGGTCGGCTGGCGGGTGAGCACCTGCACGGGGCCGCGCGACCGCGCGTGCATCTTGCTCGATACCATGTGGTAGAGTTTCTGGTAGTAGATGACGCCGATGTAGATATCGGCCGCAAACTGCCGGCCGGTGATACCGTCGTACATGACTTCGCGGCCGTTGTGCGAAAAACCGAGTTCTTTGAGTGAACTCCGCAGAGCCGTCTCGCGTTCGCCGCGGAACGCGGTCGCGTTGATCCGGTGCCCTTCGAGCGAGCCGACCTTGCCGCCCAGCATCTCGAGCATGTGCCCGATGGTCATACGGCTCGGGACGGCGTGGGGGTTGATGATCAGGTCGGGCGTCATGCCCGACTCGGTGAACGGCATATCCGCCGAAGGCTGAATCAGCCCGATGACGCCCTTCTGACCGTGCCGGGACGCGAACTTGTCGCCGACCTCCGGCACCCGGAGATCTCGGGTCCGGACCTTCACCAGGCGCGAGGAGTTCTCGCCCTCGGTGATGATGACGGTGTCCACGATGCCGTGCTCGTTGCTCCGCATCGTGACCGAGGTGTCGCGCCTCTTTTCGACGGCGATGAGCTCGCTCGTCGGCTCTTCGAGGAACCGGGGCGGAGAAGTCTTCCCGATCAGCACGTCCTTCTCGCGGACGACCGTCTCGGGATTGATGACGCCGTCGATGTCCAGGTTCGCGTAGAACTCGGCACCGTGCGCGCCGGAGACCTCTTCGTCCGGGATCTCGATCCGGTCGACCTGGCCGCCGGGGTATCGCCGCTCTTCGCCGTCGTAGGTGCGGAAGAAGTGCGAACGTCCGAGGCCGCGGTCGATGGATGCCTTGTTGATGATGAGCGCATCCTCAATGTTGAACCCTTCATACGAGATGATGGCGACGACGAAGTTCTGGCCCGCGGGCCGATCGTCGGAGCCGATCACGTCGGATGTCTGGGTGAAGGTGAGCGGCTTCTGGCCGTAGTGGAGCATGTGCCCCCGGGTGTCGGGGCGGAGTTTCATGTTCGATGCCCCGAAGCCGAGCGCCTGCTTGACCATCCCGGCGCCCATGGTGACACGGGGACTGGCATTGTGCTCGGGGAACGGGACGTGCGCCGCACCGATACCCAGGATGAGGGAGGGATCGATCTCGAGATGCGTGTGCTCGGGAGTGAGGTCCGCCTCATTGATGGCGATGAAGAGGTCTTCCTCCTCTTCGGCGTCGACGAACTCGATCGCGCCCTTCCGCACCACGTCCTCGAAGATTGTCTCGCCGTTTCGGAGACGCTCGATGTCGTCGTCGGTTACCTGCGGCACACCGTCCCTGACCACGATCAGCGGCCGGCGTGCCCTGCCGCGATCGGTATGGATGATGACGTCGTTGTTGAATTCCTTGTAGGATACATTGACCTCGGAGGAGATCTCGCCGCGCCGGCGCATTTCGCGCATCCGCTCGACCAGTTCCCGCGGGTCGTCCACAAGCCCGATAAGGGCTCCGTCGACGAAGACACGTGACTGTCTCATGCCGTCTCTCTCCGGAGGGCGATGACGCCCATATCGTACAGAATGTTCTTCACTTCCTCTTCGTTGATTACGCCCTTGCTGATCTCGACCATCTGGGCGAAGTTCTTCACCAGTCCACAATTCGGACCCTCAGGTGTCTCGCTCGGACAGATCCGCCCCCACTGGGTGGGGTGCAGGTCACGGGCCTCGAAGTGAGGCTGCGAGCGGGAGAGCGGGGAGATCACACGGCGAAGGTGCGAGAGCACCGCCATGTGATCCACCCGGTCGAGGAGCTGCGAGACGCCGGTGCGCCCGCCCACCCAGTTGCCGGTGGCAAGCGGGTGCAGCAGCCGCTCGGTCAGGACGTCCGCGCGCACGGCGGTCCCGATCGAGAGATCGCGGTGACGCATGCTGGCGCGCTCGAGTTGGTACTTCACGTCGCGCGTCAAACGGTTGAGCGATATCCGGAAGAGGTCTTCCATCAGGTCGCCTGCAAGTTTCAACCGCTTGTTCGAGTAATGGTCCTTGTCGTCGATCCGGCGCCGATCGAGCACCAGGTCGAAACAGGCCTCGGCCATGCGGCCGAGGAAGTGCGCCTTTGCGAGGCGGACGCCTTCGACTGCCGCCCGGTAGCCGGGATCCTCTTCTTTCAGGCCCACCGGCATCAGGTAGTTCAAGTGCGGCAGGAGGTAGTTGTCGAGGACGAACTCCGCACGTTTCCGCTGGTAGTCCCGCGTCTGGTTGGGTGCGAGTTTCTTGCCCACATACATGACGCCGTCGTCGACGGTGTCGCACTCGCTCTCTTCCAGGTTCTGCATCATGAAGGTGAGGATCTCCTCGTCGGTGGAGACCGCCTCCACGATGTCGTGGTCGCCCTGCAGCCCCAGCGACCGCATCAGGTCGACGAAGCGGAGGTGCCCGGCGACCGAGGGGAACGAGACCTCGAGCAGGTTCTTCCTGTTCCGCTCGACGATCACGAGCGCGCGGTAGCCCCGGTACTGCGAGAAGACCTTCGCTACGTAGATCCGCTCGTTGTAGCGCTCGGTGAACTCGGTCATGATCTTGTTCGAGGCGAGATCCTCGAGCGTCATCAGCACCCGTTCCGTGCCGTTGACGACGAAATAGCCACCGGGATCGAGAGGGTCTTCGCCGTGCTCGATCCGCTCGGCGTCGCTCATGTTGTAGAGGTTGCAGGCGGCCGAGCCCACCATCACCGGCAACTGCCCGATGATGGTGACGATCGGGTCCTGCGCTTCTTCGCCCTGGACAAGCGTCATCTCGAGTTGAATGGGTGCCGCATACGTGAGGTTTCTCAGGCGCGCCTCGCTCGGGAAGAGTTCGGACTGCGATCCGTCCGCCTCACGGACAAGAGGTTTCTTCACCTCGACCTTGCCCAGTTCAACCCATACGGCCTCCTTTCCCTTCCCGCGGGTCTCGATATCGGTCTCGATGATGCGCTGCTCGTCGACGACTTTCTGAAGGTTGTGCAGGAGGAAATTGTTATAAGAGTCTAACTGGTGGCGCGCTACGTGCTCCCGCGCAAAATATGCTCTCGACAAAACACTTCTGTCTAACAGATGGATCAGCTCCCGGCCTCTGAATTTATTTCTTCGGTCTCTTCACAACGAGCCTGTAGGCTTCGGCTCTGCCCGCGGTGCGACTGTCGCGAATGATCCGGATGACGTTCCCGACCTCGCCACCGATAGTCTTCACTGCAGGATCGTCGTGGTAGATTTTCGGCAATTGCTCTAGAGTTATATGGTACGTCGCAAGAAGGTCGGCGACCTCTTCTTCGCCCATAATTTGATGGTCCGGAACCATCTCATGGTTGAGTACGTCAAGTGAAGTCCCCATCACCTACACCTCACCGACGAAAAAGTTGCGTATCAGATACATCACCTTGTTAAAATCCATAGACATCGCCCATGGCAACGGGCCCAAGGGGATTTGAACCCCCGACCACCTGGTTAAAAGCCAGGCGCTCTACCTAACTGAGCTATAGGCCCCGCGCGTACTGCCATCCAGCATTATTACAATGCGAGAATAGTATAAATAACTTACTTGCAGGCGTATCATATCATTCGCAGTCTAACGATATAAACCTTTCAATTATCAACCCACTGCAGACTTACCGGAATGTTTAATGCTCCTCGGACATCCCGTCTATATACGTATTTCCCGGATCAGGGTGCCCCATGATTCCTTCCAAATCCCATGCAGATAAGGCCATATCAGCAATATCATGGGTAACGCTGAGCATATACATGCTCATCGCCGTCTCGCTCTCCCTGCTCGCGATATTCTCGTTCTACGACGTCATTCTCCAGGTAGTAGCGCTCGTTCACGCCGAAGACATGACACAGGGCATACTCGGGGTGCTGCACGCGCTCCTCCTGACCCTCATCATCGTGGAGATCCTGGAGACGGTGACGGCGTATTTCAGGACAAACAGAGTGCTCGTGACGCCGATCCTGATTGCAGGCATCACCGCAATGGTGCGGCGGGTGCTGACCTTCGGGGTCGAACCCCTCGAACCCGTCGATATCGGGATGACACTCGTGGCGATCCTCGTGCTGACGATCGCGATCGTCTATATCGGGAAGCAGGAACGCGTGGATAGCCGCTAGGGGCGGGAGCAGCGACCCGAAACGATACCGGATGGGGCGCAAAAATCCTGATTTTGAGAGCGAGGACGATCAGCGCGCCACGAAGAGCTCGTCAAACTGGGTGCGAACCTGATTCAGCCGTTCTTCCTGAATCTTGATGCTCGCCGCCATGCTCTTTATGGCCCTCGTGATATCCTCGCCCATGCCCGCCCGGGCATCTTTGATGCTGTAGGTGGTCTCAAGAATCTTTAAGAGGCGGCGGTTGATATCGACACTCTTTGCGAGACGTTCGTACTCGTCGACGAGCTGCGAGTCCACGCCGGCTTCGCGCGCCCGCTCGATGTCGGCGGCGATGGAGTGCCGGCGGGCCAGCACGTGCTCGATGGCCTCATAGAGCTGGTGATGGGTGGTGGGCTTGAGGATATAGTCCTCGATGTAGGAACCGTATTCGTTCGCCTCCTCGGGCGTGAGGGGTTTTGCGGTCAGCATGAGGACGGGGATATCCTGCGTTGCAGGGTTGGCCTTGATCCGCTCAAGCGTCTCCCAGCCGTCCATCGGTTCCATCATGATATCCAGAAGGATCAGGTCGGGAGGGGTCGCATTCAGGGCCTCAAGACACTCCTCGCCACTGAAGGCGGTGATCGGCCGATAGCCGCCACGCTCCAGCATGGTAACAAAAACATCGACGATCATGGGGCTATCGTCGACAACCAGTATCGTATACATCATGCCTCCTCCTCTCCGATCCTGACTGCTATGTCCAATAACTGTCTCTGTACGGTTGGTAGATCCGCTGACTTATCAATTACCGCCGCGATCAGGGCGGCCTCCCCGACACTCACGATGAGGATTGTAGCGTCGGCCGAGGCAACGGCGACCAGGAACGGTCGCTCTACATCGACGCTGCCGCAGGCCGCCTCTGCCGATGCGAGGATCGTTGCAGACATCGCTGCAAAAAGCGACGACGTGAGGTCACCTTCCGGGAAGTGTTTACCCAAAATTCTGCCATCACTGGATACGAGAGCGCATGCGGCAACACCGACAACGGACCGGACCTCATCGATGTGCCTTTGGGCACTCTCTTCCATGAAGGGATGACGGCTCATCAGATTAACCCCGAGATATCTCACTGAGGTATCTGCGTCGCATCATATATGAATATCGAATCTGCATTGCATCGAACCGATTTGCCAACTCGCATTTACCACGCTCAATAGGGAATCGCAGCCCCTGAAACGAAGAACTCCTGTTGCCGCAACACGACCGGGCCGCGATATAATCGTGAAATTCGGCCATAAAAATGGATCCAGACATTTTCCATTCGGGCTTTTCCGAGAAAAAGTATTTCC
>NZ_JMIO01000001.1 GCF_000691865.1 Methanoculleus sp. MH98A | reverse complement strand
TGCAACGTCCCGGGGCAGGGAGGTGTCGGCGGACGAATACATCGCGCAGTTCGAATACGTGATGGACGCCGTCGATCTCGGGGATTACCCGATCGTCTCGATATACAACGACGGCAATATCTTTAACGAACGCGAGATGCCGGTTGCCGCCATCGAGAAGATCTGCTCGTACATCGACGGCTACAAAAACATCAAGAAGGTGGTCGTCGAGTCGAGGATCGATTATTCCCCCGACGAGCACGTGGCAAAGATGAAGAAAGCCTTGAACGGGCGGCAGCTCGAGGTGGCGTTCGGGTTCGAGTCCGCAAACTCGCAGGTGATGAACCTCTGCATCAACAAGGGGTTCTCAGCGAACAACTTCGATCACTTCCATTCGAGGATGCAGGGGATGGGCGTGCTGACAAAACCGCTCCTCCTCGTAAAACCGCCGTTTCTCACCGAAGGAGAAGCGATAGACGATATCCTGCAGACCATCTCCTACTGTATCTCCCGCGGGATCGACTACGTCGACCTCGAGGTGACGACGGTCGAGAAGAACACCGTCGTGCACGAACTCTGGAAGAACGACCTCTACCGCCCGCCGTGGCTCTGGACGCTCGTCGAACTCCTGCAGCAGTGCCGGGAGCGGTTCGGGGATCGTGCCCACGTCTACGTCAGCCCCTGGAATTACTCGGTCGAGTCGCTCGACTGGGCCCGGAACTGCGGAAAGTGCGATGCCGAGATCACCGGGGCGATCCAGCGATACAACTCCCGTTTCGACACGACAGAGTTCGACGGACTGGACGGCCCGTGCCGGGAGGAGTGGAAGGAGGCCGTTACGGCAGAAGATTCCCGCACGATCCCGGAGCGGATCCGTGAGCAGCTGGCGTATATCCGAAGTACCCAGCTTTCTTCTTCGTAAACGCTTTTTTTCATCGATTGTGAGCCCGCCGTCCGGCGCCAGGGTCTCCCGGGCGTTTTTTGTGGGCGCGATGTTTCAAAGGAGCGAGAGCATGAGAACCCGTTAGTGGAGCGTCGCACCGGGGTTTCACGACCTGTGGGTATGGGGGAACTACAGATGTTCGCGACGGAGCAGAGACAGGGGAGGGGGCGTGCCCCCTTCGCACCTCCGGTGCTCAAGCTCGCTTCGCTCGCACTCCCCACCTGACGGTGGTCGAGCTCCGGTTCTACGAACCATCGCACTCCCCACCTGACGGTGGTCGAGCTCCGGTTCTACGAACCATCGCACTCCCCACCTGACGGTGGTCGAGCTCCGGTTCTACGAACCATCGCACTCCCCGTCGGCCCCTCCCCCATGGCGATATGCGACTGGCCGAAGGTGCGACGTTCCTCCGGAACGGAGTTTGAGCACCGCAAGGTGCGGGGGCAGGAGCACGAGCACCGAAGGTGCGTAGTCCCCACGGTCCACTATACGAGGAGACTCTGGAAAAGAACCGTGCACGGCTTTTCCCCCCGGCTTCGCACCTTCGCACCTCCGGTGCTTAAACTCCGTTCCCGAAACCCTTCCGGGTTTCTCCAGCTCCGATTCTGACGAACCGTCGCATCCTGAAGGAACGTCGTTCTTCGGTGCTCTAGCTCCGGTTCTCCGAACCATCGCTTATCGCCATGACTGCCCCTGCCCCTTGTGGGCGGGGTGCGACGGACGGAACGTCCGGAGCTTGAGAAG
The DNA here is from genome assembly GCF_000691865.1 of Methanoculleus sp. MH98A. Lineage (GTDB taxonomy): Archaea > Halobacteriota > Methanomicrobia > Methanomicrobiales > Methanoculleaceae > Methanoculleus. The sequence goes on along the minus strand of NZ_JMIO01000001.1, from coordinate 33,102 downwards.
ACCGTAGGTCTTCGAGTGGGGGCTATAGATATCCCTTTACGCGGTGGAGAGAGGATTAGAGGCTACCGCCGGAGCCATACGCGACTGAGACAGTAGCAAATGATCAGCCCCACCCTCAGCACCCGGAACGTATCACAACCCCACCCGCCCGGGATCGATCTCCTGCGCCGCCCCGGTGTCGATCGACTCCCATGCCGCGAACGTTGCGAGCGTCGTCGCGACGTTGCCGGCGAAGTCCGGCTCCTCACCCTTCACGAACGCCAGGAGTTCCTCGGCAAACCCCTTCTCCTGGGCGAGCCACCGCTTCTCCCTCGATGCCTTCCCCTCCCGCCGGAGTTCGAGGTCGCGGAAGTCGGTGATCCTCCCGACAGCGTTGCCGGCGAAGACCTCGACGGTCTCTTTGGGGTATGAGCGGTCGCCGAGCGTCGTGTAGGTGACGGTGCCGAGCGACCCGTCGTCGAAGGTCAGGGTCGCCTGGAAGTTGTCGTACTTCTGGATGGTCCCGGTCGGCTCGATCGCCCGGGCAACGACCTGGACCGGCCGTGCCCCGGTGACGTACTGCATGAAGTCGATGAAGTGGCAGCACTCCGAGATCAGCATCCCGCTGCCCTGCTCGTCGTCGTGCACCCAGTGTTCGGGCGGGATCTGCCCCGCATTGACCCGGTAGTGCAGGACGGCGGGGGTTGCCCGGTTTGCGAAGAACTCCTTCATCTTCACTGCAAGCGGGGAGTGGCGGCGGTTGAACCCCACCGCCAGCCGCCGCCCGGACTCGTTTCTGGCCTCGACGATCCGTCGCAGATCGTCGATGTTGGTGGCAAGCGGTTTTTCGACGAAGACGTCTTTTCCGGCGTGCAGCGCCTCGATCGCCATCGGCGCGTGCAGGTCGTTTCTCGTCGCGATCATCACCGCGTCGATATCGGGGTCGTCGAGGATCCTGCGGTAATCGGTGGTGCAGTAGGCAAACCCGTACTTCTTCGCGACCGTCTGCGCCGAGAGCCCCGTCGCGGTCGCAAGCCCCCCGAGGTTCACCGGGAGGGCGGAGAGGTGCGGATAGAGGGCGCTCTGGGCGTGGACTCCGGCGCCGATGCACCCGAGCGACCGGGCCGCGGCCGGGACCTTCCGCCCCCTCCCGCCGGGCTTTGCGAGGCTGACGACGGTGCCGGAGGCACCCGCACCGTTCGGGCTGTACTGCAGGAGAACCCCGATGAACCGCTCCTTTCCGGCATTGATGAGGTCGTAGGCCCCCGGCGCGTCGTCGAGCGGGAAGGTGTGCGTGATCAGGCGGTCGAGATCAATCTTCTTCTGCCGCACCAGTTCGAGAAACGCCTCCATGTTCCTCTTCTCCGTCCACCGGACGTAGATCGGGTAGTCGATCCCCCGCTCCTCGTAGTTTCTGTCGTAGCGGCCGGGGCCGTAGGAGCGGGAGACGACGACCTCCGCCTCCTTCTCGTAGAAGACGTCCCGGGGCACGTCCATGCCGACGTTCCCGACGACCACGACCCTGCCCTTATCCCTGACCAGGCGGCCGGCGGCCTCGATTGGGGCGCTTGACCGGGTGGCTGCGGTGATGACGACCGCGTCCGCCCCGAACGGCGATAACCCCCGCGCCCTCTCGAAGAGGCCGTCGTAGTTCGAGACGACGTCCGCACCGAGGTCCGCCGCAAGCGCAAGTTTTTCGGGGTCGATATCGATCCCGATCACCCGGCACCCCGCGGCTTTGAGGATCTGCACTGAGAGAAGCCCGATCAGCCCGAGCCCGATCACCGCGACGTTTTCGCCCACCGAGACTTCGGCGTTCCGGACGCCGTGCATCGCGATCGACCCGACGGTCGTGAACGCCGCTTCCTTAAAGCCGACACCGTCGGGGATCCTGACGCAGAGGTTCTTTGGAACCGAGACGTACTCGGCATGCACCGCGTACCCTGCTCCGGCGCAGGCGACGCGGTCGCCGACCTCGAACTCGTCGGATGCCGTCGTCACCACCGTGCCCGCACAGCTGTAGCCGAGCGGTTCGGGTTTTGCAAGACGGCTCATCGCCTGCCGGTAGGCCGAGAGAGGGCCGTCCGTCCCCACTTTCTGGAGGACTTTTCTCACGTCGTCGGGGCGTGCCTTCGCCTTGCCGACGAGCGACTGCTGTGCGAGATTGATCAGCGACGACTCCGTGCCGGCGCTGATGAGGGAGTAGGCGTTCTCGACGACGACCCCCCTCGTTACGGCGGGAACGGGAACGTTCTCCACCTGGATAGACCCTGACTGCAGATCGAGCAATACCTGTTTCATGTGGATTCCCCCCAGATTCCCGACTGGCTGAGACAGTCGAGCACTTCCGAGGTCATGAAGAGATCGGGAAAGTTATTCGACGGTTCCACGGTCGACGACCGGATTCCGAGCACCCGGCAGAGGGCTTCGAAGGACCGCGTCTCTGCGGTTTCGCCGTACCGCCTGCGGGCGATCTCGCGGTACATGCCGTAGCCGAACCGGAACGCCCGGTGCCGTAACGGGTAGTGCCCGAGCGACGCCGTCTTCGCTGCCGTGGCGACGGACGGGACGAGGCCGGGCCAGGAGCCCGGTTCCCACCGGGGTGCAAGCCCCCGCACGTCCTTTTCAAGCCGGCCAAGGCAGAGATCGGCGTGTTCCCGGTAACGGTCGTCCGTCCGCGAGGCGTAGACAAAGGAAGCGTGGGCGAACGCGTACGCCCCGGAGAGGTAGTAGGCGAACGAAAGGCCGCTTCTCGACCAGTCGAACCGCCCGTCGGGGCGCTGGGCGTCCGCGAGCCATCGCACGCCCTTTGCGATGCTTTCGTCGATCCGCTCGTCGCACAGGACGTCGTTTGCCTTTGCGAGGTAGTAGATCGTCACCCCCTGGTAGTGCACGCAGGGGAGGTCGAATACGAAAGGGTAGGTCCCCTTATCGACCGCGTAGGGGTAGACGCCGTCGGGGCGCTGGTGGCGGACGACGTTCTCCGCCGCCCGCAGCGCGGCCGCACGGGCTTCCTCGTCGTCGTAGCGCTCCGCGTACCGGGCAAGGAACGCCCCGCAGGAGGCGTCGACGTTCAGGTGGTCGGCGGTGTAGCCCCGGGACTTCAGGAAACATCCCGGGCTCCTCTCGGCGGCGAGGACATAGTCCCGGGCTTTGCGGAGCGCCTCCTCGTGCGGATACCGGTCCTCCGCCTCCAGGAGCGCGTCGCCGATAAACGCCGTGATCAGGGCCGACGGCTCGTTGTAGTTCACGTGAACCTCGTTGTAGGACCCGTCCGGGTTCTGGCATCCTGCGGCGTAGTCGAGGATCGGGCCCACGAGAGGGTCGCCGCCCGACCGGAGCATCGCTTTTACGACCTCGGCATGCACGCGGTTCCGGATAACCCCAAAGACCGGGTCGCGGATGTACGCGGTCTCGCCGTCGACGACGGCGAGGTCCCGGACCTCCCCGGCAACCCGGGAGAGAAGCGATCTTACGCGCCCGTCCATGTTATCCTCTCAATATGGTGCTTCAGTTTCAGGGCGACCGATCGCCGGTCGTAGTGCTTTGCAACGTACTCCCGGCCCCGGCGGCCCATCTCCTCCATCTTCTCCGGGTCGTCGAGAAGCGCCGAGAGTGTCGCGGCGATCGCCTCCGGCGTGTTGTCGGCGATGACCCCCGCACCCGACTCCTTCGCGAGATGGGCGATCTCGCCGTTCCCGCAACCGACGAAAGGTATCCCGCAGGCCATGTACTCGTAGGCCTTGGTGGGGGCGGCGTATTCGAGGTTCGCGAGCCTCTTTAAGGGTGCCACCCCCACGAGCGATTCGGAGAGCAGCCGCGGGATCTCCTCGCGCGGAAGGGTGCCCGTGAAGATGACGGAGTCGGTCAGGCTCTCCGCCTTCACCAGCCCTTCAAGGTTCTCCTTCGTGTCGCCGTCCCCGACGATGACGAACTTCAGGTTGTAGGTGCCGTTCATCGACTTGACGGCGAGGGCCACCTTATCGAGATCCTGTGCGTGCCCGACGTTCCCGGCGTAGATGATCTGCCGCTTCTTCCCGTTGTTCGCGGGACGGAAGATCTCGGTGTTGACGCCGTTCGGCATCAGTTCCATGGGAGCGGTAACCCGGTAGCGCGACGAGATCCTCCGCCCGAGTTCTTCAGTCGTGACCCCGACGAGATCCGCCCGGTCAAGACACATCTGCTCGAACTTCCGGCTCATCCTCTCGTAGAGGCTTCCTTCCCGGAGGAAGCCGAGGCCTATGGATGCATCGATCCAGAGGTCGCGGACATCGAGGATCCACTTTACCCGTGACGTCCGTTTCAGGACGTACCCCGGGATCCCGGTGAAGAGCGGCGGCGCCGACGTCATGATTGCGTCGAACCGGCTCCTGGTGAAGAGGAGCCAGAGTGCGGCGTGGATCGGGAAGAAGAGGTAGTAGGCCATTCTGCTCCCAAACCCCGGATCGCCGGTGCCCGGCTGCCAGGTCCAGAGGCGGACAACCCGGATCCCGTCGACCTCCTGCACGTCCGAGCGCTTCCAGGTACGGGAGAACGAGCCGGTAGGAAACGTGGGGTGCGGTGCAAGCACGGTCACGCCGATCCCGAGTCTGGCAAGGTGCACGGCGGTGTCATGTATTCGTGACGCGTTTCCCGATTTCTCCGGCGGAAAGTGCTGTGATACGATGCATACCTGTTTCATGCAACTCCTCGTGATCTCTGAATGGGGTCGTGGAAGGCCGGTCGACGGTTCCTGCCCTGCGAAACCGTGTACGGGAGGACTAAAGGAAGCCCTCCCGCCCGTTCGGAGAGAGCAGGGATATGGACGGCAGCGATGAGGATGCAATCGACCGCGCGGCGCCTGCAGGATACAGGCCTGTCGGGGCCGCGATATCTCCCGGAACCGTCTGCTGCACCGAAGAACCGTCGCCCAGCACGCGGACGGCAAAGCCCTGGTCGACCCACTTCTCGTGGTCGAGGATGTTCCGGGCATCTATGACGAGTTTCGTCCTCACCCTGAGCGTTGCCGGATCGAGTTTCCGGAAGCAGTCGTGATCGGTGAGGATGACGATGCAGTCGCTCCCGGCGGTCGCTTCCGGGAGATCCATGAGGGGATGCGCGAATTCCGCTGCATACGGGTCGTGGCACCGGATGGCATACCCTTCGTTCCCGGCGAGCTGGATGAATTTGAATGCCGGGCTCTCTCTGGTGTCGCCGACGTTGCCCTTGTAGGCGACCCCGAGGATGCTGATCGTCGGGTCCCGGACGCCGGCGAGCAGGCCGCGTGCGACACGCAGCACGTAGTTCGGCATGGAGTCGTTGATCTCCCGCGCCGTGGAGACCATCCTGCACCGGGTCGAGTTCTCGGTCAGGAACCAGGGATCGACGGCGATGCAGTGCCCTCCGACACCCGGGCCGGGGTTGAGGACGCTGACCCGGGGGTGCTTGTTTGCGAGGGTGATGGCCTCCCAGACGTTGATCCCACACTCTTCCGCGAGCTGGGCAAACTCGTTTGCGAGCGCGATGTTCACGTCGCGGCAGGTGTTCTCCATCAACTTGACGAATTCCGCCGTCCTCGTGTCGGTCTGGTATATCTGCCCGCGGACGAAGGTCTGGTAGATCGCGGTCGCGCGGTCGGTGGAGTCCCGGTCGTAGCCGCCGATGATGCGGCTGTTACCCGTCATCTCCTGCAGGGTTCGCCCCGGTATCGCCCGCTCGGGGCAGTGGGCGTAGAGGAAGTCTCCGACGGCAACACCGCTCTTCTCGAGTCTCGGAATGACGACCCGTTCGCTGGTTCCGGGAGGGACGGTCGATTCGAGGATGACCAGGTTCCCTCCGCGAAGGTGGGGGGCGATCATGCCGGCTGCGCTCTTGACATAGGAGAGGTTGGAGACTTTCGTTGCCGGATCCAGGGGTGTCGGCACGGCAATCAGAAACACGTCCGCGGCTTCCGGTTCGGTGCTGGCGAGGAACCGGCTTTTGGCCTCGCTGTAAAGGTCTTCGAGCCCCGGTTCTGTGAACGGCAGGTTCCCGTTATTGAGGCAATCCACCACGCTCCGTTTCACGTCGACGCCCATGACATCCGCTCCGTGAGCCGCAAACAACAGTGCAGTCGGCAATCCTATGTATCCTAATCCCAGTACACAGATCTTCATGTGCATTCTCCTCGGGCAATCATTGGGGCCGTGCGGCGGCACAGACCATGACAATCATTTTTCCGGCGATTCCGTCGCCGTAAGGGTTCTTCCACCCGGGTTTCCAGGATTCTATCGAACGAACCGCTTCGAGTATTTTTCTTGAGTCGGCACCGACCAGGACGTTCGATCCGACGTCCAGCGTCTCGGGCCGCTCCGTGTCGTAACGCATCGTAGCACAGGGAATGCCGAGAACACAGGTCTCTTCCTGGACGCCGCCGGAATCGGTCAGCACGAGTTTCGCCTGCGACTCAAGCTGCAGGAACTCCAGGAACCCGAAGGGTTTGGTGAGGTTCAGTCCGTCGACGCCGATTCCCAGTTCCTTGATCCGTTTCTCGGTTCGCGGGTGGACGGGGAAGACGACCGGGAGGGAAAACTCCCTCTGCACCCCTTCGAGCCCTTTTAAGATCTCTTTGAGGCGTGTCCGGTTGTCCACGTTCTCTTGCCGGTGAGCGGTGACGAGGAAGTATTCACGGGGCTCGAGGTCGAGCTCTTTTAGTACGTTGCCCTTTTTCTCTGCTATACCGAGGTTCTGGTAGACCGCATCGACGACGGTGTTGCCGGTCACGCAGATCTTCCGCTCGGCGATCCCCTCCTGGAGAAGGTTATCTCTCGCGCTCTCCGTCGGGGCGAAGAGGTAATCCGAGATATGGTCGGTGAGCACCCGGTTGATCTCTTCGGGCATCCAGCGATTGAAACTCCGGAGCCCCGCTTCGATATGCCCCACCCTCGTGTGCAACTTCGATGCCGCGAGAGCCGCGGCCATGACGGTGTTCGTGTCCCCCTGCACCAGGACGACGTCGGGCGACTCCTTTACGAGGACGTCCTCGACACCGGTCATGATCTTCGCCGTCTGGCCGGCATGGGTGCCGGAACCCACGTCGAGGCTGTAGTCCGGGTCGGGAAGTTCGAGTTCCTCGAAGAAGAGCCGATCCATCTCGTAGGAGTAGTGCTGCCCGGTATGAAGGAGGAAGTAGTCAATACCTCGGCGTTCGCACTCCCTGATGACGGGGGACATCTTGATGATCTCCGGCCGCGTGCCGAGTATCACTCCAATCATTCTTCACGTCTCCTCTGCATCGTAGCGTTCATTCCAGCTCACCCCCGCATCCTTGCGACGAGGGCAAGCGCCAGGCCCAGCATGAGTGCGACGATCCCCGGGATCAGGAAGAGCGATGCAAGCATGCCCTGTTCGATCGGGACGAGGCCGGTTTCGCTGAATCCCCTGAGGAACTGGAGGAAGAAAAAAACTCCGGCAAACATCGCGGCAAGCCCGGGCAGGCCGATGTGGAGGAGAGGCTTTCTCTCCACGGCAAGCCAGAATATCGATCCGAGCACCTCCATCCCGTGAGAAAGGGGGTTCTTTGTGGATGTGTCGAAATCACCGTATTTGCAGTTTATCGGTGTCTCCCCGATGCGCAGGTGCCTCTCCTGGGCGATCCGGAGCATCTCCGATTCCGTCGAAAAATCGTCCATCCGAAGCGCACCGAGCATCGATTCCATGGTTTTTCTGTTCAGCGCCCGAAAGCCGCACTGTGAATCGGTTATCGAACTGCCGGTGCTGGAGGCGATATCGAGCACTGCCCGGCCGAACCGCCTGTAAAACGGCATCTGGTCGAAGGTCCGAAAGCCGATGACGAGGTCGGCGGTATCGGTGCGGATCTGTTCGACCAGGAGGGGTATCTCCCCGGGGTCGTGCTGGCCGTCGCCGTCCATGAAGACCAGGCAGTCGTAGTCGTGTTCGACTGCATACTTAAGAGCGCTCTTGATTCCCTGTCCTTTCCCCTTCCGGGCTCCGTGCGAGATGACGGTCGCCCCTGCGTCCCGGGCAACCTTCACGGTGTTGTCCGTACACCCGTCGTCTACCACCAGGACTTCGTCGGCGTGCTGCCGGGCTCGCAGGACGACGGAACCGATCGCGACCTCTTCGTCGAAACAGGGGATCGCCGCAAGCGTCCGCATCCTGCTCGTCCGTCGGGACACAACGGCGGCAGCCTCGGCGGTTTCGTTCACCACTCGCCGGTTTCCCGGAGCCGCCGGCGTCCTCAGGGGGTTGACCTGTTCCTGGACCTCACAGCGGAGGGCCGGGACGCCTGTCGCGCTCTCCTGCCCGATGTTCCGGGGGAGATGTCGTTCGATCCATCTGTCTCTCTCTGCATCTAGGTACTGCGGCAACGGCACAGTTGTTTCTTCGGCGAACCACCCCTCCAGGTGAGCGGGTGGCCTCGCCCGAACCGGATCCTTGTCGTACATCCACTTTCCCCTCTTGACGTACTGAAACGGGACTGTGCTGGCATATATTAATAGGTTATTATTAAACTTAACTGCTAAACTTTGCTAAAAATAAATGAAATTTGGTTTACTGTGGCGCCCCCAAAGCCGTATCTTACTACTTAAAAGTTCCGGCCCGGGGGAGGGTGTCTGCCGTCCTCCGGGCGGGGGGGATAAAAAGTTCTTACGCTGTGATTCCGGCTATGTTCGGTTATACCCGGTGATGCTTTTCGGAATGGTTAAGTGACATAGCTCCGGATGATGGGCGGAACGACTGTTTTCCCCTGCCGCACCGCTTCCGGAAGATCCACTGTCTGCGCCCTGATCCTTTCAAAACAGCGATAATAAGGGGGGTCGGTTTCCCGATCCCCTCTGGATCATAGTGCCCCATTGGGAGGTATTATATTCCGGGTGTGTCGGGCTGCCGGTGATCCGGCGCAAGGTGTGCGGAGACCTCCGCCATGAGGACGTGGTAGCGATGGCGGTCGGCCAGATGTCGGCTGCTCCTGGCGTCGATCGAAAGGGGCGCGAAGGGAATCCCGCAATCGATATCCCAGAGGATCAGCCCCTCGGGAGGAGCTGCAGCGACTCTTTGCTCCGCCGGCCCGGCAAGAAGCCGTGCGACCTCCCCGGCCCCGGCTTCGCCCCTTCCCACCCGTCCGAGCATCGTTGCCATGCACCTGACCATGTTCCAGAGGAAACTCTCGCCCGTCACCTCGAATACGGCGAACCGCCCGTCCGCAAAGACCCGTGCTGCGAGGATCCTCCGCTCGGGGTTCCGGTCGCCGGCACGGGCGAACGCCGAGAAGTCGTGGCGCCCGAGAAACTCCTGCGCCGCCTCGTGCATGGCGGCGGCATCACCGGGGGCAGAGAAGTAGTAGCGGTATGTCCTCGATACGGCGCTGTACCGGGGATGAAACCCTTCCGGAGCCTCGGCCCACCCCGTACACCAGATATCCGCCGGGAGCACCCGGTTCAGCGCTTCGATCGCCCGCTCCGGCTTATCGGTCAGAAACGAGCAGACCTGGGACCGGGCGTGCACCCCGCGGTCGGTGCGACCGGCGGTGGCGAAGTTCGCCTCCCTCCAGTCGTCGAAGAGCCGAAGAAGCCTGCAGGCCCCGATGAACTCGCCCTCCACGGTGCGGAGATCGGGCTGCATCTGCGAACCGAAGAACCGGTCCCCGAAGTACGAGAAGCGGAACGCCAGGTTCATCGGTGTACCGTCCGCCGGATTCTACGGAGGGCGCCCTTGAGGGACTGGCGGGTGTAGGTGTGCAGCGGGGTCATTCTCCCGCCCGCCATCGTCCGGCCTTCCCGGATCGCGGTGAGGATGGAGGCCACATCCGGCTCGGCCGTGACGTAGGTGACTCCGAACCCGACGTAACGGGCGTTGTGGGCGTCGCTCCCGGCAACGCCGGGTTTACCGAACTTCTTTGCTATGACTGCGGCTTTCCGGTTCGCCGACCCGGTGATGTAACGGCTGTTGAAGACCTCCACCGCGTCCACCGCGCCGATACCGGCTGCGAGCCTTCTCCCGACGCGTGGCGCCAGCGGTGGTATGGGTGCGGGAGAATCAGGAGAGCACCATGGGCACGTGCGACGGCGACGGTCTCGAAGAAGTCGAGACCCGCCGGGAGGGGTTCCGTGACGCCGAGTGCGAGGAGATGCCCCTGCTTCGTCGAGATCTCGATACCCGGGATCACGGTCACGGGGGTATCGCACTCGAGGGCGTAGAGGGCGCCCTCCACTGTGTCGTGATCGGTGATCGCGATGGCGTCGAGCCCGACCGCCTCCGCTCGCCGGAGTATTTCCTCCACACTGCTCTCTCCGTCCTTGGAGAACCTGGTGTGGACATGCAGATCGCACCGTAGCATGAGATCAGATTATTTGTCATCCTCAGAATAATAAGTGAAGTGTATGCACATTCTCCTCCCGACCGGATCGGCAACGGTCGGCATCGTGAAGTCGGCGGCCCGGCGATTTAGCGACCGCTATGAGATAGACGTGGTGGTTACCGGCGAAATTGCATCGTTTCTTGCCCCCGGAGAACTCCGGCGATTGCTTGCCGGCGGCAACTACAATATGGCGATCGTCTCCGGGATGTGCACCGCGTCGTTTGCCGACGTCGAGCGCGAGACCGGCGTCCCGGTCTACCGCGGCCCGCGGCATGCGGCCGATCTCCCGCTGGTTCTCTCGATGCTTGATACCGTCCGGCTCTCCAAGACCGTCCCCGCCGACGAGTTCCTCGCAGAGAAGCGTCGCGAGGAGGCCTGCCGGCAGGTGGCGCTCCGGGAAGCGGAGGCGGAGGCGGACTTCATCGTCCGCGGCGTGAAGATCGGCGGGGATTCGAGGATGAAGGTGCTCGCGGAGATCATGGATGCGCACAAGCGCGACGATCTCCTCGCCGACGTCCGGCGGTTCTTTGCCGACGGAGCCGATATCGTCGACCTGGGGTTCGGGTTCGATGCGGCTCCCGCCGACGTCGAGCGGTGCTTTTCGGCCCTCGCGGATATCGAGGGGCCTCTCGCCGTCGATACGCAGGACCCCGACCTCATCGCGGCGGCGCTCTCCCGCGCCGACCTGGTGCTCTCCCTGCACGAGGGGAATATCCCCGCCGTCGGGGGGGCGGTCGCGGATGCCGGAGCGGCGGCGGTCGTGGTGCCGTGCGAGCGGTCGCTTGAAGAGAACCTTGCCGCCGCGGAGGAGGCCGGGATCCGCTGCCTGATCGCCGATCCCCTCCTCCAGCCGGCGGGTTCCGGGCTGACGGACTCGCTTGCCGGGTTCGCCGGTGCCCCCCGCCCGCTCTTCTTCGGGGCGGGCAACGTCGTGGAACTGCTGGATGCCGACTCCCCCGGGGCGAACGCCCTGCTTGCGGGGATGGCGCACGAGGTCGGGGCTGCGGTCGTCTTCACGAGCGAGCACAGCGACAAGACGCGAGGGTCGGTCGCGGAGATGCGGCGGGCAACCGAGATGATGGCCCTCACGACCGATCGCCCGTACCCCAAGGACCTTGGGCTCGATCTCCTGATCCTGAAGGAGAAGCGACGGCGGCGGGAACCGCCGCTGGAGTACGGGAGCGTCGAGGATGCGCTTCCCATGCCCGACGAGATCGTCTACGATCCCCTGGGGTGCATCCGTATCGGTATCGAGGGGGACCGGATCGTTGCGGTCCATAAAGGCCGTGCCGTGCGGGGGAAGCGGTGGGAAGACGTCTTTTACACGCTTCTTGCAAACGCAAGCCTCTCCCGGCTCGATCACGCCGCCTACCTCGGGAAGGAACTCTTCAAGGCGGAACTCGCCATCAGGATGAAGAGGAGCTTCGAACAGGACGGACCGTTCTGAGCAGCCTGCTCCCGCAGATCCTCATGCGAGGCGGGGCAGGGACGGCCGGGATGCCGATCTCCGAAATTTATAACAATACTTATATAATTGTGCAGTTATTTTCCTGCCCGTGGCAGCGGCGAGCGGTGCCGAACCGTTCCGGTTCGATTCCGGAATGGTCCCGGCTGTTCTCCCTGCCAGGACACGTAAATGTGGTGAGACTGCATGAGAATGAATTCAACCATACTCGGGCTCGCAGCCGTCCTGGTCATCGGACTCGTTGCCCTGCCGGTTCTCGCGGCGACCGCCGACGTCGATATACGCGGCGGGGAGTACATCCCCGCCTCGCTCACGGTCGAGGGCAATACAGCGGTAACCTGGACGAATTACGATGAGGTGAGCCATACCGTCACCAGCACGGGCGGGGTCTTCGACTCCGGGCCGATCGAGCAGAACGAGACGTTCAACTACACGTTTGCCGATACGGGAACCTATCCGTACGGCTGTACGCTCAACGCCTCGACGCGGCGTACGCCCATGCAGGGAGTCGTGATCGTCGTCCCGGAGGGGATGATGGTCGAGGAGAACGGGAATGAAACCGGGGAGGAGCCGGGGAACATGACGCTGGCCGACCTGATCGCCGGGGACGAGAACCTGACTTCCTTTGCGGATGCGGTCGGGAAGGCCGGGCTCGCACAGACGGTGCTTGGCGCCGGCGGGCCGTACACGGTCTTTGCTCCGGACGATGCCGCTTTCGAGGCACTCGATAACGAGACCCGTACTGCGCTTTTAAACGACACGGAGATGCTTGATTCCCTGCTCATGCACCATGTGGTGAGGGGGAACTACACCGAAGAAGACCTGATGGAAGAGACGAACGTCACCGGGAACGAGACGGTTCTTGAGGCCCTCACCGGAGACAGCCTCAACGTCAGCGCGGCCGACGGCAATCTCACGGTAGAGAACGGCACCATCGTCGCCTCCGACCTTGCGGCCGAGAACGGCATCGTCCATATCATCGACACGGTTCTCGTGCCGCCGGATCTCCTGCCGCCGGAGAACGTGACCCCTGCGGAGAACGCGACCCCTGCGGAGAACGCGACCGTGGTTGAGAACGTGACCCCGGCAGCCCCGGATGAAGAGCAACGGGTCATCCCTTAACCGATCCCATTTTTCTCAAGACCCCTCCGCAGGTCCGGGCATGCATGCCCGACGCGAGGGCTTATGTTTCCTCCTCCCCTACCATTCAGTAGAATGGCCATATGCGGGATCAGCAGGGATCTGCTTTCGATGCTCTTCGAACTTGGGCGGGAACATCACCCGAACGAATTCGTTGCCGTGCTGCGGGAGCAGGACGGCGTTATCCGGGACCTCGACCTGGTGCCCGGCACCATCGTCGGGGAAGAGAGCGCCTCGTTCTTCGTCGATATGCTCCCGCTGGACACCCACCAGGCCGGCAGCGCCCACAGCCATCCGAACGGCGTTCTCTCCCCGTCGACGGCGGATCTCAGGTTCTTCCCCTCGGTGGGGCGGTACCACATCATCGTCGGCTACCCCTACGGGAAGAGGGACTGGCGGTGCTACCGGGCGGACGGCAGCGCGACACGTCTCGAGGTGGTCGAGTGATCCGCGTGGTCGCGACGGGGACGTTCGATATCCTCCATCCCGGACACCTCTACTATCTCGAGGAGTCCCGGAACCTCGGCGACGAACTCTCCGTGATCGTGGCGCGGGACGCGAACGTGAAGCATAAGCCGAAACCGATCCTCCCGGAAGACCAGCGGCTCCGGATGGTCCGGGCGTTAAAGCCGGTAGACCACGCGCTCCTCGGCGACCTCCGTGACATGTTCAGGCCGATAGCGGAGATCCGGCCCGACATCATCACGCTCGGGTTTAACCAGCATTTCGACGAGGAGCACCTCCGGCAGAAGCTCCGGGAGCGCGGGCTCGACGCGGACGTCGTCCGGATACCCGGATATCCCGGCTCGCTTGCCAGTTCGTCGAAGATCATCGAACGTATCCTGAATACCCGGGCCCCCCCGGATTCCACCGGATATCACGGTGAGGAGTGACCCGGCCCCCGGAAAGCGCGGGAAATACCCGCAGGTGACGGCGGTTCATGCGGCAGATCGATGTGTGGGGCGATGACGACGATACGACGAGCTGGCTGAAGGTCTCGGTTCCGTTCCTGCTCTGCGGGCTCTTCCTGGCCGTCGTATGGTTCTTCCTTCCGGCGGAGCAGTGGCTCCTGCTCTTCGGAATGATGGTCGCCTACATCGTCCCGCCGCTCGGCCGGGAGACGATCATCCCGGTCTGCATCCTCTGCGGGGTTCCGTGGTGGCTGGCCGCGTTCGCCCTGGCGTTCCTGGACTTCGCCGGCGGGCTTTTTATGGCCTGGAACTTCCCGCTGGTCCTGCGCGTCCCCCACATCGGCCCCCGGGTCAGCCGGTTCACGCAAGCAGGCAGGACGTTCCTCGACCGGCGGCCATGGCTTGAACGGCTCTACTTCGTCGGCCTCATTGCTTTCGTGGCTCTCCCCTTCGATGGGTCGGGAAGCATCGTCGGTTCCGTCGTCGGGAGAATGCTCGGGATGACGAAGACGGAGGTCATCTCCTGCATCGCCATCGGCGGCTTCATCGGCAGTTTTGCCATCGCCCTCGGCATCGATTACGTCGTGAACCTCATCCCGCCGGGAGCCGGGTTCTGGGTCTCGCTTGCCGTCTTCCTCCTGATCGGCGCCGCACTTCTCGTGACCTACCGGAGTTATTCGCGAAGGGCTGAAACCGGCGTCTGATCCCGGTGTTTTTGCGGGGAGGGATCGGTGCGGCGCAAACGAAAAGTTATAATACCAGGCCCGGGGATTAATCATCCTGGTCATCCGGGGAGGTCGCATGCCGGTGCTCCCCGGGACGGCCAGGGCGGCTCTGATCGGTCGCCCGGGACGTTCTCTATATGGATTCTAATACGACGAGCCGCCTGGAGGCCGGCAGGACCCCCGAGACGACGCCCGACGTCACCGCTGCGATGCTGCAGCAGGTGATCGAGACCTCGCTCTCCGGGCTCTGCATCGCTGATCGGCAGGGGAGCATCGCTTTTGCCAACCCTTCCCTGCTTGCCATGTGGGGCTACGACCTCTCAGAGGTGGTCGGAAAACCGGTGACCCGTCTCTGGCTCTCCGCCGAAGAGGGGCGGGACTGCATCGACCGTGCTCTCTCTGCCGGAGGGTGGACCGGGACGGTTGCCGCCCGGCGGAGGGATGCATCCTCGTTCCCCTCCCGAATATCGCTCAGCACCGTCCGCGACCCCGGAACCGCCGACGTCTGGCTTCTCCTCTCCTGCATCGAGGTCAACGATGCACCCGGTCGCCGCAGCAGCCTGGAGCGGGCCGTCGCGGCGATGCCCGCCCGGTTCATGGACACGGCAGAGATCGATCCGGCGATCGACGACTCGCTCGAGGATCTCGGCCGTGCATGCGGGGCATGCAGGGTCTATCTCGCTCTCTTCAACGATCTCCGGACACTTCTCGGGACGACGCACGAATGGTGCCGGGCGGGGCAGGCCCCGCTGCGGGGCGAGTCCCGCAACCTCTTCAAGGGCGATCCGCCCCGGTGGGCCGTGCGGGTTCTCGAAGGCGAGACCGTGATCGTGAACGGGGCGTCCGGGGACGGGCGGCCGGATAGAATAGAACGCGAGTTCCTGAGGCGGCACGGCGCTACCGTGATCCTGATGATCCCGCTCCGGCTGAACGGAGCGCCCGTCGGCTTTTTCGGGTTTGATATGGACGGCGACGAGGCCTGTTTTGCGGAAGAGGATGTGGCGCTTCTTTCTGCGGCCGTCCATATCATCGCGGGCGCGATCGACCGGAAGCAGTCCGAGTACGTCTTCCGGGCGTCGGAGGGCCTCTACCAGATCGTTCTCGACGCCATCACCGACACCGTCACCGTCGTCGATACCCGTCTCACCCTCCTTCTCGCGAACGACGCCTTCGTCGCCTGGTGCGAAGACCTCGGGCTCGAAACAAACGTCGTCGGAAAGGATCTCTTCTCCGTCGTGCCGTTCTTCCCTCCTGCGACGCGTCAGCTCTACGAGCGGGTCATCCGGACCGGCCGGCCGCTGACGTCGGAACGGTCTCTTAAGACGGGCGACCGGATCATGATTCTGCGGGAGATGCGGATCCCGATCTTCGAGCACGGCGAGGTCGTGAGGGTCGTCACCGTTGCGAGAGACGTCACCGCCCAGAGGGAGGTCGAAGACCTGAAATCGAAAGCCTACGCTCAGATCGATCGGAACATGGAGCAGTTCGCTCTCCTTGCCGACCATATAAGGAACCCGCTCCAGGCGATCATGGGGCGGGCCGAACTGCTCGACGATATCGAGACGACGGAGAAGATCCGCCAGCAGGTGCAGCGGATCAACGGGATCATCGACCAGCTCGACGAACGGTGGGGCGAGTCGAGGAGACTCTCCATGTTCTGGCGGAAGTACTCCTGATACCTCTCACCGTGTATCCGCGAGCGTCCCCCACACCCCGTTCCGCTCGAGGATGATCCAGTAGCGGCGCAGTTCGGCTTCCGCCGCCCGGTAATCGGGGTAATGATCGCCGACGAGACGCCAGAACCGTTTCGAGTGGTTCTGCTCGCGGAGGTGGGCGGCCTCGTGGACGACGACGTACTCCCGCAGCGTCTCCGGGAGGGCTACGACGCGCAGGTTGACGTTTACGTTGCCGAGCGCCGAGCAGCTCCCCCACCGCGTCTTCTGCATCTTCACCGCGATCCGCCCCTGCCACCGGCCGGCGAGGTCGGGGCAGGCCTTCAGCCGGTCGCGGACTTCCTCTTTCAGCATCCGGGAGAGCCCTCTCCGGAGAGCGGGGACGGACGGGGAGGCGACGGTACCCGAGTCCTCGTCGACCGCGAACCGCGCGCCCGAAACCACGCGGCAAAATCGCCCGTGCAGGAGAAGCATCTCCTCCCGCCCGCGCCCTTCGGCAGCCAGCCGGTCGAGTTCCCGGCGCCGCTTCTCGATCCAGGCCGCGTTGCGTTGCAGGAACCCCTCGACGTCGAACGACGGGGGGGCGACCACGCGGAGGGTTCCGTCCGGCCGCACCTGGAGGCGGGCGGACCGCACCGCCTTCAAAACGACGGTCGTTCCATCCGCGACGCTCTCCTTCTCTCCCCGGTTCATGATACCAGTACTGGGACGCCGGCAGAAAAAAAACGTGATCCGGCACGTACCTATACCTGATGCCGACAAAGAGTTACGTAGGGCTCCCGTCCCATGAAGCGGGCGGGTGCGGAGGACGGCAGCATGCACGAGAAGGAATTGAAGATCGGTGATATTGCGCACCTCACCGGGCTTTCGGAGCAGGATGTCCGGGCACTCATCCAGACATACGATAGTCTTTTCACCTACCGGACGATCGGGCGGGCCCGGCTCTTCCCGCAGAAGGCGGTGAAGATCGTCCGGGAACTCGCGGAGCTCTCCGGGAGAGGACTCTCGCCCGATGAGATCGCCGAAGAGGTCAAATCCGGCAGGAAGTCGGCCGCGCCGGAAGAACCGGCAGAAGAGTTCGACCGGGACGCCGCCCCGCTTCCGCCCGAGGTGGTGATCGAGCTTCAGGTGATGCGGGATACGCTGGCCCGGCAGGAACGCCGAATCGTGCGTCTGGTCGAGGAACTCGAGCGGGAGCGTGAAATGGGGGTCGAGGAGGCCGACCGGCTCCGGAAGGCCGTCGACGACCTCGAGGAGCGGCTCTCCGTGCAGCAGGAGCAACTCGCCCTCGTCGCGGAATGGGTGGATTACTTCGACCGGCAGATGGACGAAGTCACCCGCCCGGTGCTTGAGCGGTTCCGGCGGACGGTCGCGAAGAAGAGCGATTCCGGCCAGTCTCCGGGCCGTTCCGGCTGACGCCGTGCGTGCACCGCCCGGGCCGCCGGTTGCCCGGTTGCCGTCCCCCGTTACCCCGAAGATGTATGCAGGTCAACGAATATTATTCGTAAAAATAAAATCAGTAAAATATAAATAAGGTCCCCGCTACCGGCACGCGGGGTGATAGAATCTCCCAGCAAAAGATGGCCACAATATTGACCGTCGCCATTCAGGCACTGGTTGTCGGCGGGTTACTAGCCTGTATCGTCGTTGGAACACAGGATCGGCCGTCTCCCGCGGTCTCGCCGATCGACGGGGCCCGGTATGCGGGCGATATGCCGGCGAGCGCCTCACCGGCTGCGTATTCCATCGTCGGCCATCAGGCGGCGGGTACCCTGTCGGGTGCCGGGGAGATGTTCATCCTGTTCTCCGTGGGGGATCGTTCCCCTACCCCATTACAATCTGCATGACCGTCGGGTACCTGTTCATGACGGCGTAGACGAGGGGTTTTGCGATCCAGAGCCTCCCGCCCTGCATCCTCCTGAGGCTACTGATCTCCCCGAGACCCTGGAGGGCCTGCACGGCGGCCTCGTCCGCGAGGAAGAAACTGTCCGGGACCGTGGAGTCGAAGTAGAAGAGGATCGGGAGCCGGAGCCGCCGCTGCAACTCGCCCGGCAGAACCTGCTCGAGGCGGAGGAGGACGTCCCGGTCGAAGTCGTGCCGGTTGCCGCCCTTCGTGACGGACGACGGGTGCTCTTCCGCGAGGAGACGGGAGAGGCGCTTTCGCTCCGAAACGACGCCGTCGTTGATCCTGCCGATCTCAAGCCGCATCCATCGTAAGAGGGTCGACTCGTCGCTTGCTGATGGTCGGTCGGGCATATCCGCTCCTGTGGCGATTTTTCTCCTGGCCGGGTTGAGAGACTGATCTCGTTGCCGTGCGATATATATCTGGCCCCGGCTGGTACGTCTCCCTATCCGGGACCCCGGGCGCAAATTCGCCGATCCGGGTCCGAATGTCCCCCCTTATCGGATCATAACGCTCTCATCTCCCGGCGGAAAGTATATATCTCGACCCCTCCTTTCGGTGCCTTCTGCGTGATCATACATGGAACGGGATTCAGCGCACTGGAACTACACTCGACGGCATGCCCGCGCCCCCGGGGGGCCTCTCTATGTTCTGCTGCTCGCCGGCGTAGCGGTCCTTCTTGCAGCCGCCCCGGCAGCCGCCACCGGCACGCCCGGGGGAGAGTACGACCCCGGGATCGCCGCGATGCTCGCAGAGATCGATGAGTCCGAACTCCGGGACACGACCCACGACCTGCAGAACTTCTCGACCCGGGCATACGGCACCGACGGGAACCGGGAGGCGGGTGCGTACCTCTCCGCGAGGCTTGCCGCCATCCCCGGGCTCGAGGTGAAGTCCATGGACGGCGAACTCAACAATATCGTCGCCACGCTCCCGGGGAGCGTCGAAGCCTCCGACGGTGTCGTGATGGTGGGGGCGCACTACGACAGCACGTCGACGGATCTTACCCGCGCGCCGGGGGCTACCGACAACGGCTGCGGCGTCGCGATCGTCCTGGAACTCGCCCGGGTGATGAGCGGTCACTCGTTTAACCGGACGGTGCAGTTCGCGTTCTGGAACGCCGAAGAGGTCGGGCGGCTCGGCAGCATCGACTACGCCGCCGATGCGGCGGTTCCGGTCGCGCTCTACCTCAACTACGACTCGTCCTGCTACGATCCTCTTAACCGTTCGGTCCTCGACATCGTCTACGACGAGCGATCGGCAGGTATCGCGGCACTCATGGCGGACCATAACACACTCTACGGCACGAACTTCGCCCTGACCGAGAACATCCATTCCTGCACCTCGGACCACATATCCTTCCGGGAACGGGGCTATCCGGCCGTGACGACCCACTGCGAGGAGCACGGCCCGGCCCATACCCCGGATGACACCGTCGACCGTGTGTCGTTAGGGTATGCGAAGAGGAACGCTCAACTGGGCCTCTCGGTGCTCGCGGAGGTGGCCGGGTTCCGGGACGAGGGGGCCGGTGCCGCCATCCCGAAGGCCCCGATGGCGGTGTGGGACCTCTCCGGAAGGCTGGACGGGGCGGATTGACGATCGGAACGGAGCCGCTATCCGTTGGCGCAGGGAGGCGGGATGATCGCGGTGCCGGTTTCACCCCCGGAAGGGCACTCTCGTCTCCGATCCGGAGAAACCCCCCTGTATCCGGGAGCACGATGCCCTCGCCGGACCGGATGCGGAGAGGAAAACACTCATTTTTATACGGTCGAAGCCAACGTTAAAGAAATATGAAAGATTCTGAGATCCTGATGAACCCCAACGAGCTGGTACGTTTTCTCAAGAAGGATCCGGCCGATTTTACGAAAGAGGATATCATACGGTTTTGTGAGGAGAACGGAATTGAGATGGTCAACTTCCGTTACGCCGCTGAGGACGGCAAACTCAAGACCCTCAATTTCGTTATCTCTTCAAGGGGACACCTCGACACCATCCTCTCGGACGGCGAGCGCGTCGACGGCAGCAACCTCTTCTCGTTCATCGAGGCGGGGAGCAGCGACCTCTACGTCATTCCCCGCTACCGCACGGCGTTCGTGAGCCCCTTTGCCGAGGTGCCGACGCTCGAGTTCCTCTGCTCGTTCTACGACAGCGACGGGAAACCTCTCGAGAGCGCGCCCGAGTATGTGCTTCGCAAGGCGGACGAGGAGTTCACTCGCCGGACCGGATGCACCTTCAAGGCTCTCGGCGAGCTCGAGTACTACGTCATCAGCCCGCGGGACGACCTCTACCCCGGCCGCGACCAGAAAGGCTACCACTCGGCCGAACCCTTCGTCAAGTTCGCGGACCTGCGGGACGAGGCGATGCTCCTCGTCGCCCGCGCCGGCGGCAGGATCAAGTACGGCCATTCCGAGGTCGGGTGCTTCTATAACGACGACACCTACTACGAGCAGCACGAGATCGAGTTCCTGCCGATGCCGGTGGAGCAGGCGGTCGAGCAGTTGATCGTCGCGAAGTGGGTTCTGCGGATGCTCGGCAACCAGTACGGCGTCGAGATCAGCTTCGCCCCGAAGATCACCGTCGGCAAGGCGGGAAGCGGGCTGCACTTTCACATGCTCGTCGAGAAGGACGGCAGGAACCTGCTGGTCGAGGAGGGCAGACTGAGCCCGCTCGCCCGGAAGATGATCGCCGGTATCCTTGACGCCTCCGACGCCCTGACGGCCTTCGGGAACACCATCCCGACCTCCTACCTCCGTCTGGTTCCCCACCAGGAAGCGCCGACGACGGTCTGCTGGGGCGACCGCAACCGCTCGGTCGTCGTCCGGGTGCCTCTCGGCTGGATCGGCGCCGACAGCATGACTCGTGACGCCAACCCCGGTGAGAACGGTCTTACGGCGGACCGCCCATCGAAGCAGACGTTCGAGTACCGGGTCGCCGACGGTTCGGCCGATCCCTACCTGATCGTCTCCGCCCTCATCGTGGCGGCGCTGCGCGGAATCGAGATGCCCGGCGCGCTCGAGGCGGCCGAAAACCTCTACGTCAGCGGGAATATATTCCGTCCCGAGTTCAAGGAGCGGCTCGCTGAGTTCCGGCAGCTTCCTGCTTCCTGCGTCGAGTCCGCCGAAGCGCTCGAGGCGAAGCGGGCGATCTTCGAGGAGAACGGGGTCTTCCCGGCGGGCATGATCGAGAGCCGGATCGCCACTCTGAAGGCGTTCGACGACCGGGGGCTGAGCGAGAGGCTTTACGGCAACAACGACGCGATCCGGGAACTGGTTGAAGAGTTCCTCCACGTAGCGTAAGAACCTGCGAATACTTTTTTTGACCCCCCGCACACGAAGGCTGCGGCACGGGGCAAGTTTATTATCAGGAGGGCACCAGAGGGGGTGGCTCCCGGGAGAGGGGCGGGTTTTCCGGCGGGCGGAGGACGCGGCCTCCCGCAGTCCGGGGAGGGGCGTTCGAGACCCCGGGAACCGGCGCTCACCCGGGTGATGAGGAATGCGTATGAGTGGCGAAGCCGAAGAGAATATAGGGGAAGGATCGGGACCGGTCACGTTTACGTGCTACCGCGTCACCCCGGGAGAGGAAGAAGGCACTCCCGAGGAGGATATGAACACCTACAGCGTCGTGGTGCTGCTGCCCGACGGGGATTTCAGGCACCAGGTCGTCTGGGCGTCGGCGCCCGAGGATATCGGCGACGCGATCCGGGTTCCCCCCGGCTCACGGGTGATCATGACCGAGATGAAGAGCACCCTCGTATGGGACAGCGAGGAAGTGGGGGCCGGTCAGGCCCCCTGATCTTTCAGGGTGCCGGGGAGGGGAGCGATGCGCTCTCCCCGGTGATCTCGCTTGAGTAGACCCCCGACCCCACCCACCAGGTGTCGTCGACCGGGAGGACGTAGCCGATCTTGAGTTCGTCACGGTCCTCCTGCCCGGGGTTCGGCCAGATGAAGACGATGAATCCTCCTCCCGACTCTGCGGTATCCCTGAGCGCCCGGATGTTCTCCATCCCGTACGGGTCCTGCCGCCCGATCAGGCTCGTGCCGATCGCGTCCTTCTCGTGGGGGTGGGCAAGGAGCGTCCCGCCATAGTCGTAAGCGTATACGTAGAGGGGTCCCTGCGTGATCCTGACACGCCGGAATCTTCCTCGCCGGGAAAATGATGTGCTCTCCTCTCCCGACTCCGCTCATCGAGAGGTATATGTGGGATCGCATCCCCCGACCGTGAGGTGATCTGATGGCGAATGTTACCCAGCAGATGGCGAAAGCCACGGAGTACAGTGCGGTCAACCTGACGGCCGATGCCGGGGTGGATGTGGAGCGATGGAGCCGGACGCCGGACGAAGCGACGCTCAAAAAGACGGCTGAGGCGATCGAGGCCCGGAACGTCAGGGTGGTCGTCGTCGATACGGCCGAGGACGCGCTCCGGGCGGTCGTCGACCTGCTGCCCGAAGGAGCCGAGGTCATGAACGGCTACTCGACGACCCTGATCGAGATCGGATACGACCGGGTGCTCAAAGAGAACCCGAAGGGGTGGCGGGACTACCACGCGGCCATCACCGCCGAGAACGACACCGGGAAGCGGCACGCGCTCCGCCGCAAGAGCGTCGCTGCGGACTACTTCCTCTCCGGGGTGCAGGCAATCACCGAAGCGGGCGAGATCGTCGGGTGCGACAAGACCGGGAGCCGGATGGGAGCATGGCCTCACGCGGCGGCGCACCTCATCCTCGTCTCCGGGACGAACAAGATCGTGCCGACCCTCGACGATGCGCTCCGGCGGTGCCGGGAGTACGCCCTGCCTCTCGAGAACCGGCGTGCGCAGCACGCCTACAATACCGGGAGTTACATCGGCAAACACGTCATCCTCGACCACGAAGACACCGACGGGAGGATAACCCTGGTCCTGATCCGGGAGCGGCTCGGCTACTGAATCCGGCTGTCCCGCGCGGCGGCACCGGGCCTGCCCGCTCATGTGAAGGGCAGCGTCTTCACGGCAGGCGTATGCCCGGTTCACCTCTTTTGCGAGGCGCGGGTCAACCCTACTCCCCCCTCTCTCCTCCACCCGGGGGTTCAGTATATCTGACCTCCCGTGCTACCTTAATGCATGGAGATCGCAGAAATCCTCAGCTTCCCCGTTCCGCTCTCCGACATCACGATTGAAAGCGTTGTTCTCGCTGTGCTTGTCGCGATCATCGGGTGGATCGTGGTGAAGGTGCTTACGTCTGTCTTCACAAAGATGCTCTCCCGGGCGTCAAAACTGCCCGCCCTGGTCATCGAATTCCTGGTCCGGTTCTTCTCGGTCCTGCTCTACGTGATCCTCGCCCTCATTGTCCTCGCGACGCTCGGGTTCGACGTCTCCTCCATGGTGCTCGGGCTCTCGGCGGTGATCGGGCTCATCCTCGGTTTCGGCCTCCAGGATACCGTCACCAACCTCGCCGCCGGGGTCTGGCGGCGTTCCGCCCCATCGACAAGGGTGAGTTCGTCGAGGTCAACGGCATATCCGGGACGGTCACCTCGGTCGGCATCATGGCGACCGAGCTGCTGAAGTTCGACAACACCTACATCACCATCCCGAACTCTCTGGTCTGGGGGAGCCCGGTGATCAACTCCACCCGCATGGATACCCGCCGTGCCGAGGTCAGGGTAGGTGTCGCCTACGACAGCGACCTCGATAAGGCGATCCGGGTCGCCACCGACCTGATGACGGCCCACAAGGGAGTGCTCCCATCGCCGGAACCCACGGTTCTCGTCACCGAACTCGGAGACTCTTCGGTGAACCTCGCTCTCCGGGCGTGGGCAAAGACGTCCGATATGTGGGACGTCCAGTGGGACCTGACCCGCGACGTCGTCCGGGCGTTCAAGGAGGCCGGCATCGAGATACCCTTCCCGCAGGTGGACGTCCACCTGGACAGGATGCAATAGATCACTTCTATTTTTTAGATTCGCGTCCGGCCCCTTCCCTGCCCGGCGGGACTCTCTATGGACATCGTCCCCGTGGTTTTAGGGTTCTCTCCCCGCATATCCCGGCTGTATTGCAGGATGCCGAACCGGGGCTGAAAATGTCCCTGGATGCTCCCGGTGCGAGGGGAGGAGTCACGTACAATGTCGGTTTTCAAACGTTGGCAGGTATCCCTGTCCAGAAAGGTCAATGCATTTTTTTAATTGATGTCCGACGTTAATTGAATTAACTTATGGTATCAGAGGGATATTTATAACTTAACTTTGTAACGTGATGCAATGGAGGTGAAATTGTGGCAATAACCGCGATAATGAACATAATCGGCGGACTGGTATTATGTGCGGGAATTATAGGGGCTCTGCCCGTGCTCGGGGGCTTCCTTGAGAAGGCAGGCAGGTTCCTGGGCGGTTTCCAGGTCATCATAGGGATCATCATGATGATCCTCGGACTGCTGGGGATCTTCTCGCTGCAGGGTATAGTTGCCTTCCTGGTAGGAGTCATCCTCCTGACCGGTGCGTTCCACGTGGTCCCGGGTCTCGGTAAGTATCTCGAGAAGTTCGGCACGTGGCTGGGCGGCTTCCAGACGATCATCGGTGTCATCGCGATCGTCATCGGTATCCTGGGGCTTCTCTGAGGCTTTACCCCGGGGTTGAAGGCGGCAGAGCGTGAACTCCCGCGGGTGAAAACCCGGGATGAACGCAAGGCCGCCCTTCTTCCTTATTTCAAGATCTTAACCGTTTTTGCATCTTCACTATGAACCAGGAGGATTTCCCGGTTTCAACGAGCCTCCCTCACCGGGTGCGCCCGAAGTCGATGAAGCCTTTGTAGGGGTCCGCCGCCATCAGGCGGACGCGCACCCTCTGGCCGACCCTGAGCCCCTGCTCGCCCAGCACGACCCTTCCTTCGGCCGGCGGATCGATCAGCCGGACGTAGGTCCCCTTCTCCGAGGCGCCGGTGACGAACGCCTCGAACGTCTCGCCGATCCTCTCCCGGAGGAGGACGGCCGCTGCGGCCTTCCGGACGTAGCGTTCGACCTTCTGGGACGCCTTCTCGCGGCCGGTGAGCCGTGCGGCGAGTTCTTCGAGTTCAGCCGGCGTGTAAGGATGGGGCTCGCCGTCGACGACGGATTTCACCAGCCGCTGGATGATGAGGTCGACGTAGCGCCGGTTCGGGGCGGTGCCGTGGGTGTAGTCGGTGACGGCGAGGGCGAAGTGGCCTATCGGCTCGTCGCCCGGCCGGAACGCCACGTACTCGCCCGCTCCCATCAGTTTCACCACGGTGAGCGAGAGGTCGGGGAAGCGGTCGGGATCGGCCGCTTTCTGCCGGATGAGGAACCGGGTGAGCGCTTCGGCGTCCGGCTCGGCGGGAAGGTTCTCGCCGCGCTCCGCAGCCTCGGCAACGATCCCGTCCCAGTTCTTCGGGGTGCGGACGACCCGGTGGATCATGGGGAGATCGGCGGCGTCCAGGAACGTTGTCAGGGTTCCGTTCGCCGCGACCATGAACTCCTCGATCAGGCACCGGGCGCGGTTCTGCTCCTGGATGACGAGCCCCAGGACCCGGTTCTCCTCGACGAGCGGTTCGGCCTCGATCGTCTCGAGGGCGAGCGCCCCCCCCTCCGTCCGGCGCTTCCTCATCCGCACCGCGGCCTCGTCCTGGAGGAGGATCTGCTCCGCGAGACCCGGCATCTCCGCGACCCCCCCCGGAACGGGTCCTTTCCCTTCCAGCCAGTCGCCGACCTCCTCGTAGACGAGTTTTGCCCGGTTCGCAACAATTGCCCGGTAGACGTCGCCGGGTACCGTGCTCCCGTCCGGAAGAACGGTGTACTCGATGACGACCGCCATCCGGTCGCGGCCGGGCAGGAGCGAGGTGATGCCCGCAGAGAGGCGGTCGGGGAGCATCGGGAAGGTCGTAACGCCGGTGTAGACCGAGGTTCCGTTGTGGGCGGCGCGCCGGTCGGTCTCCGAGTCTTTCGGGACGTAGACGTCGACGTCGGCGATGGCGACCCGGACCAGGATCTCCCCGTCCGGCCCTTCTTCGCAGACTTCGATCTGGTCGAGATCCTGTGAGTCGTGGTTGTCGATCGAGGACCAGAAAAGCGAGCGGAGGTCGCGGGGGTCGTCGAGGGTCTCCGGGAAGACCTTTGCGTCGAGCCCCTCGACCTCGCGGAGGACGGACGGCGGGAACCCGGGGATAAAACCGTACTGCTGCATCGCCGTCCACGCGATGCCCTTGAGGTTGACGGGCTGCTGGTTCTGCATCTCTGCTTGAGTGATTCGTTTACGGGTATAAAAAATGGCCTGTGGGGGTCTTCGCCCTATCCACGGCGGTTTCGGCCTGCTCTTACCACCGGACCGTTCACCGGATCTCGACCCGTTCCCCCGTCACCATGTAGTGCGCCTTCTCCGCGATCTTGCAGGCATAGTCGCCGCACCGTTCGAGGTACCGGGCGATCATGATGTAGTTCGTACACCTCGCGATCGTCTCCGGGTTCTCCGTCATGCAGGCGAGGCATTCGCGGAGTATGGAATACCTGAGGGCGTCGACCGCCTCCTCCCTCTCTTCGATGCCGCGTATCGCAGTGAGGTCTTCGCGTTCGAAGGCGACCAGCGCGTCCGCGATCATCCCCTCGACGATACCCGCCATACGGGGAATCCCTATGAGACCTCCTGCGTGCGGCGCGTCGGCGAGTTCGGGCACGACGGCGGCGATGTCTTTGCCGTAGCGCCCGATGCGGTAGAGGTAGGTGATCGTCTTCAGCGAGGCTGCAATCGTCCGCAGGTCCTTTGCCATCGGCTGATAGAGTGCGATGAGCCTCAGGCACTTCTGTTCGATCTCGTGATCCTGGTCCGCGATCCTCTGCTTGTCCCGGGCGACCGACTCGATCAGCGCCGCGTCCCGGGTCCGGAGCGCTTCCGCCGACCGATGCAGCATGTCGCGTGCGAGGCAGCCCATCGCGAGGACGTCCTCTTTCAGGGACGCAAGTTCCGCATGAAATTTCTCTGCCATTGTATCTACCCGAATCGTCCGGTGATGTAGTTCTCCGTCAGTTCTTCGCCGGGATCTTCGAAGATCCGCGAGGTTTCGTCGAACTCGATCAGTTCTCCCATGTACATGAACCCGGTGTATTCGCTGACCCGCGCCGCCTGCTGCATGTTGTGCGTGACGATGACGACGGTGTAGTTCCGGGCAAGCCGGATGATGAGGTCCTCGATCTTTCCTGTGGCGATGGGGTCGAGGGCGGAACAGGGTTCGTCCATCAGGATCACCTCGGGTTCGACCGCGAGGGACCGTGCGATGCAGAGCCTCTGCTGCTGCCCGCCCGAGAGGGCGAGCGCCGGTTCATGGAGCCGGTCTTTCACCTCGTCCCAGAGCGCTGCGCCCTTCAGGCTCTCCTCGACGATACGGTCGAGCGCACCCTTCTCCCGCACCCCGTGAATGCGGGGGCCGTAAGCGACGTTCTCGTAGATGCTCTTTGGGAAGGGGTTCGGTTTCTGAAAGACCATGCCGATCTTTTCGCGGACTGCATACGCGTCCGCATGGCCGTCGTAGATGTCTTCCCCGTTGAAGAGGACGTTCCCGGTGATCCTCGACGAATCGATGAGATCGTTCATCCGGTTGCAGCACCGGAGCAGGGTCGACTTCCCGCATCCCGACGGCCCGATGAGCGCCGTGACCGTCTTCTTCGGGATGCGGACCGTGATGTCGATGAGGGCGTGTTTCTGCCCGTACCAGAGGTTGAGGTCTCTTGTCTCGAGAATTGTGGAATTGTCCATTTCTACATCACCTTCGCGTGGTTGTATCGCCGCCGGACGAGGATTGCGGCGAGATAGATCGAGAGCACCAGCAGCAGGAGCACGAAAGCCGTCCCGAACTTCTGCGCGGACGCCCCCGGGACGCTCGTGGTGAGGATGAAGAGGTGGTAGGGAAGCGCCATCACCGGCTCCGTGAGCGACGACGGGAGGTGTCTGCTGCTGAAGATCACTGCAGTGAACATGATGGGCGCCGTTTCGCCTGCGGCGCGCCCGATGGAGAGGATCGCTCCGGTGAGGATCCCGGGGAGCGCCGGGGGGAGGACGACCCGCGAGATCGTCTGCCACTTCGTCGCCCCGAGAGCGTAACTTCCTTCCCTGAGGGAGCCGGGGATCGACCGGAGCGACTCTTCGGTCGTCCGTATGATTGTGGGAAGAATCATCAGCCCGAGGGTGATCTGCCCGGCGATCATCGAGACCCCAAAGCCCATGAAGAGGACGAGGAAGGCAAACCCGAACAGCCCGAAGACGATGGACGGCGTCCCGTTCAGCAGGTCCACCGCCGCACGGATACTCCGCGTCAACGGCCCGTCGCCCGTGTACTCGATGAGATAGACTGCGGTCGCGATCCCGAGCGGAAGGGCGATGGCGAGGGCTCCTCCCACGAGGTAGAGCGTCCCGGCGATCGCGGGGAAGATCCCGCCTTCTCTCCCGAGGTCGCTCGGGGTCCCGGTCAGGAACTCCCAGGTGATCGCCCCAGCACCGTTGACGACGATCTCCGCGAGGATCACCCCGAGTGCCGCGAGCACGATCGCGACCGAGAGCGACATCAGGAGAAACGCACCTCGCTGCGAGGTCCGCGGGGGGACGACTCTCCCGAACGGCGCCGATGCGGCGTGGGTTATGCGCGAGGCCACCGCTGTGAGCGCCCGATGCGGCCCGGGCCGTGCCGTCCCCTGCATCCGGCTGACGATGAGCCTTGCCGCGCTGTTGACGACGAGCGTGATGACGAGCAGAACCACCGCGACGCCGAAGAGCGCGTGGTAGTGCAGGCTCCCGAACGCGACCTCGCCCATCTCGATTCCAAGCGTCCCGGTCAGCGTCCGCACGGGAGAAAAGACGTCGGTTATCGGGTCCGGGATGACGGCGGCGTTCCCCGTGACCATGAGCACCGCCATCGTCTCGCCGATGGCACGCCCCATCCCGAGGATGATCGCCGCGCCGATACCGGAGAGCGCACCGGGCACGACGACCATCCGGATCGTCTGCCAGTGGGTCGCCCCGAGAGCGAGGCTGCCTTCCCTGAACTCACGGGGAACCGAACCGATGGCGTCCTCGGCGACGCTCGTGATCGTCGGGATGGCCATGATCGCGAGGAGGATCGAGCCCGCGAGCCAGCTCGATCCCGACGGCTGGTCGAAGGCGATGCGGATCCAGTCGGTCAGGAGGATCAGGCCGAAGAACCCGTAGACGACGGAAGGGATGCCGGCCAGCAGTTCGACGGCCGGTTTGATCACCTCCCGTGTCCGGGGGCCGGCGATCTCCGCGATGTAGATGGCCGTACCGATGCTGAGGGGGACGGCGATGACCATCGCGAGCGCCGTCACCAGGACGGTCCCGACGATGAGCGGCAATGCGCCGTAAGCCGGATTGTATCCCGCCGGGTTCCAGTCCGGCCCGGTCAAGAATGACCATACGCCGGTCTCGAGAACGATCTGGTATCCGTCGCGGAGCAGGAAGACGATGATGAAGAAGACGGTGATGATCGCGAAGAGCGCGACGAGGAAGAGGAGTTTGCCGACGATTTTGTCGACGAGCTGCCTCGTTGCCCCGGCAGAGGAGGGATCGATCCCGGCTTCGGGTCGCCGGAACCGCCCGAAGCCCCGGAACGGAACCGGTGCAGCCTGTTCTTTCTTCATGTTCGCTCCGGTCGATCAAAAGAGAGGCGGGGTCACCCCTGCACCGGGATGTAATCGACGCTCGCCACGATCTCCTGGCCTTCCCCGCTCATGATGAAGTCGAGGTACTGCCGCGCGAGACCGTCCGGCTCTCCGTTCGTCAGCATGTAGAGCGGCCGGCTGATCGGGTAGTGTTTGCTCTTGATCTTCTCGAGCGTGGGCTCGACGGCGGTCCCGTCGACGTCCAGCGCGAGCGCCTTCACGCCTTCGGTGTAGCCGAGGCCGACGTAGCCGATTGCGCCGGGAGTCCGCGATACCTTCTGCTGGATCCCGCCGTTCGAGTTGAACTCCTCCTGCGTTTTGACGAAGTCCTCGCTCTCCAGCACGTATTCCGAGAAGAACTCCCGCGTCCCCGAGGCACTGTCTCTCCCGACGACGACGATCTGCGTATCAGGGCCGCCCACCTGGTTCCAGTTCGTGCAGGTGCCGTTGTAGATGCCCCGCACCTCATCAAGCGTGAGGCGGTCGACGGTGTTTCCCGGGTGAACGATGAGGAGGATCGCGTCATCGGCGACGTGGTGCCTGACGATACCGGGGTAACCCGCGGCCTCTTCGGGTTTGAGGTCGCGCGAGGTCATGCCGATATCCGCGGTCCCCTCGCCGACGGCTTTGATCCCGACGCTTGAGCCGCCCCCGCTCACCATGATCCCGGCAGAGGCATGGCTCTCTTCGAACGCTTCCCTCGCTTTTTCGGCGATGGGCAGCACCGTCGTCGAGCCCGTTACCGTGATCTGTTGTGATCCCGAAGAATCGGACGGCTGGCCGCCGACACACCCGGCCGCCACCAGGAATGCCACGAGGATGCCGGCGACGGCAACCGTGGTCGCACCAGACAGACTTTTTCCTGTCATGGTATGAACGAGAATACGAAAAGGTATATTGGTTCTCGACGTCGGATATAGGGGACTCCATAATCACAATAGCAGTATTGTTTTTCCGGAGACGGCGCTTCTCCGGAACGGATGGCTGCATCCTGCCGGGCTGCTACGGTGTATTCGCTAACCGTTCGTTTTTTCCCACCAGATCGCCGCGGTCGGCCGCACCGTCGTCTCGACGTACTTCCCCGACTCGTTTTTGCGGAGCGCCCGGGTGAAGTAATCCCTGACGGGGGCGATGTCCTCCATCCCGGGGTTGTGCATCGCCGCCCAGGTCCTGACGGCCTCTTCGGGGGAGTCGTAGACCGCGTCCCAGACGGCACGGTATATCGTGACGTTCGGGTAGATCCCGGCGTCGTGGAGGACGTTGACGGGGTAGATGTAGTCCGGGTAGCCCTTCTGCATGGTCGCCGCCTCCCCAAAGACCGCCCTATAGAGCGCCATCTCGTCGGGGTTCCGCCACTCTCCCGCGTGCCAGAAGAGGTAGACCGCCCGGCGGGCCGCGGCGTCGAGTTTTTCGAGGGCGGCGGCGAGGTCGTAGAACCCGAGCGAGAACGCCGCGACGACGACGTCGTGCGGCTCGATATCCTTCCCGATCACCGTATCCTCCCACCGCATCGTGACCGTGGAGTAGTTCGTGAGCCCCTCTTCCGCCATCCGCTCCCGGAGGACGGAGAGCATGCCCTCCGAGGGGTCGAGGGCCGTCACGTGGGCGGCGGTCCGGGCAACCGGCACGGCCAGCCTCCCTGTCCCGGCACCCATATCGAGCACGGTGTCGCCGGATCGTACGTCCAGGATCGCGAGTTCATGTTCGGTCGCTTTCTTCTCGTCCTGGGTGATCCGCCGGTAGGCGGCGGCGCGTTTGTCCCAGTGGGCGGCAGGATCGCGGTCTTTTTCGGCACGTTCGGACGAGCCCGCGTGAAGCGCCTTCCAGAGCTCGTTCCAGTCGATGATCCGGTGCATACATCCCTTTCCTCTCCGGGAGTATATACTGTTCACTTTCACGTGCGGTCGCACCCGGCTCACCGGGTTCCCGTTCCTGCCCGGACAACGGGGGTATGGGTTCTGTGCCGGGGTTAATCGTGTAAATCCGGTATGCGATGGAGTTCGGAGCGAATTCTCGCATCTTCGTACGGGCGTAGTTGTGCCGCCCGCGAGAGTGAGTAGTCCGGCGCATCCGACGTTCGAGGACGTATAGTGTGCTGTTAAATCGTCGATGAAGCCGCACCGGAGCGGTGAATTTAGGGCTTTATCAGAGGAAGATACTCCTGATACGTCTTGAGGAGATATTTCTTGTGCAAATCCTGCCCGGCAGAAATCTTTTTGACCGTTGTTGTGCATGCCACATCCTCGTCATCGGCTCACGACTAAATCCTGCTGCACGGAAAGGGGAGAAGAGCATGGGCGATCTGCGGGAACGTTCCCGCCTGCTGTTGGTATACACGGAAATGAAGGGGGAATATGGATCGACAGGTAAAGGTGCTGATCACCGACGCCGCGTATACGCACACTCTGGGGGCGGTGAGAAGTCTGGGGCGAGCAGGGTTTCGTGTCACAGCTATGTCGCCCGATCCCGGAGCCGTGTCATTTTATTCACGATACTGCCATGACAACACTCTGTGCCCCGATCCCGGCAATGAAGAACAATTCATCGACTTCATCGGGAACTATATCCAGGAAAACCCGGTAGACGTCCTTGTTCCGGTCGGATATCTCTCCACTGTTGCAATCTCCCGACATAAGAAGGAACTGCTCCCTTTCGCCAGGATTCCCGTGGCGGAGTATGAGCCGATGCAGGTTGCGTGCAATAAGCAAAAGACGATCCGGTTTGCGTCGACTCTCGATGTTCCCGTTCCCGGTGAATATGTGTCGGTCGAGGATGTCACCGGGTTTCCCGTCGTGGCAAAGGATCCGTACGGATCCGGTAAAATCCGCTATATCGACTCCCCACAGGAGTTTGAGCGCCTCGATCTCACCGGGTATCTGCTGCAGGAATATATTCCGGGAGCGGGGTACGGATTCTTCGGCCTCTTCAACCATGGCAAGGTGAGAGCATACTTCATGCACAGGCGAAAACGGGAATTCCCCGTCACCGGGGGGCCCAGCACCTGTGCGGAGAGCATCTACGACGAAGAAGTGAAAAGAATCGGCCTGAAACTGCTCGAATCACTACGGTGGCACGGGGTAGCCATGGTCGAATTTAAGAAAGACAACCGGGATGGCGTGTTCAAGTTGATGGAGATCAATCCGAAGTTCTGGGGGTCTCTCGATCTATCTATCGCCTCCGGCGTTAATTTCCCGGTTCTGCTGGTCAATATGGCATTAAATGGCGATATCGATCCGGTTTTCCGATACGATAC
Organism: Methanoculleus sp. MH98A; assembly: GCF_000691865.1. Lineage (GTDB taxonomy): Archaea > Halobacteriota > Methanomicrobia > Methanomicrobiales > Methanoculleaceae > Methanoculleus. The sequence continues at coordinate 73 of NZ_JMIO01000001.1, read as the reverse complement.
AGGGATGACGTTCCGGTGGCCGTTTCCCGAAGACATGGTCCACCTGTGTGCTCACCCGGCATCCGGCATCAAT